>JANYJE010000009.1 GCA_025408405.1 Nitrosomonadales bacterium | reverse complement strand
TGGTTCAGCAATTCGGCCAGGGTCCTGGTGTACCCCTGCTTGTCCGCCATGTCCATCTTGGCGCTGAAGTCGCCGCGCACAGCGGCTGACTCTACCATCCGCTGCAACTCCGCCACCACTTTGGCCAGCGCATCCACCGTGCTGTTCACGCCGCTGCTAGTCTGACCGAACACCCCCGGATAGCTCTTGGTGATCTTCTGCGACAGGTCGCCAGCAGCCAGGGCATCAGCCACGCGCAACACGTCAGTGAGGCCCGTGTTGGTCGTATCAGACAGTTTATTGAGTGCTGCGCCCAGTTCCCTGGCATAGCCTTTGTGGGCATTGAGATCGATCTGTTTGCTGAAGTCGCCCTGCACTGCGGCGCCGACGATGCCTTCAATATCGGCCACCACTTTTTTCAGCGCATCCTGCATGCTCTGCATCGATTGCAGCAGTGTGGCAATTTCATCGCGGCCTTCTATGTGGATGCGGCTGGAAAGGTCGCCATCGGCAATCTTGCCTGCCACATCCATCGCCGACTGCAAGCCGCGCCCGATGCTGCGCACCAGCATGAAGCCCATCAACACGGCAAGGGCAACGCCCAGCAGGATCAGCGAGACCGCAATCGTGCGCGCCATGACGTAACGCGAGGTTGACTTCTCATACTCTTCCTTGGCCACGTCCAGCTGCAGCTTAATCAGCGCATTGATGCCTACACGCACCGGCTCAAACAGCGGGCGTATCTTGGTCACCACAATATGCTCTGCCTCTTTGATATTATGGTTGCGCAATGCCGCCTGCGCTGGCTTCAGTCCTTCTCCGACGAATTTCTTGCGGTCTTCGATAAATTTGTCTGCCAGCTTTTTTTCTTCCGGGGTGAGAGAGGTCGCGTAATAGGCATCCCAGTTTTTGGTAATGTCCTCAATATTACTATCCATTTCCGTCATAAATTTCTGGACGTTTTCATCGCTAGGATCCATGATGGAATTGACGATAGCCAGACGGTTATTCACCAATTTTCGCACCACTATGTCCAGCTGCCCCATGGCAACCGTGCGGTCTTCATATACCGTGCGCAGACCCTCATTGCTCTGCGACATACCCCACAGGCCATATGCGCCTATGCCTAGCAGCAGGACCGAGAGGAAGCCAATGACGGCCAGCAGCCGGGTTTTTATTGTCAGGTTGTTCATAATTCAGGCTCCCGATATCATCAATACTGTTGCTGTTATGCGGCCTGCCTTGCGCGCGCCGCATGGCGTGCATCCAGAGCCGACACATCCAGAATCAGCGCCACCTTGCCATCGCCCATGATGGTGGCGCCGGACATGCCCGGCACCTTGCGGAAATTCGACTCCAGGCTCTTGATCACCACCTGATGCTGGCCCAGCAGCTCATCCACCAGCAGTGCGGTCTTCCTGCCCTCGGTCTCGATAATCACCACGATGCCCTGGCTGAGATCGGTCACAGTCGGCTGGATGTTGAAGATTTCGTGCAGCGCCACCAGCGGCAGGTATTCGCCGCGCACGCGCAGCAAGTGGCCTTCACCGCTGACCGACTTCAAATCGTCCTGGGTAATCTGCAGCGATTCAACAATTGCCCCCAGCGGCACGATGAAGGTTTGCCCCGCCACCGCCACCGACAGACCATCCAGTATCGCCAAGGTGAGCGGCAGGCGAATGGTGGTGCGAGTGCCTACGCCTTCGGCCGAGTCCAGCTCCACGCGGCCGCCCATATCGGCGATATTGCGCTTGACCACATCCATGCCGACACCGCGCCCGGAAACATCGGTGATCACATCGGCGGTGGAAAAGCCGGCTTCGAAAATCAGCATCCACACCTGCTGGTCGCTCATCTCGTCAGACACCGGCAGGCCGCGCTCGCGCGCCTTGCTGAGTATCTTGCCGCGGTTGAGACCGCCGCCATCATCGGCCACCTCGATCACGATGCTGCCGCCCTGATGGAAGGCGTTGAGGGTGATCGTGCCATGCTCTGACTTGCCGGCGGCAAGGCGTTTTTCCGGCGACTCTATGCCGTGATCCAGACTGTTGCGGATCAGGTGCGTCAAGGGATCGGCAATTTTTTCGATCAGGCCTTTGTCCAGCTCCGTGGTTTCGCCCAGTGTCTTGAGCTCGACTTTCTTGTTGAGCTTGCTCGCCACATCGCGCACCACGCGCGGAAAGCGGCTGAACACGAAGGAGATGGGCAACATGCGCACCGACATCACGGCTTCCTGAATGTCGCGGGTGTTGCGGTCGAGCTGGTTCAGGCCGTTCTGCAGGCGCTCCAGCACGGTTTCGTCGAGTTGCGATGCGGACTGCGCCAGCATGGCCTGGGTAATCACCAGCTCGCCCACCAGATTGATCAGCTGATCGACCTTTTCCACGCTCACGCGAATCGAACTCTCGGGGGTGGGGGGCGCCACCCTGTCCGCAGCGCGCCGGGTGGGATGCGCCGCGCTTGCAAGCAGCGGAGCTGGCTTCTCGGCAGCAATAGCAGGTGCGGCAACAGGTGGCGTGGGCTCGCTAAAGAAACCGTAACCCTGTTTGTCATCCTGCTCCGCTGTTTGCTGCGGAGTGTCGTCGAAAAATCCGTAGCCTTCGTCTACAGCAGCGGCGGGTGCTGGAATATCATCGAAGAAACCGTAATCTTCATCGGCCACTGCTAGCGCAGCTGGCGCCGCTTTCTTTTTGGAGCCTTTGGCTTTCGCGGCCTTGGGGGGTGTTGCTTCTGCTGCCGGCTGCACCAGGGAAAGCTGCTCCAGCTTTGCGCACACCGCCTTGATCTGCTCCTGGTCGACTTCGCCCTCGCCGCGGTGCGCGGCAAGTTGCATGGAGATGGCATCCCCTGCCTCCAGAAAGGCGCTGACCATGTCATCGGTCAACACCATCTCCTGCTTGCGCAGCTTGTCCAGCAGTGTCTCCAGCACATGGGTCACCTCGGTCATATCGTTAAAACCGAAAGTACCCGCACCGCCCTTGATGGAGTGCGCGGCGCGGAAGATGGCATTCAAATCGTCCATGCTGGGATCAGACACATCCAGCGCCACCAGCAAACTTTCCATGGAGGCCAGATGCTCGGCAGCCTCTTCAAAAAAGACCTGGTAAAACTGACTTAGATCTATGCTCATAGTCGCAATTCACCTGATAATTGGCGCCACTCTCGGCCTGCGGCGCAGGCTGGTTGGCGTCTGTCCCGATTTGCAAAGGCAGCCTGCGCTACGCAGAACGATTTACCCCCACAATTTTTGTGGCGTTAGCCTATTACCTTTTTAACCACTTCCAGCAGTTTCTGCGGATCGAATGGCTTCACGATCCAGCCGGTTGCTCCTGCCGCCTTGCCCTGTACTTTCATGGCGTCGCTGGACTCGGTGGTGAGCATCAGTATCGGCACAGTTTTATAGGCAGGCATGGCGCGCAAATTTTTGACCAGGGTCAGCCCGTCCATGCGCGGCATGTTCTGGTCGGTGAGCACGAGGTCTACGGTCTTGCTCTTGGCCTTGTCCAGCCCCTCCTGCCCGTCCACAGCCTCGATGATTTCATAGCCTGCGCTCTTCAGCGTAAACGCCACCATCTGGCGTATCGAACTGGAATCGTCCACACTTAGTATTGTTTTCGCCATCGCTGTTCCCCTAAAAACTCAATCACAAAATTTTCAAAATAAATCGATATCGCCAGTGTCCATCTTTTCCTGACGCACCGGATTACGGTTACCCCGCTCTTCAGCCTGGGCAAATATATCACTGATTTCAGCACGCATTTTTTCAATCTTGTCGAGTGCTGCGGCATGCCCCTGAGAGGCTTCAGTTGACCATTCCCCGAGGCGGTTCCAGGCCGACTCCATGCTGCCGATACGGGTATGAGAATGCTGCAGCAACTGCCCCACCATATCCTGGAACTGCAAGGAGGTAATGGCACGCCCCACCACCACGTCGACTTCCTGCGCGATTTCGTTTTGTTGTTCGATGACCTGCACCATCTTGGTATTGGACTGCTGCACCTCGCCCAGCTTCTCCTGCATTTTCTGCTTGGCCGCCAGCGCGGAACTCACGTCCAGAGAGGCGATCGTGTTCACGGTTTCTTCCGCCTGGGCGATCGCCCCTATCATCTGCGTAATTTCGATGCGTATCTGCTGGCTGAATTTTTCGGAACGGCTGGACAGCTTGCGCACCTCGTCTGCCACCACGGCAAAGCCGCGTCCGGATTCGCCGGCACGGGCAGCCTCGATCGCGGCGTTCAGCGCCAGCAGATTGGTCTGTTTGGCAATCCGGTCAATCTCAACCAGGATATTCAGGACACTCATCACCTGATTTCCCACACCGCCCATTTTCTCCACCAAGTCGCGTCCCAACTTGCTGTTGTTGACAATGGCATTCACCAGGTTATCCAGATTAGTGATGGTCTCGGCGGAGTCGGCCACAAACCGGTTGATCGAGGATTCGTCATGTCCGCTCGCGGCAAAGGCCAGCGCCGCATTGCGCTGGCTTTGAATCAGATTCTGCATGCCATTAAAACTGGCAAAGAGTTTTTCAATCGCATCCGCCAGCAAAGCCTGCACCTGATTCAGGTCGGCATTCGCTCCGGCAAAGTGGGTGGCGAATTGCGGGTGGGTTTGCAGCAGCACGCTTTCAACTGCGCTTGGCTTATATTCGACAGCTCTCGCGCCGGCGCTACTGCTGGCTGCCGGCCGCAGCACCAGCCACGCTGCAAAAAGTGCGGCCGCTGTCACGCCAGCATTTATCAGCAGGCTTGCCCATGCAGATCCGCTTCCGCTGAAGATCCAGTGCAGCAGCAGTGCAGTCAGGGCAATACCCGCCAGCGCCATCAAGCTGTTGCCACTGTGCTGTTTATCTTGCATGGTCACACCCCTTATAGATTGCTCGCGCTGAGCAATTCCTTGATATCCAGAATCAATACAATCTCGCCTTCACTCGACATGGTCACGCCAGCCACACCCTTGGGGCGGAAAGTATCCAGGGATTTGATCACCACATCGTCATGCCCGGCAAAACCGTCTGCAGAAAGGATGAAGCTGTGGTTGCCCACCTGCATCAACACCCCGACTTCAGACTTGCCGGAATCCTCCCAGCCTATCAATTGGGCCAGCGAGCGCAACGGCAAGACTTCGCCGCGCACAACCATGGTGGGCCTGCCTGAAATCAGCTGCTGCTCCTCAGGCGTCACCGACATGATTTCGCGCACCATGGACAGCGGCACCGCAAACGGCTGGTCGCTCAGGCGCAGCAGCAGCACCGGCAGGATCGCCAGTGTCAGCGGCAGGGAAATGGTAAACACCGATCCTCGCCCCGGCTCGGACTGAATCGAGATAGAACCATTCAGCTTCTGGATATTGGTTTTCACCACATCCATGCCGACGCCACGGCCGGACACGCTGGAAACTTCATCCTTGGTGGAGAAACCCGGCATGAACACGATATTGAGGCTTTCTTCCTCGTTCATCGCACTGGCTGCTTCCGGGGTAATCAGGCCTTTCTCGATCGCCTTGTTGCGCAGCACTTCGGCACGCATGCCACGGCCATCGTCAGAAATACTGATCAGGATGTGATCGCCTTCCTGGCGTGCGCTCAGCTGCACCATGCTTTTCTCCGGCTTGCCGGCAGCAACGCGCTGCTCCGCACTTTCCACGCCGTGGTCAACCGCGTTGCGCACCAGGTGCACCAGTGGGTCGTTGAGATCCTCGATCATGGTCTTGTCGATTTCGGTTTCTTCACCGGACAGCACCAGTTCCACGTCCTTGCCCAGTTGCCGCGCCAGGTCACGCGCAAGACGCGGGTATTTCTTGAACAAGCGGCCGATTGGCTGCATGCGTGTGTTCATTACCGCGTTCTGCAGATTCACCACCAGCATGTCGAGCTGGCTGACTGATTCATCCAGCGATTTAAGCGTGGCCGGGTCGGCACGCCCCTGCAGAATATCGGTGCGCAAATGGGTCAGGCGGTTCTTGGTCAGCCCGATTTCTCCGGAAAGGTTAAGCACCTGATCCAGCCTGTCAGTGTCGACGCGTATGGTATTGTCTTTGGCACCCGCCTCGCCTTCACGGCGCGAGGCCGAAGGTGCTGCGCTGCCGGGAATATCGTTGGCACGGCGGCCAAAGGCGCTGACCTTGAGTTGATGCTCGTCGATCACAGGGTGTGCCGGCGCAGCAGTAACGGCTGCCGGCGCTGCCACAGGTGCGGGGGTTGCGGGAATTGCCGCAGGAGCTGCGGCCGGTGTTGCCCCCAGCAAGGCGTGGTAGAGCTGGTTCCAGTCCGGCCCGTTTTGCGCCGCTGCCTGCAAGGCGCTGGAAATGACCGGCGCTGCAGGGGCCGGCGCCGCTACCGACTCGCCTTTCAATGCCGCCTCAAGGGCTGCCAGTATGTTGGCAGGCGCCGATTGCGGCTGGGTATTCTTGCCCAGATCGTTGAACATCAGGCGCACTTCGCCGGTCGCGGCAAGAATAACGTCGAGCAGGGATGGCGTCAGTTGCAGCTCGCCATTACGCAATTTATCGAACAGGTTTTCGGTGAGGTGACACAGGGTCACCAGTTCCTGCGCATTCAGAAATCCCGCGCCCCCCTTGATGGTGTGGAAGCCGCGAAATATCACGTTCAGCAGCGCTTTATCTTCAGGAGCCTTCTCCAGGTCCATCAGCTTGCTATCCACATCGGACAGCAGGTCGGAGGCTTCCAGCAAGAAGTCCTGCAACAACTCTTCCATCCCGGTGAAGTCACCCATTTCAGAACCCCAGGCTTTCCAATAGATCATCGACCTGCGCCTGGCTGGTCACCACATCGGTACGCCCGGCCGCATTCACCACTGGCCCGTTCATCAGGCCGGAATCAATTTTTGCGCCAGCGGGTGCGTGGTGCACCAGCAGGGCAACAAGTTGCTGTTCCAGATTCTGTGTCACTTCCATAATCTTTTTGATCACCTGGCCGGTGAGATCCTGAAAATCCTGCGCCAGCATGATTTCTGTCAGATGAGCATTGGTCTGTTTGGTCTGCTTGGGTACCTCGACCAGGTAAGCATGGGTGCGCGTCGCCAGCTGCTTGAACTGCTCCACATCCATCTTGTTATCGAACAGTTTCTGCCAGTCCGCCGCCAGCGCCTTCGCGTCTTTCTCGACTTTTTCCACCAGCGGCTGTGCTGCCTCCGTCGCATTCAGCACGCGTTCAGCCGCCTGCTGCGTCATGGTGGCGATGTAGTTCAAACGATCGCGCGAATCGGGTATGGCAGAAGCCGCTTGTTGCAGCTTCTTGTCGAAGCCAAGCTCGCGCAGGCTGTCGTGCAGAGCGCGCGTCATCTTGCCGATTTCGTTAATGACATCCCCTTCCTCTGCCTTGGCCACAGCTGCAACCGGTGCAGCCGGTTTGGCATTGCTGCTGTCGTTATTCGCAGAGACGATGCTGTCGAACAAGGCCTCCAAGTCGTCAGAGTCGTTATTTGCCGTCACTTTTTTATTCATGGCATCACTCACTTCTGCATGGTTTGAAAGATTTTTTGCAGCTTCTCATCCAGCGTCGCCGCCGTAAAAGGCTTGACCACATAGCCCGAGGCGCCGGCCTGTGCCGCCTCAATAATGTTTTCGCGCTTGGCCTCGGCAGTTACCATCAACAGTGGCAGGTGCTTCAGCTCCGCGTCGGCACGCACCGCGCGCAGCAGTTCAATGCCGGACATATTCGGCATATTCCAGTCGGAGACAATAAATTCAAAGTTGCCGCCGCGCAGTTTGGTCAATGCATCGACACCGTCTTCCGCCTCGTGGACATTGGCAAAACCCAGCTCTTTAAGCAGGTTGCGCACGATGCGGCGCATCGTTGAGAAGTCATCCACGACCAGGATTTTCATATTTGGATCAGGCACAATTTCCTCCGTTACTAGCTATAGTTTGAAAATGACTCGGTCATACTTGGTGTTGCCCGCCTATTATCGCTACATCAGCAATGGCCGCAACGTTTCTGACAATGCCGACGAATCAAATTTCGATACGTAACTATCAACGCCTACCCTTTTTCCCATTGCGCGGTTCGCCTCCGACGACAGCGAGGAGTGCATCACCACCGGTATCCGATCAAAGCGCCTGTCAGCCTTGATGTGCTGAGTCAACACATAACCGTCCATTTCAGGCATTTCTGCGTCCACCAGCACCACCTGAATTTGCTCATGCAAATCAATCCCGGCATTCTGTGCTGAATCTGCCAAACCCTTGAGGCGTTGCCACCCCTCCTGTCCGTTATGCGCCTGGATATGTTTCACTCCCATCTTATCCAGAACTTCGGCTATTTTCTTACGAGCCACCGCAGAATCATCGATGAAGAAGACAGACTTTTCATGGCCTTTTTCCAGCTTGTCGATATTGCCCACCACGGCTTCGCCAAACGCAGTGGAAAGAATCTGCTCGACATCCAGAATGGAAACCAGCGAACCATTGGGCAGCTCGGTAATGGCCGTAATCAGGTTGCCGCTGTTGGATACAATGCCCTCGGCGGCGCGCACCTTGTCCCAGTCCACGCGGATAATGCGGTCTACATCACGCACCAGGAACCCCAGCACGTGGCGGCTGTATTCAGCCACCATCATGACTTTCTGTTCATCGGGATTGCCCAGGCCCATGAATTTCGCCAGGTTGAGCACAGGCATGACATGGCCGCGCAGGCTGACGATGCCATCGACTCCGTGTGGCATGTTGGGTGTCTTGGTGATGCGCACTGCACGTGTGACTTCTTTCACCTTGAACACGTTGATGCCAAAGATTTCATTCGAGCCGATGGAGAACAGCAGGATTTCCATCTTGTTGGAACCCGCCAGATTGGTGCGCGCATCCACTGAGTCGAGCAGGCTGCCGTTCCCGTTATGGTGTGTTGTGTTTTCTTCGAAGGACATGATTTTTCCTCTCTTCAGGTCAACAGGCGTGTTAGCGTCTGCGCCAGCTTTTGCGGGTCAAATTTGGGCACGTATTCATCCACGCCCACAGCCTTGCCCAGTTGCTGGTTGGATTCGCTGGACAGCGACGAATGCATCAGCACCGGAATATTGGCAAAACGCCGGTCTTCCTTGATCTTGCGGGTAAGCATGTAGCCGTCCATTTCAGGCATCTCCACATCGGTCAGGATCAGTTGAATAAAATCGCTCACCGGCTGATGCGTAGCATCGGCATAGTCGGCCATTTTTTTCAGTTCCTGCAGTGCCTGGTTGCCATTGACCGCCGAAATATGACGCACCTGCATGGCATCCAGCGTGCGCTCGATTTGCTTGCGCGCCACTGAGGAATCATCGACGAAGAATATCGTGCGGTTGGCAACACCAATAGGCTGGACGCTTTTTAACGCAAAATCATCTGTGGCAAACTGGCCGGTATCCGCCAGCACTTTTTCCACGTCCATCATCATTACCAGACGTTTGTCTGGCAACTCGGTTACGGCGGTAACCAGGCCACCGAGCTGCGCATTGAGCATTTCCGGCGGCACGCGCATGGACGACCAGTCCAGGCGCAATATGGTGTCCACGGCCTCCACCAGAAACCCCTGGGTGTGGCGGTTATATTCGGTCACAATCATGATCGCGGGCTTGGTGTCGGTTTGCATATTGGTGTATTTCGCCAGGTCGATCACCGGCACCAGCGCGCCGCGCAGGCTCACCATGCCCTCCACGCAGGCTGGCATATCCGGCGCCTTGGTGATGTCCGGGATGCGCATCACCTCGCGCACCTTGAACACGTTGATGCCGTAGGTCTCGCGGCGCCCGCTGCGATTGTCCAGCCCCAGGGTAAACATGAGAATTTCCAGCTTATTGGTGCCGGCAAGCTTGGTGCGCGCATCTATATTTTTTAATAAATCTGACATTTCCAACTCCTTGTAAAGGTTTGAGCCGGTGCAGCCTCGTACCGCACCCCCGGCCCTGCGCCTCTTCTCCTGGTGCTACACCTTGAATCTATCCACCACGCTTTGCATTTCCTGCGCCAGCTGGTTCAAGCGCATGCTGCCCTGCTCCGACTGCGCAATCATCGTGTGATTCTCTTCCGCCATCTGCGCAATACCTTCCACATGGCGCGCTATATCGTTGCTGGCCATACTCTGCTCGGCCACCGATGAGGCAATATCCCCGATGCCACCGCTGGCCTGTTCCACTGCCTTCCCTGCCTGCTTCAGCACGTTCGCAACCAGGTCGATCTGGCGCTGCGTGGCCTGCAGCGAACTCAATCCCTCCTGTACCGATTTTTCCGCCTGGTCGGATTTCTGTTCCAGCGATTGCGTGACACGGTCGATCTCGTTGGCAGATTGCGCGGATTTTTCCGCGAGCTTGCGCACCTCGTCTGCCACCACGGCAAAGCCGCGTCCCTGTTCACCCGCGCGCGCCGCTTCGATTGCCGCATTCAACGCCAGCAGATTGGTCTGGTCGGCAATATCCTTCACCTGCTGTGTCATGCCGGAAATAGTGCTGGTGCTTTGAATAAATTCGCTCACTGCTGCGGCGATCTGCCTGACATTCTGCTCGATCTGGCTGATTTCCCTGATCATCATATCGGTGCTGCTATTCCCCTCGCGGGTGCGTTCCAGGCTTTGCGCGGAAAGATTGCGCACATTTGACGTATTGTCCGCCACCGAGGATATGCTGACTGACATCTCCTCCATCGAGGCCGCCACGGCGGCAGCGGCTTCGCTCTGCGCCTGCGAACTCAGGGTTATACGCGCAAAAGAGGCGGATAACTGGGCGGCCGTTTCGGCCACGCCATGCGCATTACTGTGCGCCTGCGCAATAATCGAGCTGATATTTGCCATCAGCTTGTTAAATGCTTCGGCAGTCTGCCCCAGCTCGCTTGCGTCATGCACCGTCAGGCGCAGGGTCAGGTCACCATTGGCGGTGATACGGGTCATCGTATTGCGCATTTCGCCAGCGGGGAGGGTCACGCTGCGAATGATCTGCCGCGCCAGCATGGCGCTGCCCAGCAGCAACACGCTGACGATAACGCCAGCAGTGGCTTGCATGCGCGAGTTGGCTGCCTGCAACGCTGCCGCGCTCTTGTTTTCCAGTTCCAGGTTGTAACTGTCAATCGCGTCGAGATCGATTTTGATGGGCTCGTTCAGCACGCTGACCTTATCGCGTTCCAGGCGGAATGCATCTGCCACGTTGCCTGCCTTCAAGGCCGCCAGCATGGGCTCCAGCGCTTCCTTCACATAAGTGGCACTGTGCCCCTTCCATGCCTCGAACAACTCGCGCTGCCTGGCATCGTGCAAGCCGGACTGATATTTCTCCGCAATCTCGTTAATCTCATCGCGGTTTTTATAGTATTCCGCTTCGCGTTTCGCCAACCGCGCCGGCTCGAAATGAATGCCCGCATCCATCAGAATGACGCGGTTGCGCGTCATCAGATACACGATACGGCCGAATCCTTGCACGTTTCCTATGGTTTCCTGGCCTGCGGCATGCATGCTCTCCAAGGCACGCGTAGCGCTGACAGTGACGTAGGAAACGCTACCCAGCATCACCACGGCCATGGTACTCACCAGAATCATCAGGCGTGCCGCAATGGACGTATTCTTGAACATTTTTATATTTCCTTGTCATGCAACTCTGTGACTCACATTACGCTGCAACACATTGCTGTGTAGCGCTGCCTCTTTGGGTTTTTTGCTCCGCTCCAACTGCAACCATCCTGAACTGCGCCACACGCTCTTTAGGCACGCCGCAACGCCCACCTTTGCCCGACCTCATCGCGTTTTAACTGTTCAAACGCCCAGCACTGAGCCGCCACCAAAACCAGCATCGGGACGATCTGAATTGGAATTTGCAACTTGTTTTCAGGGGAGTGTTAGCCCCGCCAATTTTTCATTTATTCTTTTCATCCTGATTATTCAGGCGCCAGTTTTTGTTAACCCGTATGTCTGATAGCGGCAACATCCCGTATATCTTTAATCTCTCCATGCTGTTCATTCACACCCCATGCCTCGCCTCGGGCTTAATGCGCAGCCACCGCAGACGCTGGCTGCGCCGTCGCCATCACAGGAGCAGAGGCGGCGGCAGAGGCATTCGCCATCACTCCGCTTTGCCCCTGCAAGGCCGCCTCGTTAATCGCATCCAGCTCTACCGTGCCGCCATCTCTTAGCGCCGCTTCAGCCGCCTCCTTGTTCATCACGATAATGCTGATGCGGCGGTTAACCGGATTAAACGGATCTTTTTTGTCGAACAGCACCGCCGAGGACAGCCCCACCACACGCGTGACTTTGGCATCCTCCATGCCACCGGTTATCAGCTCGCGCCGCGAAGCATTGGCGCGATCTGCCGACAGATCCCAGTTGCTGAAGCCTTTGCGGTCTGTGGCATAGGGTTGCGCATCGGTGTGTCCTGACAGGCTGATTTTGTTAGGCACCTGGTTCAATATCTTGCCGATCTCATGCAAAATTTCCTTGGTATAGGGTTCCAGATCGGCGCTGCCCCTCTTGAACATCGGCCGGTTCTTTTCATCCATAATTTGTATGCGCAGCCCCTCGCTGGTGATGTCCAGCAATATCTGCTTCTTGAATTGCTGCATCTTGCTATTGCTGTCTATCGCCTTCTCAATGCTGGCTTTCAGCTCTTTGAGCTTGTCCAGCTCTTTCTGCTTTTCCTGCCTGATCAACTCCTCGGTAGCCGCCTTGAGGTTGATAATTTTTTTCTCGGTGGGCAACTCGCCTTCCTTGATCTGGCCGGTTGAGCGCGTTAAATCCTTGCCGCCGCCCTTGATGACGCTGGAGCTGTCGCCGCTGCCGGAACCTCCCAGCAAGGCAACTTTGAGCGGGGTTTTAAAATATTCTGAAATGCCGATCAAATCGCCCTTGGCCGTTGAACCCAGCAGCCACATCAACAGAAAGAACGCCATCATTGCGGTCACGAAGTCGGCATAGGCAATCTTCCACGCACCGCCATGGTGGCCAGCAGCCACCTTCTTGATGCGTTTGATAATGATGGGTCTTTTTTCTTCACTCGCCATGACGGAATATTTATCGTGATAATGAGTTGCGTTCAGCGTTTCTGCTTAACGTGGGCTTCCAATTCGGTAAATCCCGGACGCTCGCTGGAGAGCAGCGCCTTGCGGCCGAATTCCACCGCCATTGCCGGGGCATAGCCATTGAGATTGGCAAGCAGGGTGACCTTGATGGTCTGGAACATCTTGGTGGACTCTTCAGCCTTTTGTTCCAGCAAGCCAGAAAGCGGGCCGACAAAACCGTAAGCCAGCAAAATACCGAGGAAAGTACCGACCAGCGCGTGCGCGATCAATATGCCCAATTCGGCCGGCGGAATTCCGACCGATTCCATGGTATGCACCACCCCCATCACCGCCGCCACAATACCGAACGCCGGCATGCCGTCCCCCACCTTGGCAATGGCATGCGCTGGCACCATCGCCTCGTGGTGGTGAGTATCGATTTCAACATCCATCAGGTTTTCGATTTCCATCGAGTTGAGGTTGCCGCTGACCATAATGCGCAGATAGTCGGTGAGGAATTCAACGACGTGGTGATCCGCCAGTATCTTGGGGTATTTGGCGAAGATCGGACTTTCCTCGGGATTTTCAACATCGCCTTCGATCGCCATCAAGCCTTCTTTACGCACCTTGCCGAGCAGTTCATAGAGCAGCGCCATCAGCTCCATATAGCTGTCTTTGCTGTATTTTGAGCCTTTGAGTATTCCCGGCAGCGCCTTTAGCGTGCCCTTGATGGTCTTGCCGGTATTCCCGACAAAAAAAGCACCGCCTGCGCCACCCGCAATCATCAGGAGTTCAACCGGCTGGAACAGCGCTCCCATATGCCCGCCGGCCAATGCAAAGCCTCCAAACACCGAGGCTGCCACCACCACATATCCAATAATCACCAACATGATTCATGCCCTTTTTTAGTTTACGCATGCAGCATAACTAGTTTGTAGCGTAGCAGCCACTTTTCTGTTTCTATCCGCGAATCAAGCTGCGAATCCATCATCAGTTCACCCATTTGCAAGCACTTCAATGGGAAACGCCGTTAATACTGAGCAAATTTTCAGTATTAACGGCGTTCGCGGCTGTCTCTTCAGGCTGCGGCGGCTTCACTCTGCGCGGCTTTCCTGGTCTTGCCAGCGCGCGAAGGTGGGCGGCAAATGCCGCAACTGTAGTCACCGCATAATTCGTCGGTATGCACCACAAAATGGCCGCCGCACTCTGTACACGGGGTCAACTGCAACATCTTGGCATCGAAGAAACGCAGCATGAACCAGGCGCGGGTAATGCTTAACACCGGCTCGCCCTCTGTCGGGCCAGTCTGCTCAAGGTACAGACGGTAGCTCTTGATCAGCGCCTCCACTCCGCTAACACCCGCATGCTTTACCAGAAACTGGTGTATATCCATAAACAGGGAAGAGTGAATATTGGGCAGCCAGCTCATGAACCAGTCGGTGGAATAAGGCAGCATCCCCTTGGAGGGAGACTCCCCCTTGACCTCTTTGTACAGTTTCAGCAGGCGTTCGCGGCTGAGTGAAGTCTCTTCCTGCAGTAGCTGCAGGCGCGCCCCCAGATTGACCAGCTCTACGGCGATCTGAATTTCACGTGCTTCGTTGACCAGGCTCTTGTTACGCATGACATCCCTCTCACTGGTTATGCTGCCAACGCTGCTACTGGCTGGGCGGACATCAGAATAGTCGCGTGAGCCTGCGACATCATCCTGTCCTTGTTGAAATCTGTCACCAGGTTAAGCATCAGGCGCTCGTCAAAACGGAAGCGGCACAGCAACATATCCGAGGCCACCATTTTGAGTATTTGCGCCGGAGTAAGGCCTGCGATCAGATCGGCAATTCCCGCGCTGATGCCGAGTCGAAAAATTGCGGAGACCTTGTCATCCTGTATCATCTGCTGCGCGAGCAGCATGTAAGAAAGGTTGGCTTCCCTTATTTCCTCTTGTATCTGGTTTGTCTGCATTTTCCGCCCCCGTCACAAATCATGTCTTGTTCGATGGCTGCATTTTGCAAGGGAAGAGCAAGCGCGTGAATCAGAGGATGTCTGATTCTTTTGTAAGAAAAACACCTACACACTGCCTCGGAAAACTGCGTAATGCGCAGGAGCTCCCCCGATCAGGCCGGTGAATTACGCCAATTCCTGATTTAAACAGGGCCGTGGCACAACATCCTGATAAAACTTATAGGTGCTTTTTCCGCTGTGCTTGGCCAGATACATGGCCTCATCAGCGTGACTGAGGAGCTTTTCAAACTCCTTGGCATCATTCGGGAACATGGCAATACCAATGCTGCATCCCACATGACAGCGCTGCCCCTTTAAATCGCAAGGCTCGGACAGGGACATGATTATATTATTTGCTATCAGTGCGGCGTTTTCATCCGACCCGATATTGTTTAGCACAATAGTAAATTCGTCCCCCCCCATCCGTGCCACCGTGTCCGAATCTCTAACGATCTTTTTTAGCCTGGCGGCAACTTCCTGCAGCAACAGATCACCTGCACCGTGCCCCAGCGTGTCATTAACGCACTTGAAGCCATCGAGATCGAGGAACAGGACTGCCGCTTTGTGGTGACTGCGTTTTGCCTGGGAAATGGAGCGCTCAAGCCTATCCAGAAACAGGGTCCGGTTTGGAAGGTCGGTCAAATAATCATGGTGCGCCAGATGCATTATTTTCTGCTCTGCCAGCTTGCGTTCAGTAGCATCCCGGATGATGCCGACAAAGTAGCGTTCACCCCTCAACACCATGTCCGATGCAGACAATTCCATGGAAAATTGCTCGCCGTTTTTTCGAACAGCCGTCACCTCGCGCCCGCTTACCCCGATGATCTTCCCATGGCCCGTCTCAAGGTAGCGTTCGATATATGCGTCATGTTCACTGCGCACAGGTTCGGGCATCAGCATCTTCACATTCTTGCCCAACACTTCTTGCTGTGAATAACCAAAAATTTCCTCGGCTGCCGGATTGAATCCCTGTATCTCGCCGGCTTCATTGATCGTAATGATGCCGTCCATTGCATTGTAAATAATGGCGCTCAACTGACCTTGGCTCTTTTCCAGCTCACCTTTGATCCGCTTCAGGTTTGTCACCATCTGCCAAATCAGTTTGGCTTCAATGCCACTGGTCACATTTTTATTGCCAAAAACCTTCTGCACCTCTGCGGCGATTGCGTCATCGTGCGTCAAGTTGTAAATGATGCAGTCCGGATATTCCTTGCAGGCTCGCATTGCCTCACCCGCATCTGCATAGACGGGAATTCCATGGCTTTCTGCCAGTTTAATCCCTGGTGCCTCAAGGTTTGGGTCGGCTATGGCTATCACCTGGATCAGTTCATCTTCCATGAACATCTCAAGCAGGGCAGACCCTCCACGTCCGGCTCCAATAATCATGACGGGATGACCGTGAATATTCCGGGATGCCGTGTTCATAATGACAAAGTTCGGGGGTGGCGCAGAGTAAAGAGGGCGGTCATTGACGGATTACAATCAAATAAGTTAATGCAAAATGACACCACCATATGGGAATATTCGGTAATACTCCGTCCCGCAAAAAAAACGGCATCCCCAAGGATGCCAGTGACTGCTGTGTTCAAGCGGTCACGTTCAAGATTTGCCCGACCACCTGACCGCTCGTATTGACGCTGGGCGCAGGAGGAGCGACTTTAGCGGCTTGGACTGCTTTGCTGCCACCGTCATCTCTGTCGCCGTCAGCCTCAGCTTTGCGAACGCGCTGTGCCTGAGGAGGCGCTTGTACAGCGGCGATATTGTTGTGTCCGGATGCAATGGAAGAGATAGCCATGAAACCTCCAATTTTTTCAGTTTATTGTTTGTTTGACAGAATAGACCGCGAAAAACTCGTTATGTGGGCTCATTATAGCAATGCCATGTGAGGATGCCAGTGTAATTTTCCATGGTTTTTATGGCAATTTCACTTGATTTCCCCCCCGACTTGCGCTGCACCAGAAAACGCGGCCGCTATTGTTATGGCGCGTGGCACAACAGGCTGTTGTCCCCCTCGCCCGCCACGGCGACACGTTCCAGTGCCGCCAGCACTGCCATGCTGTCAACCTCCATCTTGGCTATCAGCTCCATGCCTCGTAGCAAAGCGCCGGCATGAAACGCCACCACGGCCTCGCGGCCGTTATTGTGAAAATTCTGATGCGGATTCTCCACCGCCGCATAGCCATCCAGTTGGGAGTAGCACTCCTTGCCCTCGCCCTCCAAATACCATTTACCCAGACGGCAAGCAGTGTGTGAAGAAAAACTGTCAGCCGTGCGCTCGGAGATACCCATAAACACTTTGTATATCTCAAACTTGTAGAGTATGTGGTCGATCTTGGCGACCTCGACGAAGCTGCGCAATGCCGCTGCCGAGATAGTGCCTTCCATGGTGTGAGAGAGATCGAGCAAATGCTTCATGTTCTCCATCACGCTGCTGACATTCTGGCTGAACACCAGGGACTTACCCGCCCATTCTTCCATTTGAGTCTTGGCGCCATGCGTCTCGACCTGAATAGCGCTGACAATGATGGAGATTTCGCTGGTCGCTTTGGCAGTACGTTCAGCCAGTTTGCGCACCTCGTCAGCCACCACGGCGAAGCCGCGTCCCTGCTCGCCAGCACGCGCCGCTTCGATGGCAGCATTCAATGCCAACAGATTGGTCTGGTCGGCAATTTCCTTGATCAGCTGCACAATACTGCCGATCTGCGTTGCGCGCTCAGTCAGCCCCTGGACGTTCTGCGAAGTTTGCAGCGTATCGCCGGACAAGGCCTCCAGGCTGGAAGCAATCTGGATTACCGCCTGACGGTTGTTCACCGAGATGCTTGCAGCTTCGATGGCATGCTGCTTCTCATGCTTCAACGCTTGTGCAGCCGCAGCCTGCGATTGCTGCAATGACACGAAGGACTCACCGAACCCCTGCATGTTGGCGAACATCCTGCTGTGTACTTCGCGTTCCGTATGCGCACTCACCAACTCGGCCTGCATAGCGTTACGCTCGCTCTCCAAACGCGACAGCTCGGCTCGCAAAACAGCGATGCCTTGTTCGTTCTCTGTCAAGCGCGCCTGCAATGCCTGATTGCTTTGTTTCAGCTTCCCGCAAAACATTCTTTCTCCTTTATTTCAATCCCGAGTAGCGGGGGCAAAGTGTATCGACCGCCTGGCCCACAGGCTCTGCAGCGAGTGGCAATTCTCTCGCGCTATACGCCCGATACTCCTGGCTGATTCAGCACGGATACACTCTAGAGCCATTACTGCCACTTCATTTATGGGAACAGCGCGGGGAAAACGCGTCAATTCTTGGCAATATTATCAAGACACCATGGTGTTGTTGCACTGCACACATGGATCCGTCGCATGCAAGGCCCGGTCATGAGCATCCCACACCTCTACCCGGCCCTCTGGTGGCGATTGTCATCTGGATGTGGCGAGATCGAGGCTGCTGGCGAGTGCCCGACTAAATCAGCCAGACGCATTGCGCAGCTTGTGTTCACTGCGTTTGAACGGCAGGGAGTGCTTGTTGCCAGGCAGGATCTGGCATGCAGTTGCAGGCAGAATTATTGCCTGGCAAAAACCGCAACACCGGTGATGGTGTTGCTAGGGATCAGCATCGAATAGGACAGCCCTGCGCGCGCGGCATTGGTTCCGGCAAAAAATCCATTGACCGAGGTAGTGCAGGCGGTACTACATACCCCTCCTGAGGTGGGGACGCCGCTGCCAGAGAAAGTCTGTCCTGTGATGGTCACGGCACCATTAACCACATAAGAATTTGCGCTATTGGCAACGGTCATGTTCACCGTTGCAGACGATGCGAAGTTGACACTGAGGGTGCCATTGACGCTATAGCCGCTGGATCCGTTCGTAGCCATCGGGCTGGTGTAGCCCATCAGGTTGTAAGTTGCCGTACCCGTTGTAGGCATGACTGCTGTCGGGATGCCGACCACGTAATCGAACACCCCTGGGGACAGGGGTGTGGTGCCAGTGATATAACCAACCCAGCGCCCCCAGCCGATGATGCCGTCAGTCGCAGAAAACGCAACATTAGCTGCGCCCAGTGCGCCGCTTCCCGTAAGGCCTTGCAGGTCAGTGCCACTATATTGAGTCAGCTGGCTGGTGCTGCTGAAAACTGCATTGACGCCTGACAAAGACGCACTGCTTCCAAGTGAGTTTGCATAGGCCAATACGTATCCACTGCCGGACGCCAGGCTGGGCAAAATAGGCAAAATGATCGCGTCGAGTGGCTGCAAGCTGGCCGGTGGAATCCTGGGTTGTTCGCTGCTGGGAGCAGGCGCGGTATTACTGTTTGCCACAAACGCCGCTCCCCCGGCAGTGACAACCAGCAGGCCTGCCTTGTTGGTGAGCGAGATCGCCCCCTCGCCTACGCTCACGAACAGGCCTTCATCCCTGATCTCGGCTTTATAGCCGGTGCCGCGTATACCTATGGTTGCACTGGGCGTGGCCACTTTGTAAGTGTTGCGATTGACGTGGCCTATCGCGCCGGTGATTGCCCTGAGGCCACCCTTCAAGAGGCTGAAGAAGCCCTTTTCCTCGCCGTCGGTTTTATTCTTGTAGTTGAACTCGTCAACACGGAACAGTGTATTGGGCTGCAGCGAGACGTAGCCGCCATCGGCAAAACGCACTTGGGCACGGGCGCCAGCAGCTGTGTTGATGGCATCACCGGCGCTGATTTCAGAACCCTTGGCCAGAGGGCGCCGGGCGCCATCCGCAGCAACTGCCTCGACATTGCCGATAACAAAATCTGCGCGCCCTGCCGGGATGCAATATCCCGGCAGCGGAAAGGATGCTGAAATGAGACACAGCACTATCACCTGACGATTCAATCTAACGCGGAGTTGTTGAGGGTGCATGATCCGGTCTCCTCTTAAAACTGTCTGCAATTTAACGGGGGTCAGTTGAAATCGCGACGCACACTGACGCTGAACATGGTGCGCGTGTATTTGTTGATGAGGATATTGGAATCGTTGCTGGTGTAGCCAAGGCTGGGCGTAACTGTCCATTTCTGTGCCGGAACGTAGCCGATGGCCAGCCTCAAGTCGGCTTGAGTATCCTTGCGCACCGTCAGAAATAACGGGTCATCAGCGCCATAGGTGCGGCCTTCCAGGCTGGCCGAGGCCAGCAGTGTGGTCTGTGGCGAGAACTTCATTTCGCCACCAAGACGAATGCCGTAAAGTGTGTTGCCAAGATAGGAAAAGCCGCTCTTCTGCGGACTCTCAGCACCTCCATATGCACCGCCATAGACTACTGGTGCGTAGTCACCGCTCAGCGACATGGCATAGGCCCCACCCAGTACGTAGCGGTCAGCATTACGGTAAGTCTGGCCTGGATAGGACAAACCTGTGTACTGCAAGTAGAGGCTGGTTTGGCTGCCGTTATCCAGATTACGCTGCCACTGCCCGGTCACGCCGGCAGCATCGCGATAACTCTTGCTGTCGAGCGCAAAACTCTGTGCTTGCAGCACGGCCGAATAGTTGTCAGCGCCGCTGGCAAGACTGGCGCCCATATTGCCGTCTATGCTGGTGGTGTTGAAAGCGGTCTGGGTCGAGTTATTGCGCTGGTTAATATTAGCGCCGCCTATCAGCGCCCATTCCGGGGTAAGTACGTGCCGCGCATTGAACCCGGCAGCAAGGCTGCCAAAGGAATCGCTATTGGCCACGCCGGCTGCATTCATGTCCATTACCGCGCCGCCAAAAAAGGGAACCGCAATCTGTCTGTTGGAAGTGGCACTGTTTACGTTGCTATCGTTGCCTAGCGCTGCTTCTATATAGGCGCGCAAAGATGTTGTCTGGGTGCCGCGATCCGTTTCGATAATATCCAGGTATTTTTGGATGTTGGCACTGACTTCCCTGGGAGGATTTTGCTTCTGCACCGCTTCAAATTCCTGCCTGGAAGCGGCGAGCTCGCCTGTTGCCAGGTAGGCCCGTGCAATTTCGGCGCGCGCCTGCAGGTGGTTGGGATTGACGGCGAGTACCCGTTCCAGCGCAAATACGGCCTCATTGGGTTTGCCGCTGTCCAATGCTGCGATGCCCAGCAAATAATCATAATTAACATCGCCAGCCTGCTCGGATTGGTAGGGGAGCAACAGGCCATAAGCTTCCGCAGGTTTTCCGGCCTTGATGAGCGCACTGGCATTGGCAAGCAACTTCTGTTGCGCGGCAATTCGCGCTTCGCGCCTGGCATTCTCATCTTTTGCCGCTGCAGCTATTGCTTTGGCACGTTCCTGGGCTTCTTGTGTTGCGCGAACTTGCGCCACCTCTATTGCACGGGCGGCGGCACGATCTTTGGCTGCCTGCTCTGCCTTGGCGCGAGCTTCAGCCTCGACCAACTCACGTGAGGAAGTTTTTTTTGCTGTGCTGGATGTTGTTGGGGCAGGGCTCGACTCGCTATTGCCGGATTCTGCATTTGCATCGGCCAACGTTAACATACCCACGCCGTACGTTAGCAACACAGCGATCGACAACCGATACTTGTTCATATCCCTCACCCTGATATGTTAGCTCGTGCAAGACTATGCCTAATATTCGCCATGGTCAATCAATAGCTTTACAGAATGATTAGGCGTAAAAGCTTTTGCCTTCCCCTTGATAACTCTGATACACATGCTCAAAGACGGCTGAACATTTGGCCTCATAGAGTTCTTTGGAGTAAGCGCGCGGTAGCCCTTCATCCAGGGCGTTCTCGATCTCGATCTTTACCCGAGCGCGGGTTGAGACTTTTTGTCGCCAACCCAATACCAATAGCTTGTGCAACTTCTCCAGCAGTTGGTGCGCGACCTTCTTCACCTCTTCACGCTCAGCCGTCGTCAAATTAGGCGCTGGGCGGGTGAGGATGTCGAAGACGGTCAGCTCTTCCTCGGACAGATGTTCGCGAACATGCCGGGTTTGCTCTTCTGTCAGCACCTGTGACAGCGCCAGAAGCTCTTTGAAGATTTCCTCGATATTCCGGCTTCCGGAGTTGTAGCCTTCGATCAGCGCCTGGAACTTCTCCAGATAATCCGCTCGTGTCGGATTGAGACGCACCATACGTTCAAGCTGTGCCTTCACGGCAGCACGCAGACGCTCCAGGTCGGTGTTGCTTGGTTTCTTGTTCTCAAACCGTTTGCGCAGTGCCTCAAAGTTGATCTTGGAGAGGTCGATTTGCCCATAGCCTTTGGTAGGCTGTTTTATCTTGAAGGGTTCAGCGGCAATCGACTCATCCAGCAGCGCCTGGATGCCCTGCATGATGTGCGAAATGTCCGGAGGCTCAGTCACATTACGAACGCACTCGGCGATGGCGGCAAGACAGCCGCAACGCTGGGCAAATTCGACAGCCACGGGATCGGGCTTCAAAGCCCGATACAGGCTGTTGACCAACGCTTCAAACGTCAGGAAATCTCGCTTGGTGGTTTCGGGCGCCATCAGTTTGTCTGCTGCTGCCTGGATCGCACCTGCCTGCACAAAATTGGCGGTGGGCGTAGTTTCTATCTTGGCTAGCGCAATGCCTAGTTCCTGACAGAACACATTGGCATCGTTCACGGCATACCGCAGCTCATCGGCCAGCGCCTTTTTGTCACGCACTGGCATTTCACTGCCAGTCCCCTTGCCATAGATCGCCAGAGCTTTCTCCAGCGAAGCGAATACGTTGGCGTAATCGACGATCAAACCGCTCTGCTTGCCGGGGTACACCCGGTTGGCACGGGCGATGGTTTGCATCAGCGTGTGGTTGCGCATCGGCTTGTCGAGGTACACCGTAGAGCAGCTAGGCGCATCAAATCCGGTCAGCCACATGGCGCAGACAAAAACGAGGCGCAACGGATCTTTCGGGTCCTTGAACTTCTCGTCCAGCTTTTCTTCGTTCATGCGCTTGCGGTGCGGGACGATGTCGATTCCAAGCGTAGCCATTTGCTCGATTTCGTTCTGCCCGGCCGAGACGATCACCGCCATGTCGCTGTCATCTCCTTGGGGCCAGTAATTGCGCACCTTGTCATACATGCGCAGCGCGGTCGCTTTGTCGATGGACACCACCATCGCCTTGCCCTGAAACCCACGCCCGGTGAAATGATTAACGATGTCTTTTGCTACGGTATCCAGCCGGTCGTCTCGCGTAATCAGGTGATATTGCCGCCCCAGCTCCCGCTCCAGCTTTTTCTCTGCCTCGTCGGAAAGGTCTGCATTCTCAATCAGGTCGTAGATGTCGTCGTTCAGGTCCGGGTTGTCCAAGTGCAGTTCAGGCGTGCGGTTCTCATAAAACAGCGGCACGGTTGCGCCATCCTCAACAGACTGCTGGAAATCGTAGATAGAAACGTAATCACCGAATACCTCGCGGGTGCGCTCCTCACCTGCAATCAGCGGGGTGCCGGTAAAGGCCACAAACATTGCGTTAGGCAGCGCTGCGCGCATATTCAACGCCAGCGTGTCATATTGGCTTCGGTGCGCCTCATCAGTCAGCACTATTACATCGCGTCTGTCGCACAACATCTCGGAAGTCTGAAACTTGTGGATCAGCGTGAAAACGTAGCGATTGTTGCCGGAAAGCAATTCACGCAACTGTGCCCCACTCTGCGCATGGCAAGCGGTAGCATCGCTCACCGCCCCACAGGCGGCAAATGTCTTGGCGATCTGTTCGTCCAGTTCCACCCGGTCGGTCACGACTACGAAAGTCCAATTCCCGGGAATCTTGCGCAGTATCTTTTGGGCAAAGAACACCATCGAGAAGCTCTTGCCGGAGCCCTGCGTCTGCCAAAACACACCGCCGCGTCCGTGCCCTTCCTCGCGTGCTTTGAGCATTGCCTTGATGGCGTTATTCACACCAATGAACTGATGGTTCTGGCTGACGATTTTGGTCAGCCCGCTCTTGTGTTCAGAAAATAGCGTGTAGTTCTCCACCAGATCGAGCAAACGGGCTGGATCGCACAACCCGCGCAACATCACATCCAGCGACACGCGGCGCGGCTCATCTTCGCTTTCGATGCGCTTCCATTCAAAGAAGCGTTCCCAATCGGCAGTCAAAGAGCCAACACGACTATCTGTTCCATTGGAAGCGATCAGCAAGGCATTCGACCAGAACAAGGCGGGCACGCCGTTCTGCGCATGCTTGTAACTGGTGAGGTTGCCATCAAAGGCTTGCTTGGCTGGCACGCCTGGCTTCTTCAGTTCGATGACTATCCAAGGCAAGCCATTCACGAATCCAATCAAGTCCGGGCGGCAAGTGTAGAGCTGCCCGACGATGGTCATCTGGCTCACCAGCAGGAAATTGTTCGCGGATGGATCGTCCCAATCCACCACCCGCACGCGCTCATCCTTCTGCCCGCCCCGTACCAAGTCAGGCACGGATACCTTCACCCCGTCGCGCATCAACGCCCAAAGCTCGCGGTTGGCGGCAGCAGGCAACATCGCCGAGCGGTCGCGCGACAATTCATCCACGGCGGCGGAGATGGCTTCGGGCGGCAGTGATGGATTCAAGCGCACCAGCACATTGCGCAAACGCACGGCCAGCACCACCTCGGATTTTGTCTCGCGCCCCAAACAAACTCCCTCCCCCCTCGCGGGGGAGGGCTGGGGAGAGGGGGAAGCCATCACCTCATCCGTTGCAGACAGCGTCTCCCACCCCAGCTCGGCAAAGAGCTGGATGGCGGGCTGCTCGACCAGGCTATCCTCGGTGTAACCCATTTATCTCTACCTCAAGCCTGTGCAACACCTCCATGATCTCGCCAAATGCCGGGTAGCGACCAAAGATCATGTTGCGCATCTGCGCATAATCCTTCTCGACCGCAGCCAATACATGATCCTCTGGCACCAGCCTGAACGTTCCCGGCGTTGCCAGCTCATAGTGCGCCCAAGGACGCCGATAGAACCGCTGTTTGAACTCGACCACATCCGCAAGCAAGGCAAGGTCTGCCAGCGCCGCGTCCTTCACTGGCGCAGCCGCCATCATCGCCAGGTCGTAATAGTGGCGCGAATAGCGTAGCGGCTGTGGACTGCTTTCCGGGCGATTGGCTTCGTGGTGCAGAATCGTCGCCTTCTCCCAAAACGTGCGCTCGGCGCGGATGGCCTGAACGGCGCAATCCGCCTGCTTGAAAAGCTGCGGGAATGCCTCGGCGGCATAAGGCTTGATCCGGTAATGGTCGTAGGGCATCCAGGCAGCGAGCGGCCCAATCTCAAGCCGCACCTCTGGCCGCAAATAGGCGTCAGAAAAAGCCGCCGGGTAGATCACATTCAAGGCATGCAGGTCATCGGCGGCCAGCTCACAGCGGCAGACTGGATCAACCGTCCGTGAAATTATCGCCAACAAGTCACCGCCGATGTAATCCACTGCGTTGGCGTCAATCGCTCTATTCATCGCTTCCTGCTGGGTGGCGGAGCGCTCTGCCAACGGATCAGCTTCACCTGCCACCACGCGCCAGTCCAGGATCAGGTCAATATCTTCGGAAAATCGTTCGATCAGACCGAACACCTTGGACAAACTCGTGCCGCCCTTGAACATCAGCAAGCGCGACAACTCGGGATGCGCGAACAACCTGCCCAACGTCCAGCACACCCAGAAATCTTTCTCCACGATGGCAGGCGTCATGCCCTTGCGTGCCGCCGTTTCGGCAAACAGTTCGCGCCGTTCGGCAGATGACAGGCGCGCAACCGACTCCATCAGCCGCGCTCCCCACAAACCCGCTTGATCGTCTCATACACCCAGCCTGTCGCCGTCACCGTATCTTTCAGCACCCGCTTGCATGCTGCCTCATCCAGTTGTTTGCGCAGCGTGGCGATCACCGCATCATCCACACGCTCCTGCCCCAGCGCCTTCAACGCCTGCACGATCAACCCACTCTCGCGGTATTTGAAGCCGACATCCTTCAACGCCGACTTCTTGAACTCCAGCGAGTGATTGCCGATGTCATATTGACGGTTCGGCCCGTCGGAGAGATACACCAGCCGACCGGGCACCTGGGTGGATAGCCCCAACAGATTCAGCGCCGCATCGCCCGCAGGCTGGATGCGCCAGTTAAACTTGCGCGCGAACGCCTGCGCCACCTGATCGAAATCCGGGCTCAGCTCCTGCTGCAACAACTCGCTGAATTTCGGGTAGTCGTAAATCCCCCGACATACACGGCGTATCTTCCCCTCGCGGCATAAGCCCACCAGCGCGTTTTCAATCTGGTCGCGGCTGAAATCCTCGACGAAATCATTCGGCGAAAACGCCCACCCCCTGCCGCGCCCGTAGATTCGTGAAATTGCTTTTTTATTAAGTGATTGCATAAATACTGCGCAAGCAGTTTTGATGGGAAAACATACTACTTTTCCCAGCGCAAAAAGGAAAGGAAAAAATAAGTCGGCTGTTTGTCTGTGCAAGAATCGGAATCGCCATTACGGAGGGGTACGAGCCTTGATTGCAGTTTCGACTGCGACAATATTGTCATAACGAGTCTGGAACATTGCCTTATCTGTATTCACGTAGCAGTTACGTGGATCGTCGTGCTCAGTAATGCTCAATTTAGCATAGAGGTCGCGTAACGCAGTCGCTTCCGCCGGGAGCAATGCGACAATCTTGGTGAAGCTTTGAAACGCTGTGATTGCTTGGCTTTTCTGCTTGTATTGATGGCGCTGGTGGTTAAAAACATGTGTATTTACCACCGCCTCAATCAGTCGCCGCATTTTCCCCGCAGTCTCTTCCTTCTTGGCTTTGGATGGTTCACCTGCTGAGGTAAGCATAGCCGCTATATCCGCTTTCAAGTCATCAATCTTCTCGCTGTAATCTGCGACGACTGCACAATTCTCCAGGACTTGAACTGACAGATGTGGATCAAACCCCGCTTGATTCAGCGTCGTTTGAAGCTGGACGAAGAACTCCCAGTTGTGGGTCAGGACGATAACCTGCCGCGTCGGATGCTTCTGCGTGAAGTCGCGCAATCGGGCGCAATAATTCGCGATGTAGTTGTAATCAAAGCTGGAGATCGGATCATCGAACACCAAGACGGACTGAGGACACGTTTCGAGTTCGGCAAAAAACAAAGCAAGAGCGTGAACCCGTTGTTCACCTTCGCTCAGCACGCCTTCAATGTCTTTCCCTCCTATCTGCGGCAATACCGTTACGGCTGCATCAGTTCCTTTTCGAGCGAGCACGACCCCGAACGCAGACATATCTTTTTCTGTAAGAGCTTTGTATTCTGCGTTCAGCCGTGCCTCAAAATCCACAACCACCAATTCCTCGTGTGCATCCTTTGCTTTCTTCGTTATCTTTGTAAGCACCTGAGTAAACGCAGGGAGCTTGCTGCTCCAGAATTTCGATCTATCCACTCGCCATTGTGCCCCTCGCAGTTTATTCAACTGCGCAGAGACGGCTTGCGCATATTCCAGTGGCTCAATTTCACCGCGCAGTTTCGTCAACTGCTTTATCAACTCCTCCCGGCCTTTCGCGGCTGCTTCGATGGCGTTATTTTTCGACTCCATCTGTTCTGCCAATGTCGCCGCCAACACTTTGAGAGATTCAAGTGCAGATTTCGCCTCTGCCGTCGGTTCTTTGGATACGTCGCAACTGGCAACAATTTGGTCAGAGTCAGTCTTCGCGGCTGTCAGCACCTCCGCTTGGATGCTTGTGTATTTTTCCCACCCCTTACGATCCACCTTGACGACAGAATTTGCGAACTCGACAGCCTTGGCAATATCTACCTTTAGAGCAGCGATGTCCTTCTCAAGCTCGCCAACTAACAGGTCGTGATACCGCTTGAACAACTCTACTTCTGGGATGCCAATGTCACGATTGCAGAGCGGGCATGCATGACCTGCTGCTTCGTCCATCTTGCACAGTGGCGCGGCTGCGCGTAGCAGTGTCAGCAAGCCCTCTAGTGTCCCGCCTTTCGGGATGAGCGCCTTTGCCAATACTTCCTGCTCAGCTTGTTTTATGGCGAGTGCTTCCGCTTTGCTCGTAGGCTCAATCGCCCACAACCCTTCGGCTGAGTGAAGCATGGTGTTGATCGAAGTTAGAAAGGCTTCCAACTCTCGATGCTCTGCTCTGAGCAGCTTCAAGCCTTCTTCAGACGCGGCTTTCTCCAACTCTGCGGCGGCAGCCTGCTTTTCGCTCAGCAGCTTTTGGCCTGCGAATTCCTCGCCAAGTGCTATTTGGGTAGGAAGAACGGTAACCGTCTTTTCGTCAATGGCTGACAAAGGATAGCCTTTGAACTTGGCGAAATCCGACCGAACCTCCCCCAATGTTTGGGTCAGTTTTACCGAGTTGCCCTGTTGATCCCGCTGGAGTGCCTCGCGCAACTTCGTTGTCAGTGCCTTCGTCCACTCGAAGACGTAGAGCCTGAACGGTGTCAGCACAATGACACGCCCTGGTTCAACTGCATTCTTCACATTCCTAATAGCAATCGCCGTGTCGAAGTATTTGACTGTCGTCCGCCTTGGGCCGTAGCCAACGGCGGGAGTCCACGCTTGATGCGCTGCATCACTCTTGAACTTGAAACGGAATGCAGGAGTCCCTGCACCTGCCACTCTGAGGTTCTGGAGTGGCCGGTTTGATGGCTCAGTAGACGCGAGAACCTTCAGCGATTCACAAAGACTGGATTTGCCGCTGCCATTCGCCCCAAAAATCAGCGTGATCCTTTTTTTGAAGCTGACCTCGAGCGCATCGCCAAGGAGTTTGAAATTTGTGAAGCCTGAAAGCTGGTCTAGGAAATCCGCAGGAGAGTTAGCAGTAGCGGCAGTAGCCACGGCGGCAGCAGGCGTAATTCCGACGTAACTCGCCTTACCGGTATAGAGCGCAAAGAGCGTGTCGTGTGCCATCTGATCAAGTTCCGACACACCGCCCACAGCCGCAAGGTCGCAGATCATCTTGAACCAAGGTTCGTTGACCTCCGTGGCGAGGTCGTTCACGTAACCGATTGCGTCAGGATGTGTAGGCATAACTCAATTTTCGCCAAGGTTAACCTGCCCCGACAGCAGGCGGGGCAGCAACAGGTCGCGGGTGCGGCGGAGGTTGGCGGTTTGGAAAATGAGCGTCTGCATTTGCTGAATGGCTGGTTTCACCACCGCTGAGAATTGACGTGCAATTGCCAATGACGGGATTGCGACGGGATACTCTTCTAGCACGCTCCAATTTGCGCGCGGCATCTTCGATCCGTTCGAGGTGGCGGTCGCGTGAGCGACAAACTCGTCGCTTGAAACACAGCCTACAACGATGGCGTAATGTTCGGGTTGTCGTGAGCGAATAACGATGGTGTCAGCAGAGCACAAACCGTCAAATGGCGCGATGCTGACCTTGTGAAAATAAGGCCGAATCTTGCCGAAAAGAACTTCGCCTTTCTTGAATGCCAATTTATTCGAGCCGAGTTCAGATGCTGTTTCCCATGAGTCGAGCGCGAGCGAGCGGCGCGGAATATGTTCAAGGCCGACGTAGGACTGCGGTTGGTCAAGTTTGACTTTCGGTATATTGCGACGCATGTCTTCGGCAATGTCGCCCAGTTTCTTCACCTCCCACCCCTGCGGAATCTGCCCAAACGAGGAGTCAACGAGCGGGACGGATTCGTGGCCGGGGTAGCGGAAGTGGACGAACCATTCGCGGTAGAGGCTGCGCGCCATCTCTTCCAGTATGCGAATGCGCCGCTGGTTGTTTTCGATCATCTCGTCGTAGGCGGAGAGGATGCCTGCTATTCGTTGCTGCACTGAAAGCGGAGGAATCATGTACTCAAATGCACGTATAGCTTCCAACGTAATGGCAGCTTGGCTTGCAGCTCCTTGCGCCGTGCTAATAATGTACGATTTGAAATCATCGCTACGAAGCAAATAGTAAAGAAATTTTGCATCAATATTTTTCGCAGGGGAAATCTTTACGGCATTTTGATTTAGTAAAGCACCAGCAACGGCAGAGGGAATCAGAACGCACTTGCCGACCACCGAAGCTGGATTTGTCGGCCATGAACCAACCGTTTGGATAACAACATCATCCGCCTTCAGTTTGTATTTTAGATAGGCCGAGGCGATTTCCTCAGGGATACAGACGAGACCTGAAGAGTCTACTGAGTCGTCTGTGAAGTTACTGACTTTAACAATTGGTCGACCGATATCTGTATACCAGCCGCTCTTGAAAGCGAAACCTTTTTGCGTCTCAATCAAGTCGCCGAGTCTGGTTTGCGTCCAAGCCGTCATCGTCATGCCTCCAGAATCTCCGCCACATTCGCGGCGATGGTCTGCTCAAGCTCGCGCGCCTGGGCATTCAGCACTTCCAGTTCCTCGTTCAGCGTTTCCAGCTTTTCCTTGAAGTCTTCGTCGCTGACTTCCTCGCCAGTGGCCACGCCGACATAGCGTCCGGGATTGAGACTCCAGCCTTGTGCTTCGATTTCGGCGAGAGTGGCGGCTTTGCACAGTCCGGGGGTGTCGCGGTACTGAAGACTTCTACCCCCATCCCTGCCTTCCCCCTGCAAGGGGGAAGGAACAAAGACTTCGTGCAGTTTGGCCTTGGCTTCTTCGCCGCCCAAGGTGTAGTCGGGTGCTTCGCCGCGATACAGTCGCACGATGTTGGCGATGAATCCGATCTGCGCTTCGCTCCAATCACGATGGGCGCGGTCTATCTGGCGATAGAGGTGGCGGGCGTCGATGAAGAGGATGGTATTGGCTATATCGGGCGCTCCCTCACCCCCTGCCCCTCTCCCGGAGGGCGAGGGGAGTTGAGATTTTCCCTTGTCGAGGAACCACAGCGTGCAAGGCAGCGTGACGGTGTAGAACATGTTGGGGCCGACGGCGACCATCACATCCACTGCACGGGCTTCGATGAGCTGGCGGCGTAGTTCCTGCTCAGAACTACGCGCATCGGAGGCTGAGTTCGCCATAACGAATCCGGCGCGGCCTTTGGTATTCAGGCTGGAGTAGAACAACTGTATCCAGAGGTAGTTGGCATTGTCGGTGCGCGGCAGACCGAAGGGATAGCGTCGCCCTGCCCCCACTTCTGACGCCAGTCTTTCCTTATCCACTGCGTTGACGTTGAACGGCGGATTGGCGAGGACGAAGTCAAAGCGGCCATGCCGCTCTCCCTCACCCCCGGCCCCTCTCCCGGAGGGCGAGGGGAAAGGAATGCAGGCTTCGTGCGGATCATCGTAATAGCTGTTGATATGACCGCCATGGCGGATGTCACCTTCGAGGCCGTGGATGGCCAAGTTCATGCGTGCCAGTCGACCGGTTTCATCGGTCTTTTCTACTCCGTGAATCAGAAGTTCATCGGCGGGGTTGCCGCTGAACTTCTCCCTCACCCCTAGCCCCTCTCCCGAAGGGCGAGGGGAACTACGTTGGTGCTCGGAGACGAAGCGCGCACTGCTGACGAACATGCCGCCTGAGCCGCAAGCGGGGTCGAGGATGCGTCCATGGAAAGGCTCGATGATTTCGACCAGCAGACGCACGATGGAGCTGGGGGTGTAGAACTCGCCGCCCTTTTGTCCTTCGGTACGGGCGAATTCGCCAAGGAAGTATTCGTAGATGCGACCGAAAGCGTCGTAGCCGGTATCCACGGGAATCTCGGAGATTTTCTTCAGCAGCTCTTTGAGCAAGGTGCTGGTGAATATCTGGTAGCTGCGCGGCAGCACACCGGCCAGTTGCGGGTTTTGTTGCTCGACGGCGGCCATGGCATCGTTGATGGCTTGCCCGATGTTGGCGCCTTCCGGCAGGTTTAGCAGATGAGCAAACCTGGCTGCCTCGGGCAGGTACATCACGCCTTCGGCGTGGTAGGCGGCGGGGTCATCCACCCGGCTGGTTGAGCGCCGAGCTGAAGCCCCGGCGGATTCCAGTTGTTTGTGCCGCTTGGCAAAACGGGACTCAGCGAAGAGCAGGAAGATGAGCCCGAGCACCGGCGCAGAGTATTGCGCCGCAGTCAGCCCGGAATTGGCCCGGAACTGGTCGGCTGCATCCCAAAGGCGCTTTTCAATGGTATCGGTGACGGTATCTCGTTCGGTTGGTGCTATCCAATGCATGAAACTTCCCTGTGCGTAGCTTGTTGTTTTTAATGTTTGATGCTAGCACGAAGGCGCCTACAGACATATATGCCGTTTGGTCTAGATGCCCTTCACCACGATCAGATTCACCCGTAGGTCTATTTCAGATTCAGTTCGATGCATCCAATTTACTGCATCAGCCTTTGTGCTAAATGTCTTGGATATATTGCGATTACCTATCCGGCGTATTTGTACATTCCAATTGCCAGATGGACTCTTCCGAATTGTTCCCAAATTCACACCTCACTGTGATTGAAGTGTGATTTTTTCGGTGCTTGCCCAAAGAAAAAGGACTTACTGTTACGTAAGTCCTTCTTTTTATGGTGGGTCGTCGCGGACTTGAACCGCGGACCAAAGGATTATGAGTCCTCTGCTCTAACCAACTGAGCTAACGACCCGAAAAAACTAGTTTTAGCCCAGCTTAACTTTCTCCGTCGAGGAAGCTCTTCAGCTTTTCTGAGCGTGAAGGATGGCGCAGTTTGCGCAATGCCTTCGCTTCAATTTGACGGATACGCTCGCGCGTTACGTCAAACTGCTTGCCCACTTCTTCAAGTGTGTGATCTGTGTTCATCTCGATACCGAAACGCATGCGCAACACCTTGGCTTCACGCGCGGTGAGCGAGTCCAGAATGTCCTTGGTGACATTGCGCAGACTGTCATACACGGCCGCATCGATCGGGGCCAGGCTGTTGGAGTCCTCGATGAAATCGCCCAGATGCGAATCGTCGTCATCGCCCACGGGCGTTTCCATGGAAATGGGCTCTTTGGCGATCTTGAGTATCTTGCGGATTTTGTCTTCCGGCATTTCCATCTTGATCGCCAGGGTCGCGGCATCAGCCTCTATTCCCGTTTCCTGCAGGATCTGGCGCGAGATACGATTCATCTTGTTGATGGTTTCTATCATGTGCACCGGAATACGGATGGTGCGCGCCTGATCGGCGATGGAACGGGTAATCGCCTGGCGTATCCACCAGGTGGCATAGGTCGAAAACTTGTAGCCGCGACGGTATTCAAACTTGTCCACGGCTTTCATCAGGCCGATGTTGCCTTCCTGGATCAGGTCGAGGAATTGCAGGCCGCGGTTGGTGTATTTCTTGGCGATGGAAATCACCAGACGCAGGTTGGCCTCGATCATGTCGCGCTTGGCGCGACGTGCCTTGGCTTCGCCATTGGTCATCTGCTTGTTGATTTCCTTCAGGTCCTTGATCGGGATACCGACGCGCTGCTGCAAAGCCAGCATGCGTTTCTGCTGGTCGACAATAGCAGCCTGGAAGCGCACCAGAGTCTCGCTGTAGGGTTTCTTGGCAGCAATTTCCTGCTCTACCCAGCCGAGGTTATCCTCGTTGCTGACGAACACCTTGATAAAGTGCGGGCGTGGCATCTTGGCCTTGGTTACACACAGATCCTGAATGCTGCGCTCATGGCTGCGCACTTCTTCCACCAGGCCGCGCATGGTGTCGCACAAACCATCCACCTGCTTGGCGGAGAAACGGAATTGCATCAATTCTGTGGAAATCTGTTCTTGCAGCTTGTCGTACTGTTTGCTGCGGTAGCCGTACTTTTCATACGCCTTGCCCAGCTTGCCAAACAAATCCGCAATAACGGCAAAACGTTCCAGCGCATCGATCTTCAGCTGCGCAAGATTCGCGGCTGCCAGCGCCTCGCCATCTTCTTCTGACTCTTCTTCGTCCTCGTCGGCTTCTTCATCGCCTTCATCTTCGTCGACAATTTCTTCGCTGACGACAACCTCTTCTTCAATCTCGATGAATCCGTCGATGACCTCGTCAATGCGCAGTTCATCACGCGCAACCTTTTCTGCCAATGCCAGAATTTCTGCAATCGTCGCCGGACAGGCGGAGATTGCCTGAATCATGTGCTTCAGACCCTCTTCGATACGCTTGGCAATAACAATTTCGTCCTGGCGCGTGAGCAGCCCTACGGTACACATTTCGCGCATATACATGCGCACCGGATCGGTAGTGCGGCCAAAATCGGAATCAACGGTGGACAGCGCAGCTTCTGCCGCTTCTACCGCATCTTCATCAACCACGGTCGTCACGGCTTCCGACATGACCATGTTTTCAGCATCGGGAGCCTGGTCAGTAACGGTGATACCCATATCATTGATCATGCTGACCACGCCCTCGATCTGCTCGACTTCAAGCATCTCCGGCAGGTGGTCGTTGATCTCTGCAAACGTCAGGTAGCCGCGCTCCTTGCCGAGCACAATCAATGCTTTCAGCCGCGTACGCCGCGCTTCAACATCTTGTGGATCCATAGGGCTGGCAACCTGCTTGGCGCTGGCCGCTTGTTTTGAATTTGCCGCGGCCTGTTTGGCACTAACGGATTTTTTCTTGTCTTGCTGAGTCGCCATATGGGTGGATTCCCAGTTAAATGCTAATTAAATAATTAAATGCAGCACAAACAAATGCTGCCGAAATGGGCGCGGATTATACCCGATTTTGCAAAACCTTTCCGCCAGTTAGCCATGGAATCGTGCTCATTTCATCCCGGCCAGCCTTTCCTGCAGCAATTGCAGGTAATGCGTGCGTTCCAGCTGATCCAGCCCTTTCAGGCCATCACGCTGGAATTTCAGCTCCAACTCCTGCCAGTGGCGCTTGCGCTCCTCTGCGCGCAGTTTGGCCAAAACGCCTTCGACCTCGGCCACGACATCAAATTCCTCACCCCATTGCAAAATATCCGCCTGGGCTGCCGCAAGCGCAGTTTCGTGAGCCGAGCCCTGGAAATGCTGAATCATGCCGGCCGTGCTGACCTCGCCTTCCTGCTCAGCCAGCCATTCGACCAAGGCCGTGATGGCCGAGGCTTCAGCGCCCTCCGCTGCAAAATCGGCAGGCAAATTCCTGGCCAATTCGGGTCTCACCAGCAAACAGCGCAGCAACGCACGCAAATTGGAAGGTGCGGGACGCGAAGCTTTGGCGGGGGCGCGCCGTTGTGCCGCTGCGATGGGCTTGATCGCGTACAGCGCTTCCAGCTCGGCCTGGGTTATTCCTGCCAGTGCAGCCACCTCTTTGCGCAACAGCAAAGCCATGGTCGGCGCGGTAATCGCCATCAGCAAGGGCTGCGCGGTTTTCAGCAGGTTGCTGCGCCCCTCCTGCGTGCGCAGATCCACCTGCGCGCACAGTTCGCGCAACAGGTAGCCGGAGAGCGGCAGCGAGTCGTGCAACAGCTGCTCAAATGCTTCGGTGCCGTGCTCGCGCACATAGCTGTCCGGATCGTGCTCCTTGGGCAGAAACAGAAAACCTATGCGTTTTCCATCCACCAGTTGCGGCAGCGCATTTTCCAGCGCCCGCCACGCAGCACGCTGCCCGGCCGCGTCTCCATCGAAGCAGAACACCACCTGCTCGGCCAGACGCAGCAATTTCTGCACGTGGTAGGGAGTTGTCGCCGTCCCCAGGGTTGCCACTGCATACTCAACCCCGTGCTGCGCCAGCGCCACCACGTCCATGTAGCCTTCCACCACCAGCACCTGCTGGCCGGCACGGATGGCTTTTTGCGCCTGAAACAGGCCGTATAGTTCGTGCCCCTTCTCGAACAAAGGGGTTTCCGGCGAGTTGAGATACTTGGGCTCGCCCTTGTCCAGCACACGTCCGCCAAAACCGATGACCTGACCGCGCGCATTAACAATCGGAAACATGATGCGGTCGCGGAAGCGGTCATAACGCTTGCCGCCTTCACCTTCGATCACCATGCCGGTTTCAACCAGGCTGGCGTCCTGGTAACTGGAAACTATGCTGGCCAGATTTTGCCAGCCATCCGGCGCATAGCCTATGCCGAAACGCGCGGCAACTTCACCGGAGAGGCCGCGCCGCTTGAGGTAGTCGATGGCATGCGGCGACTGCTTGAGTTGCTCGCGGTAGTAACGCGTCGCCGCCTGCATCACGTCATACAAATCGGGAGCCACCTTGTGCTGCACCTGCCCCGCCGCCATGGCTTCGCGCGGCACCTCTACGCCTATGCTGCGCGCCAGCTCCTCCACCGCATCCACAAAACCCAGCCCGGCATGCTCCATCACAAAGCCAATGGCAGTACCGTGGGCACCGCAGCCAAAGCAATGGTAAAACTGCTTGCTCTGGCTAACGGTAAATGAAGGAGATTTCTCGTTGTGAAACGGACAGCAGGCGGCGTAATTTGCACCCGCCTTCTTTAGCGGCAGATAACGCTCGATGACATCGACAATGTCGAGGCGATTGAGCAAATCCTGAATAAAACTTTTTGGAATCACCCCAGCCCTCGCCTGCGCTTAACTTTGGTGTGGAGATACTAAAGATTTCTAACGCCATGCATAACTTGCCCGGTGACTGGCCCGTTGGCCAGCCGGGTGAGTTACTTGGACAAACGCGCTTTAACTTGCCCGGATACACGCCCGATATCGGCACGTCCAGCCAGCTGTGGCTTGAGTATGGCCATGACCTTACCCATGTCTTGCGCGCTTGCCGCTGCGCTGGCAACAATTGCCTGGGTGATGGCCGCATCGATTTCGGCTTCGCTCAGCGGCTGCGGCATATAACCCTGCAGCACGCTCATTTCAAACTTCTCGATATCAGCCAGATCATGGCGAGCCGCGGCCTCGAACTGGCTGATGGAATCACGACGCTGCTTCATCATCTTGTCGATGATTGCCAAAACGTCAGCGTCCGTAAGCTCGATGCGCTCATCCACTTCACGCTGCTTCAGCGCCGCCAGCAATAGACGAATAGCCCCCAGGCGTGCCGTATCCTTGGCACGCATGGCGGTTTTCATGTCTTCGCTGATTTGCTGTTTAAGACTCATTCTGTCAGTAAGGCGCCCGCAAAAATGCACAGCGCTTGCTGGAATTAGTACAGCTTCGGAGGGAGAACCTGATTACGCAGACGCTTGTAGTGGCGTTTAACCGCTGCAGCCAGCTTGCGCTTGCGTTCAGCTGTTGGCTTCTCGTAGAACTCACGGGCGCGCAATTCAGTCAGCAGGCCGGTCTTTTCCACAGAGCGCTTGAAACGACGCATGGCTACTTCAAATGGCTCGTTCTCTTTAACACGTACGGTTGTCATCAACAAACTACCTTATACAAAAAATTTGAGGGCGCGATTCTAGCAAAACAGCCCCCTTTCCACAACCGCGATTTACAACCCGCGTTAATTCACCGTTACCCGGGCAAATTTGCGCTTGCCGACCTGCGCCACAACCACGGTTCCGGCTTTGAGTTGCAAGGCCTTGTCGCTCGCGCGCGCGCCATCCAGTTTCACCGCACCCTGATCTATCATGCGCATCGCCTCCGAGGTGCTATCCACCAGGCCTGCCTGTTTCAGCAGGTGCGCGATGCCTATACCTCCCTCGGTCGCCTTGACAGACACCTCAGGCATGTCATCCGGCAACACTCCCTGGCGAAAGCGCGCCTCGAATTCTGCCAGTGCCTGTTCGGCTGCCTGGCGCGTATGAAAGCGCGTCACCATTTCCTGTGCCAGCAACACCTTGATGTCGCGCGGGTTGCGCCCCGCCTCCACTTCCTCGCGCCACTGGTTGATCGTGCCCATGCTCTCAAAAGACAGCAACTCCAGATAGCGCCACATCAGCACATCGGATGCCGACATCAACTTGCCGAACATTTCCTGCGGGCTGTCGGTAATACCCACGTAGTTGCCCAGCGACTTGGACATCTTGTTGATCCCGTCCAGCCCCTCCAGCAAGGGCATGGTCAGCACGCACTGCGCGGGCTGACCATGATGCTTTTGCAACTCGCGCCCCATCAGCAGGTTGAATTTCTGGTCGGTTCCGCCCAGCTCCACATCCGCCTTGAGCGCCACCGAATCGTAGCCTTGCACCAATGGGTAGATAAATTCATGAATCGCGATCGGCTGGTTATTGCCGTAGCGCTTGGAAAAATCGTCGCGCTCCAGCATCTGCGCCACCGTGTGCGTGGCTGCCAGGCGGATCAAGTCAACCGCACTGAATTTGTCCATCCAGGTTGAGTTGAACACAATCTCGGTGCGCTCCGGGTCCAGCACCTTGAACACCTGCTCGCGATAACTTTGCGCATTGGCAAGCACTTGCTCGCGCGACAACGGCGGCCGTGTGGCATTTTTTCCCGTCGGGTCGCCGATCATGCCGGTGAAATCGCCGATCAGGAACAGGGCGTGATGGCCCAAATCCTGCAACTGGCGCATTTTGTTCAGCAACACCGTATGCCCCAGATGCAGGTCGGGAGCGGTAGGGTCGAACCCCGCCTTGATGCGCAACGGCCTGCCCAGCGCCAATTTTTGCTTCAGCTCTGCCTCGAGCAGCAATTCGCTGCTGCCGCGCTTGATTAAATCCAGGGTTTCTTGCTGGCTCATATTCGACATACTTTAAATCTGCTTTAGTTGTGTTTGCGTTTGTTTATATAGTAGCTGCCGCTCTCCGTTCATCCCGGATATGCGACCGCTCATCGGCTGATTGTGCCCTTTAATCCTGCCGCCAACACCGGGGCGAACGGGTTTTGAGCAAACACACATCTCTGGTAAAGTGGCGTCCGCCTTAAATATTGCCAAACGGCAATAATGCCGCAACAGCAACCATCAGTTCGGCTTGCAAGTGCCCTATCAGCCGCATCAGGAGTCGCAAATGGTAACTCAAAATTCCCTGACACACGCGCGCAAATTGAAATTGCGCTGGTTTGTCACCCTGTCCACCCTGCCTTTGCTGGGGGTGGTCACCGCCTTCGGCATCATGCCGCAAAGCGAAATCAATCTTGCTCCGCACACCAGTGTCGTAGAAGAAATTTCGCTGCCAGATCTTCCTCAGATTGCGGACAGCAGCGCCGCTTTCTGGCGCAACGAGCGCGTGCAACGCGGCGATACTGTTGCCGAATTGCTGCGCCGACTTAACGTGGATGACGCAGCCGCCAGCAATTATTTGCGCAACAACAAGGACGCAGAATCGCTGCGCCGACTTGCCACCGGCAAGGATGTCCAGGCTGAAACCGCTGCAGATGGCAGCCTGCTTGCCTTGCGCTTCCTCAACAACAACGGCAACCAGAACGTTATCGAGAAGAGTGGCGACAGCTTCAGAACCAGCACACTGCCACTGCAGACAGAGAAGCGCTTGTTCATGCGCACCGGTGAAATCAGCAGCACCCTGTTCGCAGCCACTGACGCTGCCGGCCTGCCCGACCCTGCAGCCAACCAGATGGCCGAAATTTTCGGCGGCGACATCGATTTCCATCGCGACCTGCGCAAAGGCGACAAATTTGCCGTGATCTATGAAATGACTTACAGCAATGGCCAGCCCGTGCGCAGCGGCAACATTCTTGCGGCCGAGTTTATTAACCAGGGGCACGCACATCGCGCCCTGTATTACGAAACCAGCAGCAACCATGGCGACTATTTCAGCCCGGATGGCAAAAGCGTGCGCAAAGCCTTTCTGCGCTCTCCCATTGAGTACTCCCGCATCAGCTCCGGTTTCAGCCTGTCGCGCCTGCATCCCATACTGAACAAATGGCGCTCGCACAAAGGCACTGACTACGCGGCCCCCACCGGCACAAAAGTGAAAGTGACCGCGGATGGCGTGGTCACTTTCGTCGGCAAACAAGGCGGATATGGCAACGTTGTCATGGTGAGTCATCAGGGGATATACAACACCGTGTATGGCCACTTGTCGCGCTTTACTACCGGCATTCATCGCGGGCAGCGCGTGGCACAGGGTGAAATCATCGGCTATGTAGGCATGACCGGCCTGGCTACCGGGCCGCATCTGCACTACGAATTCAAGATCAACGGCACGCAACGCGACCCCTTGCGTGTTGCCTTGCCAGATGCAAGACCCATTAGCGAGCAGCAAATATCCGCCTTTCAGGAAGCCACGCTTAACATGAATAGCCGCTTAAGCATGCTGCATGACACCAGTTTGGCCAAACTGGACTAACGGTCATGGCGCAATCATCACCCCGAAAATGACACGCGTGTGCGCCATGACCGCTCCCCCCCACCCCACCCTCCCCCGGCGGGAGAGGGGATTGAGTCTGATGCAGCTACTAGCCAATCGCCCAAGCCCGGTAACAACGCTGGGCCAGTCGCTGCTTATCGCTACGCGAATTTCACGCTAACTTGCCAACGTGAGCAGCCCGGAAATTTATGCAGGTCTCATGTCAGGCACCAGCCTGGATGGGATTGACGCCGCGCTGCTTGATCTATCCGGCGCCACTCCCAGGCTGCTTGCCACCCACTACCAGGCATTCCCGGCGCACCTCAAAGACGCACTGCTGGCGCTGCATCATCCCGCCCACAACGAACTGCATCAAGCACAACTGCTTGGCAACGAACTGGCGCGCGAATATGCCTGCGCCACTGGCGCCCTGCTGCACAGCGCCAATTTCTCTCCCAGCCAGGTGCGCGCTATCGGCTGCCACGGTCAGACCGTGCGCCATCGCCCTGATGCGGGTTACACCCTGCAACTCGGCAACGCCGCACTGCTGGCCGAGTTAAGCAACATCGCCGTGGTAAGTGATTTCCGCAGCCGCGACATCGCGGCCGGAGGCCAGGGCGCGCCGCTGGTTCCCGCTTTCCACCACCAGGTATTGCGTCACCCCGATATTCATCGTGTCATCGTCAACATCGGTGGCATCAGCAACCTCACCGACTTGGCACCCGGCCGCGCCACCACCGGCTTTGATTGCGGCCCGGGCAATTTACTGATGGATGCATGGATAGGCATGCACCGAGGCCTGCCGTATGACAAGGACGGCGCCTGGGCTGCCAGTGGCAAGACAATCCCCAGCCTGTTGCAGGCATGGCTTGCGGAGCCGTTCCTGCACGCCCCCCCGCCCAAGAGCAGCGGCCGTGATTTGTTTAACATGCACTGGCTCAAACAGCACCTGCAAGGCAACGAGGCGCCTGCCGATGTGCAGGCCACGCTACTGGAACTGAGCGCTTATGCGATCAGCAGCTCAGTTAAGCAGTTTTGCAGCGGAGTGGAAGAAATTTACCTGTGCGGCGGCGGGGCTCACAACCACGCACTGGTGCGGCATCTCAAGAATGAACTGCCCAATTGCCGTATCGACCTGACCGACCAGCTCGGCATAGGCGCCGACTGGCTGGAAGCCATCGCCTTCGCCTGGCTTGCCCAGCAGACCTTGCACAGTCGCAGTGCCAACCTGCCCGAAGTAACGGGTGCGCGCCATCCCTGCATACTGGGTGCAATTTACCAGGCGTAAAAAAAGAGGGCTTGCGCCCTCTCTCTCACTTGCTTATCCACACTGCTTATCAGGCCGAAAAGGACGACCCGCAACCACAAGTGGTCTGCGCATTCGGATTCTTGATAACGAATTGCGCGCCTTCCAAACCTTCCTGATAATCGATTTCTGCGCCTACCAGATATTGAAAGCTCATCGGATCAACCAGCAACTGCACGCCGTTCTTGTTCATCACGGTATCATCTTCATTGATCACTTCGTCAAAAGTAAACCCATACTGGAAACCGGAGCAGCCGCCGCCAGTCACAAATACGCGCAGCTTCAAATCCGGGTTGCCTTCCTCTTCAATCAGCAGACGCACCTTGTTGGCCGCGCCCTCGGTAAACAGCAATGGGTCTTGCATATCGGTTACTGCATTCATAATTTACTCCTAAATTTATATAAGCTAACTTAATAAATTGTAACTATTCTAACTACTGGATTCCGCGCTATTCACTTTTAACGCTACTACCTTCTCGCTTGTCTCGGCCAGGTGTATCAGCCTGCCCTCGACTATTGCGCCCAACTGGATTTCAAGGGTTTTGTAATGCACATCGCCTGTGACCCTGGCTTTGCTCTGGAGTTCCAGATATTCCGCCACATGCACCGGCCCGGTTATTTCGCCATTGATCACCAGATGGGTAACCGTAACCTCGCCTTCCACCCGCGCGTGCTCACTCAGCACCAGCGTACTGGGTTTACCAGGCGCAGCCACCACGTTACCGTCGACCTCGCCATCTATCCTGAGCCCGCCGGCAAAGTAAACGTTTCCCTCTATCCTTGTGCCGCCACCAATCAATGAATCAATGCGATTTTGTGGCTTGCTGTGTCCTGAACCAAACATGCACTCTCCCTAAGACAAATCAATGCGCTGCGTCACTTTCGGCTCGCCGATCCCGCGTTCAAAAATGCGTACCTGCACACTTTCAATACGAATCTCAGGCGCCAGCTTGAAAGCACGATCAATAACTTGATAATACTTGAAATTGAGGCGGTACGCAGCCACCTCATTCGGCAAGCTTTCTTGCGGAAGCTGCAGCACCACCTTCTTGCCATCCTGCTCCGCATTGATTACCAGCTGCATATTTCCGACAAACTCGCGGCCGCGCTGCTTGACGCTTTGCACCAGAATCATGCGGCAGTGAAACTCACCCGGCAGCGCATCCCGTTCAATTTTCAGGCGCAGTATGGACAACTCTCCCTCATGATCGCCCTTCGTCAGCGGCAAATTCTGGAAGAACGTCAAATTCTCCTTGAGACGGGCATTTTCCTCATTCAACGCCTTTACCTGATTGTCCGTCTCCACATTCGCGGCATGCTCGATCTGGGCCTGACGCTCAAAGGAGGCGGCCTGATTGCTTAGCGTGGCATTCTCGGCCTGCAGTGCGGACACTTGTTCTCGCAGCACCTCCAGTTCCTTTGCTGCCTGACCGCGATGAAAACCCGCCAGTTCCAGCCCGGAGCCGTAGGCCCACCAGACCATGACAGCAGCAGCCAATATGAAAGGGATGGTGATTGCCCAGCGTATATACCAAGGCACATGAGGACGCACCGACAAACGCGGTGCGGAGATGCTGAACTTTCGCCGGAAGCGCCGCATGTTCAAGGCAACAGGGGAACGATGTTCAGGGCGGTGGCTTCCGGCAGACCGAACATGATATTCATGTTCTGCACCGCTTGACCTGCCGCGCCCTTGACCAGGTTATCAATCGCCGCCAGCACCACCAGCGTATCTCCCCCCTGCGGCCTGTGCACTGCAATGCGGCACTGGTTCGAGCCGCGCACGGAACGGGTTTCCGGGTGGCTACCTGCCGGCATCACATCGACAAACGGCTCATTGGCATAACGCTGCTCGAACAATGCCTGCCAATCGGCTTCGCCTTTGATCCGCGCATACATTGTGGCATGAATCCCCCGAATCATCGGCGTCAGGTGGGGAACAAAAGTCAGTCCGACCTCATTCTTCGCGGCACGCGCCAGACCCTGACGAATCTCCGGCAAGTGGCGATGGCCGGCCACGCCGTAAGCCTTGAAGCTATCGCCGACTTCGGAAAACAGGATACCCATCTCGGCCTTGCGTCCCGCGCCCGACACGCCGGACTTGGCATCCGCAATCAGGCTGGAGGTATCCACCAGTCCCGCCTCCAGCAAAGGAATCAGCCCCAGTTGCACGGCCGTCGGGTAACAGCCCGGATTGGCAACCAGCTGCGCCTCGCGGATTTTGGCGCGGTTTAGTTCCGGCAAACCATACACCGCACCGGCAACCAGATCAGGGCAGGCGTGGCTCATGCCATACCATTTTTCCCACACGGCTATATCCTGGATGCGAAAATCCGCCGCCAGATCGATCACCCTCACACCCGCCTCCAGCAACGCGCGTGCCTGCTGCATGGCAATGCCATTAGGGGTCGCAAAAAACACGACATCGCATTGCGCAAGATCGGCCGCGTCAGGATGAGTAAAGCTCAAATCCAGATGCCCGCGCAAGCTGGGAAACATCTGGCTGACAGCTGTGCCGGCATCGGCACGCGAAGTAATCACCCGCAACTCGGCTTGCGGATGCAGCGCGAGCAGGCGCAACAACTCCACCCCGGTGTAACCTGTCCCTCCCACGATGCCAACTTTAATCACCAGCAGCTCCTTATTTTCAGGATGAGAATAATAAATGAAAAAACCGCCCAAAGGCGGTTTTTTCGGTGCAACCCAAACGCATTAACGCTTGGAGAATTGCTTGCGGCGACGCGCCTTGCGCAGACCGACTTTCTTACGTTCAACTTCACGCGCATCACGAGTCACCAGGCCAGCCTTGCTCAGCACCGGTTTCAGCTCTGCATTGTAATCGATCAGGGCACGTGTAATGCCGTGGCGCACCGCACCAGCCTGGCCGGATTCACCGCCACCGGACACGTTGACCATGATGTCGAATTTGTCCGCCATTTCGGTCAATTCCAGCGGTTGACGCACCACCATGCGGCCGGTTTCGCGGGCGAAGAACAGGTCCAGCGGCTTGTCGTTAACCACGATATTGCCCTTGCCGGGCTTCATAAATACGCGGGCTACTGCGCTTTTGCGACGGCCAGTGCCGTAGTTATAAGTTACGCTCATGATTATGCCTTCAACAGATCAATAGGTTTGGGTTGCTGTGCGCTGTGCGGATGCGTGGCACCTGCGTACACCTTCAGCTTGCGCAGCATTGCGTAGCCCAGCGGGCCCTTGGGCAACATGCCGCGCACGGCTTTTTGCAGCACGCGATGCGGATGACGCCCTTGCAACTTGGTGAAATTGGTTTCGTAGATACCGCCGGGATAGCCGGTATGACGGTAGTAAATTTTGTCTTGCGCTTTATTACCCGTCACGCGCAGCTTTTCTGCGTTAACCACGACAACGAAGTCGCCGGTATCTACGTGCGGAGTGTAAATCGCCTTATGCTTGCCACGCAGACGAGCTGCGATCTGGCTAGCCAAACGACCGAGAATTTTGTCAGTAGCATCGACCAGGAGCCAGTCATGCTGAACTTCATGCGCCTTAGCGGAAAATGTTTTCATGGCACTTCCTAAAACAATAATTAGTAAACTTCGAAGGGCGCGGATTGTATGCGAGGAGGCAACCCCTGTCAAATACATTATTCCTCACCGGCCTTAAGCTGTAATAAAGACGCAACAGAAACAAAGTACTGTGCGCACTGTTCATATTAACCGATGGTTGCCAGCATGCACACAGTAATAGAAATTAAAGAGTGTTTTACGGAGTCCATTCCCCCCATCACCTCTCCGCTACAGCCGGCAGCCAATCAGGGGGCATACGCAATGTCACTCCACGAAATCCTGCAGCAGCGCAAACTTAGCGCACTGTTCCAGCCCATTATGGACATGAAGAACGGGACATTCCTGGGCTTTGAGGGCCTCATCCGCGGCCCCAGCGACAGCCCGTTGCATTCACCGATCAACCTGTTCAGCACAGCCCAGCAGCATAACCTGACGCTCGAAGTCGAGATGCTGTGCCGCCAGATTGTGCTGGAAACATTTGTGCAGTCCAACTTACCCGGCAAGCTATTCCTTAATGTCAGCCCGGAAACCCTGCTCCACCCCAGCTTCAAAAATGGCCAAACCCTGGCCTACATGGCTACAGTCGGACTTTCCCCGGAGCGGGTGGTGATCGAGATCACCGAAAACCAGCCCACCCATGATTTTTCTGCCATGTGCAATGCCTTGCTGCATTACCGCTCCATGGGATTCCAGATTGCCATAGATGACCTGGGGGCGGGTTTCTCCAGCCTGCGCCTGTGGTCTGAGCTGCGCCCGGAATTCATCAAGATCGACATGCACTTCGTACAGGGCGTGGACACCGACCCCGTCAAGCTGCAATTCCTCAAATCCATACAACAGATCGCCGAAAGCTGCGGCACCCACGTGATCGCCGAAGGTATAGAAACCAATGCCGAACTGATGGTGATCAGCAATCTCGGCATCGCCTTCGGGCAGGGCTACCACATTGCCCGCCCCAGCCCGACACCGCCGCTGCTGGCAGCGCCAGAAATAAGCTGCACTCTCAGCGCCGCCAACTTTCCGGTATCCAGCAAAATCGGCTTGACCAACCAGGGTAAAGTGACTGCACAAAAATTATTGAACTACATTGAGCCAGCACATCCGCAAACAGAAAATGAACGCATCTTCCAGCGTTTTTCCGAGAATCTGAAGCTGCGCGCCATTCCTGTGGTCGAGAACGGCCTCCCCATCGGCCTGATCAACCGCTACAACTTCATCGACCGCTTTTCACAGCCTTACCAGCGCGAGCTGCAGGGCAAAAAGCCCTGCTTTCTGCCAGGCAATGAAAAACCCCTGATGGTAGAAAAAAACATGCCGATTGAAGAGCTCAGCCACTTCCTGATCGACGCGGACGAGCGCTATTTCAACGATGGCTTCATTATCACCGAACAGGGGCGTTATCTGGGCATCGCTTCCGGCCAGGATTTATTGCGCGAACTCACCCAACTCCAGATCGAAGCCGCGCGCTATGCCAACCCGCTCACCCTGCTGCCGGGCAACGTGCCCATCAACGATCAGATCGAGCTTCTGCTGCACGAGGAAAAACCTTTTATCGCCCTCTATTGCGACCTGGATAATTTCAAACCCTACAACGACGCCTATAGCTACCGCAAAGGCGATGAAATGATCCAGCTAACCGGGCGCATCCTGAGCTGGGCATGCGATCCAAAACTGGATTTTATCGGCCATATCGGCGGCGACGACTTTATCCTGCTGATGCAAAGCCGTGACTGGCAAACACGCTGCGAACAGGCACTGCGCTCGTTTGAACAGGCCGCAGCACTGCTGTTCAGCCCGGAACACCTGGCTGCCAATGGATATGAAAGCGAGGATCGCAACAATCAAATCCGCTTTCATCCGCTGGTCAGCCTGTCGATAGGCGCATGCCGTATCGCTCCGGGTCAATACTTTTCACACCATGAGGTTTCTGCCGCTGCAACAGCGGCAAAGAAGATGGCCAAACGCAGTAAAGGCAACAGCCTGTTCGTCGAACAGCGCAGCTAACGCGCGCCTGTCTCCCTACCTTTATTTAACGCGCATGCAGTATGATGCGCGTTCCCTTTTGCACACACATCATGTCCTGGTTCATCACCAATTTGATCAGCGCCTTCCTGCTGCCGCCGCTCAACCTGCTGCTGTTGGCGCTGGCCGGCCTGCTGCTATGGCAAAAACGCCCGCGCGTGGCGCGCGCCCTGCTGGCCAGCGCATTCACCCTGCTGTGGCTGCTTTCCACCCCATTCGTGGCCGAATCGCTGCTGCAATCCCTGGAAGGCGCGGCGCCGGCACTGGATACCCGCTCCCCCAATGCCCATGTGCAGGCAGCAGATGCGATTGTCGTGCTCGGCGGTGGCACCTACTTCCATGCGCCTGAATATGCAGGCGACACCGTCAGCTCCGCCACACTGCAACGCCTGCGCTTTGCCGCAAAACTTTACCGCGACACCGCAAAACCTGTGCTGGTGACGGGCGGCAAGCCGCTCGGCAACAGCCGCTCGGAAGCACAGCAAATGCAGCAGGTGCTGGAGCAGGAATTTCGCGTTCCCGTGCACTGGACTGAAGACGAATCCGACAATACCTTCGAGAACGCGCGTTTCAGCTATAAGTTGTTGCAGCAGGCAGGCATCAAACGCATCTACCTGGTGACGCACGCCTGGCACATGCCACGCGCAACACTGGTATTTCAGGCGGCCGGCTTTGCAGTCGTACCCGCGCCAACGGCATACACCACGCGCTACCAGGCCGATCTCATGGCCTTCGTGCCAAACGCCTCCGCACTGCGCGACAGCCAGGTTTTCATGCACGAACTGATCGGGCTGCTGTGGTATCGGTTAAAATCCTGCCCCCCCCTTACAAGGAAACATCATGAAAGCACGCATCAAATGGGTAGAACAGGTTGCATTTCTGGGTGAAACCGAGAGCGGCCATGCCGTACTGATGGACGGAGCGCCCGTAGCGGGTGGCCGCAACCTGGGCCCGCGCCCGATGGAAATGCTATTGCTGGGCGCCGGTGGTTGCACCAGCTTCGACGTGATCAGCATCCTGAAAAAGAGCCGTCAGGCAGTATCGGATTGCTATGTGGAAATAGACGCGGAACGCGCCGAAAGCGACCCCAAAGTGTTCACCAGAATCCACATGCACTTTGTTGTCAAGGGTCGCGACATCAAACCCGAGGCAGTGGAAAAAGCCATCAAGCTGTCTGCGGAAAAATACTGCTCGGCCTCCATCATGCTCGGCGCTACCGCAGCGATCACGCATGATTTTGAGGTGGTGCAGGAGTAGCCCTCTCCCGAGGAGAGAGGGCTAAGGTGAGGGAAATTCCCGGACATTAAACCCAGTACGCCGTGCGCGTCATCACCCGGCCGCTCAGCTGCATCGCCAGCTTGACCGGCAACGGCAGCTCAGCGCCGCCTAGTTGCACGGCCATGTCGGCATGCTGCGTCTCATCCACATACATCTGCTGCACCACCGCACGGCTCCGCATATCCTGCGGCGGCAGTGCGGCGAGATGGCTTTGCAGATGCGCGCCCACCTGGCGCTCCGTCTCCGCCAGGAAGCCCAGGTTCCACTTGTCGCCCAGCAAGCCGGCGGTAGCCCCTATCGCCAGGGAGCTCGTGTACCACAAGGGGTTGAGCAGGCTCAAATGCCCGCCCAGTTCGTGCGCGCGCCGCGCAGTCCAGGCCAGATGCTCGGTCTCTTCCTGCGCCGCCTGCGCCAGCTTGTGCTGCACCTGCGGCTCGCGCGCCGTCAACGCCTGGCCCTGATACAAGGCCTGCGCACAAATCTCGCCGCAATGGTTGACGCGCATCAGCGCGGCCGCCTTGTTTTTTTCGCTCGCGCTCAGTGCTGCTTCGGGCAAGCCCGCATCCGGGTAAGGGCGAGTGCTGTGCGCCTGGCTAAACAGCGTGCGCAAGCCCTTGTCGAATTCAATGATCAAACTATCCAGGTTAAGCATGGCATTACCCTTTTGGAGTTTAATTTATGCTGATGATGCGATTCAGCATGGAGAAGCATCAAAGTCTACGGCAGCGTCCGCACCAGACGGAAACCGTAGCTGTAGTAACGGAAGTTGGCCCCAAACTTGGAGCGCGCAGCCGCACGGCTGAACTTCTGGTCGTAACCCCATGAACCGCCGCGCAACACATGCATGCTGCCGCCCAACCACGCGCTTCCATCCGCCGGCGCGCCGTTGTAGCTGTCGTGATAGTTGTCTTCGACCCATTCCCACACGTTGCCGCTCATGTCGTACAGGCCAAACGCATTGGCCTGCTTGGTCGCCGCCGGATGCGGTGTATTGAACAGAAAGCTGCCGCTGTTGAAACTGTTCCACGACACATTGTCGGCATTGTCGCTGCCGCAATATTCCTGCTGACTTCCCGCACGGCAGGCGTACTCCCATTCGGCTTCGGTCGGCAGGCGATATTGTTTGCCGGTCTTGGCGTTGAGTTTCTTGATGAATGCCTGGGTATCATCCCAGCTGACCTGCTCCACCGGGCAGCTGTCGCCGCAGCCGGCGAAGTTGCTCGGGTCATTGCCCATGACCGCGTGCCATTGCTGTTGCGTGACCTCAGTCTTGCCGATGGCAAAAGGCTGGGCGATGGTGACGCTGTGCAGCGGCTTTTCGTCCGGCTCGCCGGTGTTCGAGCCCATGGCAAAGCTGCCCGCAGGAATCTCCACCATCTCGGGGCAGTCTGGACAATCCTTGAAGACCTTGCCAGGTTCAGCCTCGGCCACGCTTTCCCACTGGTAGATTTTGTCCTGGGCTGCGCGTGCATCTGCGCCAGAGGGGGCCAGCAGCAGATAGCGCTTCATTTCGCGCAGCGCTTCGCGGTATTTTTTTGTTTCACCCAGCGTCAGCGCCAGGTTGTAATGTCCCTCCGGCCACCACGGCGCGATCTCCAGTGCACGGCCATACAACTCGACAGCCTTGTCATAGCGCTTTTCCTGCACCGCAAACTCGGCCTGCACCCTGAACTTGCGCGCCGCCTCGGGCAATACCGGCTTGGGGTTGGCGGCCTGGTATTGGGCAACCACCTCCTGAAACGCATCGGCGTCAGCAAACGCCGGCGCACAAATCAGGAAAAAAATCACTGCCAGAAATTTATTGATATTTGCCAAAATAGTTAACCCTTTCCTGTTCCCTGAATTCTCTGTTTTCTGCCCGCTGCAATCAGCAGCCGAATTGTAGCGGTTTTCCAGCCTATGGAGCGCAGATTAAACACCCCGTTCGCTGAGCCTGTCGCAGGGTAGCTGAGCACCCAACCCTGCCTTCAGGCTGCTCCAATTTCTTTCAATAAGTCTGGATGCTTGTCCAGCAATTTGAACAGCAGAACGGTAGATTTGTGTGGCTGTGTTTTGCCATTTTCGTATTCAGAGAATGCGGAAACACCACCGCCGAATAACTTTCCGGCATCCGCCTGTTTCAGGCCGAGCTTCTTGCGAATCGCGCGCATCCATGCTGCTTCTTCCATATCCAATTTTGAGGTGAATGCGTCGATAGCAGCACTATATCGCTCACCTTCACCGGAATCAAATTCGCACTCTGCGCACGCAGGGCAATGCCAGCCCTTAATGCCATGAACAGTCAACGTGTGCCCCTTGTATGCAAACACCAAATCACCTTTACCATGCTTGAGCAGCGTTCCATCATCGCATTGCATACAGTATCTTTTTTGGGTCATTTCATTTCTCCTTGAACTGGATAACCACTGCACCTTCTCGCAGGGTTAGCTTGATGTAAGCGGTCTTTCCATTAGGGCACGGTGCGAGATACACGTCTTGCCACACCTTGCTATCCGCATGCGTAGTCATGCTCTTGAACAACATGCCACGCTGCAAACTTTGCACAACTACCAACGCTTGAGCCGTGTCCAATCCCATCAGACGCGCATTGTTTCTGGCTGTCGCTGTAAATCCGTCAATACCGACTTGCAGTAGCGCTAACTTCAGCTGCCCTAAATCGTAATGTGCGGAGCGTTTTTCCATGGCTTATTTTATGGAAAGCATAAATAAATGTCAAACCAACTTAAACATAGGCCACACAGGCACAAAACCTGATCTTTTAAATCCGTCTTCCCAGATAAAGAAAAAACCCGCTGTGTTGCCACAACGGGTTTTAGATACTACATACCGATCTCCAACTGGCCAAGGCCAGCTTGAAATTAGAACTTCTTGTTCAGGCCCACAGCAACCGCGTTGCTGCCAGTTCCATTTGCGAGAGCAGCAGCGCCGCCCAACACGTTGTTGTCTACGCTGTAAGACTGGGTATCTGCACCCTGGCTCATAGTGGAATAAGCCGCGTAGAACGTCGTGGTCTTGGACAGAGGCTGGAACCAACCCAGAGTCACGCCAGAAGCAGAAGTATCCAAAGAGGAAACATCAGCACCAGTAGTGGCATTATGGTTCATGGTGTTCTTGGCATAGGTCAAACCAATGGTGCCAGGACCGACGGGTGCTGTAGCACTCAGGGACACCGCTGTATTGGCAGAGCCAACCTGAGTGGCCAGCGAATTGCTCTGGTAAGTAGCAAACAGCTTGGCAACAGTCAGGTCATAGGATGCGCCAAAAGCATATTCTGTCGCACTGTTGACAGTCGCAGTGTTGCCATAAGCAGTGCTGTTTGTAGCTGCGTAAACAACGCCAACAGCAAGATTCTGAACACCGCTGTAGGTTGCGGCCAGCAGAGTCGCAGAGGTCTTGCCAAGTGATCCATTGGTATCAGCTTGCAGCAACAGCCCTGTGCCTTGAGTAGCGGTATCAGTTGAGTAGTTCACTGCAACAGTCAGGCCGCTCAGATCTGGAGAGATGTAGGCCAGCGCGCGCGGAGCACGGGCTAGTGTTGTAGCAGAGCCGCCGGTCAAGAACCCGCCGCCCTTGGTAGTGTTAGCCAGTGGCGAAGCGATAGAACCGAAAGCCGGGTCGAACTTGGCATCGAAATCATAGGCTGCGGTTTGCAGGTAACCCGCTGCAACGGTTCCGAAGTCACCGGACAAGGACACCATTTCCTGACGTGCATTGCCAATGCCAGAACCGTTAGTACCGGTAGCAGTAGCGGAGGTAATAGCACCAGCAGGCTGCGTAAGATCAACAGCATATTCCAGAACGGCGCCAACTTTCATGCCATTGCTCAGGTCTTCCGAGCTCTTTACGCCCAGACGTGAGCCAGCCAAGCCACTGGAAAGAACGAGCGTGTCGCCCTTCATGCCAGAAGCAGAGATGTTTGCAACAGCAGCGTCAACTACGCCGTATACGGTCGTGTCAGCGAATGCAGGTGCTGAAAAGGCAGCCGCGATTGCCAGAGCGATAATTTTCTTTTGCATCTTGAGTAAACTCCTTGGTTGTTGAATTGGGGCGGATGCCCGCCAAACTTCAGCAAATTCCCGTGTTTGGAAATTCAGCGGCGATTGTGCCCAAGCCCGGAGGCAGACACAAGGGCTGGCTGGCATTTTTAACAAAAGATTCACATTAATGTCTCTTTTTTACAACAATCCTCGTCAATGCCTGTGCATCTGAAAAAAACGTGCCCATTGCTTATCGTTATACAAGGTAATGCTATGATTCGCACCGTCTGAATCTCCTGAAATAAAAAATGCCGGACGAAATCAAAAAATTGCTGGACCGTAAAGATCAGTCTCCCGATCTTGCTGAATTCGTAATACAGGGCATCACCAAAGATGGACAGGTGTTTCGCCCCTCCAATTGGTGGGAGCGCCTTAGCGATTCGCTCTCGACGCGGGGCCAGGACGGAAGAATTCTTTACTCCTCTTACCTGCTGCCGATGATGATACAAGGCACGCCATCGGTCGTTGTGCGCTTCTCCCTGGCAAAGGCCGATCCGCAAGCCTTCGAACTAGTCCGGCAATTCGTCGTCATCAATCATCTCGTCATCCGCACCGGGCGCACGCGCATGGAAGCCGGAGCAACCGGCGCATTCCCGACGCTTAGCATGGAGCGCCGCGACCCGGAACGGAACCGTTGGTGAATCTGGACGGCCGGGCTTTATAGAATCACTCAGAAAGTAACCGTTGTTGGGCGCCCCTGCGGGGATAAAAGCGCAGTGATGCTGCCGCAACCCAGGCAACTACAAAAACAACCGCGCCAACTCCACCCCCGGTTCTGCTGCGCGCATGAACGCCTCCCCCACCAGAAAACCGTGCACCTGATGGCTGCGCATCAAGGCCACATCTTGCGGCTGCAGAATGCCGCTTTCGGTGACCACGATGCGCCCATACGGAATGCGCGGCAGCAAATCCAGGGTATTTTGCAGGCTCACCTCAAAGGTGCGCAGGCTGCGGTTGTTGACGCCTATCAAGGGCGTGGTGAGTTGCAGTGCCATATCCAGCTCGGCCGCGTTGTGCACTTCGACCAGCACCCCCATCCCCAGGCTGTGCGCCAGCGCTTCAAACTCGCGCATCTCGGCCAGGCTCAGCGCTGCGGCAATCAGCAGGATACAGTCGGCCCCCATCGCGCGTGCTTCGTAGATCTGGTAGCTATCCACCATGAAGTCTTTGCGCAGCACTGGTAATTCACAGGCTGCCCGCGCCTGTTGCAGGTAGGCGACACTGCCCTGAAAAAACTGCGCGTCGGTCAACACCGACAGGCACGCAGCTCCGTGTTGCGCATAGCTTTTCGCAATCTCGGCCGGGCGAAAATCCTCGCGCAGCACGCCTTTGCTGGGGCTGGCCTTCTTGATCTCGGCGATGACAGCAGGCTTGCCTGCTGCAATCCTGGCTCTGATGGCGCCGACAAAGTCGCGTGCAGGTGCGGCCTGCTCGGCCTCGGCACGGGCGGCTGGCAACGGCTTGGACAGCTTGGCGGCGGCCACTTCTTGCGCCTTGACGGCGAGGATTTTTTTCAGGATGTCGGACATGGCTAAGTCTCTTACGAACAAGGCGTGCATTTTATCACCTCGCTTGCGGTAAAATGCGCGACTCACTCCAAACACATAGAGAAGCGCGATGGATAACATCAAGACATACATGCAGCAGGTAGGCCGGCAGGCGCGTGCCGCCGCACGCATCATGGCGCAGGCCGAAACGGCCACCAAGAACCGCGCGCTGGAGGCCATCGCCGCCGCCATTGTGGACAGCAGTACGGCGCTGCTCACGGCCAATGCCAAGGATGTCGCCGCCGCGCATGCCAGCGGCCTGGATGCCGCCGCCATCGACCGCCTCGCCCTGAGCGAAAAATCCGTGCACGGCATGGCGCAAGGCCTGCGCCAGATCGCCCAGTTGCCGGACTTGATCGGCGAGATCAGCGAGATGAAATACCGTCCTTCCGGCATCCAGGTGGGCAAGATGCGCGTGCCGCTGGGCGTGATCGGCATCATCTACGAGTCGCGCCCCAATGTGACCGCCGATGCGGCTGGCCTGTGCCTGAAGTCGGGCAACGCGGCCATCCTGCGCGGCGGCTCGGAGGCCATCCACTCCAACCAGGCGATTGCCGCCTGTGTGCATGCCGGTCTGCGCGCAGCGGGTTTGCCGGAGACGGCAGTGCAGGTGGTGAACACCACCGACCGCGCCGCCGTAGGCGAGCTGATCACCATGAAGGAGTATGTGGATGTGATCGTGCCGCGCGGCGGCAAGGAACTGATCGCACGCGTGTCGGAAGAAGCCCGCGTGCCGGTGATCAAGCATCTGCACGGCGTTTGCCATGTGTACATCGACGACGCTGCCGACCTGGACAAAGCCATCCGCATTGCCGACAACGCCAAGACCCACCGTTACGGCGTGTGCAACGCCATGGAAACTCTGCTGGTGGCACAGGGCGTTGCGGCCGAGGTGCTGCCGCGCCTGTGCAAAATTTACCTGGAGAAGGGCGTGGAACTGCGCGGCGATGAGGCCGCCTGCAAACTCGTGGCACAGATGAAAGCGGCCACAGCAGAAGACTGGCACACCGAATACCTGGCGCCTATCTTGAGCGTGCGCATCGTGGCGGATCTTAATGAGGCGATGGAGCACATCAACACCTACGGCTCGCAGCACACCGACTGCATCGTGACCGAGAACTACACGCGTGCCATGCGTTTCCTGCGCGAGGTAGATTCCAGCTCGGTGATGGTGAATGCCTCGACGCGCTTTGCCGACGGCTTTGAATACGGCCTGGGCGCGGAGATCGGCATCTCCACCGACAAGATCCACGCACGCGGTCCGGTAGGACTGGAAGGGCTGACCTCGCAAAAATACATCGTGCTTGGCAACGGCCAGATACGGAAATAACCGATTGTCATTCCCGCAAAGGCGGGAATCCATTTAAAAAATATCTCTCCGCAACGCGGAGACAACACAAAAAACATTTTGCATAAAACCGCTGGATTCCCGCCTGCGCGGGAATGACAGCACAAGAGAACGGAGAACACATGAACAAAATCATCGCAGTCAAGGTACCGGACATCGGCAATTTTAAAGACATCCCCGTCATCGAAGTACTGGTCAAGGCGGGCGACAGCGTTGTTGCAGAGCAATCGCTGATCACGCTGGAAACCGACAAAGCCACCATGGATGTGCCGGCACCCGCCGCGGGTGTGGTGAAAGAGCTCAAGATCAAGGTGGGCGACAAGGTCGGCGAAGGCAGCGTGATTCTGATGCTGGAAAGCGAGGATTCAGGAACCAAAAAACAGGAATCAGGATCCGGGATGCAGGATTCAGTAAAACCTGTTGCAGCGGCACCCAAAATACCAGCCCCTGAATCCCGAATCCTAAATCCTGCATCCTTCCCGAAGGGTGACATTCACGCCGAAGTCGTGGTGCTGGGTGCCGGCCCCGGCGGCTACACCGCCGCCTTCCGTGCGGCCGACCTGGGCCGCCAGGTGGTGCTGATCGAGAAGCACGCAGCGCTTGGCGGTGTGTGCCTGAACGTGGGCTGCATTCCTTCCAAGGCACTGCTGCATGTAGCCAAGGTGATCACCGAAGCGGCAGAGGTCGAGCATCACGGCGTCACCTTTGCCAAGCCCAAGATCGACATCAACAAGATACGCAGCTGGAAAGAAAGCGTGATCGGCAAGCTCACCGGCGGCCTCGCAGGCCTGGCCAAACAGCGCAAGGTGCAGGTGGTGCAGGGCGTGGCGAAGTTCAGCTCGGCCAACAGCCTGGTGGTGGAAACCAGGGAAGGCCACAAGACCATCACCTTCGACCACGCCATTGTCGCTGCAGGCTCCAGTGTTGCGCGCATCCCCGGCTTCCCCTACGACGATCCGCGCATCATCGACTCCACCGGCGCACTGGCATTGCAGGATGTGCCGAAGCGCCTGCTGATTATCGGCGGCGGCATTATCGGGCTGGAGATGGCCACGGTGTACGACGCGCTAGGCAGCAAGATTTCCGTGGTCGAGTTAATGGATCAGCTCATTCCCGGCGCCGACCGCGACCTGGTGAAGCCGCTGCACAACCGCATCGCCAAGCGTTACGAAGCCATTTACCTGAAAACAAAAGTTACCCGGATCGAAGCGCAGAAGACCGGACTGAAAGTCACCTTCGAAGGCGAACAGGCGCCCGAGCCGCAACTCTACGACCGCGTGCTGATGGCCGTGGGCCGCCGCCCCAACGGACGCGAGATCAACGCCGAAGCGGCGGGACTGACGGTCAACGAGCGCGGCTTCATTCCGGTGGATAAACAAATGCGCAGCAACGTGCCGCACATTTATGCCATCGGCGACATCGTCGGCGACCCGATGCTGGCGCACAAGGCCGTGCATGAAGGCAAGGTGGCGGCGGAAAATATCGCCGGACACAAGGCGTTCTTCGAGCCGATGACGATACCGTCAGTGGCCTACACCGATCCGGAAATTTCCTGGATGGGCCTCACCGAAACCCAGGCCAAGGCGCAGGGCATCCCCTACGAGAAGGCCTCCTTCCCGTGGGCCGCTTCCGGCCGCGCGCTGTCGGTGGCACGCGAGGAAGGACTCACCAAGGTACTCTACGACCCGGCCACAAAACGCATCCTGGGCACCGGCATCGTCGGCGTGAATGCCGGAGAACTGCTGGCTGAAAGCGTGCTGGCACTGGAAATGGGCGCAGACATGGAAGACCTGGCCCTCACCATCCACCCGCACCCCACCCTGTCCGAGACCATCGGCTTCGCGGCGGAGATTGCCGAAGGCAGCATCACCGACCTGTACATGCCGAAGAAGAAGCACTAAATCCTTCGTCATCCCCGCGCAGGCGGGAATGACGACGCATGATGGACACACTCACCCAATTTTTCGGCAGCGACCTCAGCCTGTGGGGCCTGTTTATTTCCAGCCTGCTCGGTGCCACACTGTTACCGGGCGGCTCTGAGCTGGTGCTGGCCGGCGTTTTGGCACTGCATCCGGAATTATTCTGGCCCGCACTCCTGCTCGGCACCCTGGGCAATACGCTGGGCGGCATGGTGACCTTCGGCATGGGCTGGATGCTGCCGCAGCGGATGGGTGGCAGCCAGGCTGCCGGGCCCCCACCGGCGTATTCCTTGCGGGTGCAGACGCAGCAGCTAAAACACGTGGAAAAAGTGCGCAACTACGGCACACCGGCGCTGCTGCTGGCGTGGGCACCGCTGATCGGCGATGCACTGTGTCTGGCGGCAGGATGGTTGCGGCTGAATCCGCTGCAAGCGGCACTGTTTATGCTCGTCGGGAAATTTGTGCGTTACTGGGTTGTTGCGATGGCGGTGTAATTCCAGTTCCATTTTATGCCGGCCTGCCAGCGCTAAACTGTGCGAGGCAACAACCGCCCTGCTTGCGTCGGCTTGGGCAGCAACGCAGGCAGATGTTGCATGTCTGAGTCTGTGCGCAGGAATTGGGGCAGGGTAAGTTGTGCTAGCATTGCGTCCTCGAATTTGATGCGTGACGCATTGTTCAAACTGCGCCGCCAATAAGCTCCTATAGCAGTTAATCAAAACCGGTTCATTAGGAATGCGATGATCAACAATCTTGGACGCTATGAAATTGTCAGTGAGCTGGGACGCGGCGCAATGGGTGTCGTTTACAAGGCGAAAGACCCTTTGATCGACCGCATGGTCGCGGTAAAAACCATCAACCTGCAAAATCTTGATCCGGAAAAACAGAAGGAATATGAGGCCCGCTTCTATCAGGAAGCAAAGGCCGCTGGGCGCCTGAGCCATCCCAATATCGTCACCATCTATGACCTGGGGAAAAACGACGGCATCGCCTACATTGCCATGGAGTTGATGGAAGGCAACGAACTGCAACACCTGCTCGACAACGCCAAGCGTCCGTCCGTTGAAGAAACGTTGAACATCGTGATCCAGGTGGCAGCGGGACTGGCTTATGCCCATGAACATGACATTGTTCACCGCGACATCAAGCCTTCCAACATCATGGTATTGAAGAACGGCCAGGTCAAGATTGCCGACTTCGGCATCGCGCGCCTCCCCGCCTCGCTGACGCTCACCCAAACCGGCAATATAATGGGTTCGCCGCCATATATGTCACCCGAGCTAATATTGAATCGCCCTCTTGCCCCACGCTCGGATATTTTCTCGTTCGGAGTATTGCTGTATCAGATGCTGACCGGGCAGTTGCCGTTCACTGGCGACAACCCCCATGCGGTCATGTACCAGATCGTGCAGGAAGAGCCCCCCAGCCCCAGATCATTGAACCCCGAGGTTACCGATGCACTGAGCGCCATTGTCGCCAAATGCCTGGCCAAACAACCGGAAGACCGCTATCAGGATGCCCGCGAGCTCGGCAAAGATTTGCTCTCCTGCCATAAAGCTCCCTCCCCCCAGAGCAGCCTGCATTTATACCACCTCTTCGCCGGCGCTTCATCCGACAAGAGGCATAAATGGAAAATCGTCGGCATTGCCGTCCTGCTGTTCATCCTGTTTGAAATCATCGAACTGACTTTCTTCAATTAAGAACTATGCGCACCTATCTCGACCTGATGCAACATGTGCTGGATCGCGGCACCAATAAATCCGACCGCACCGGCACCGGCACCGTCAGCGTGTTCGGCTACCAGATGCGCTTCGATCTGGCTGAAGGCTTTCCGCTGGTCACCACCAAGAAATGCCACCTGAAATCCATCGTCCACGAGCTGCTGTGGTTTTTGCAGGGCGACACCAACATCAAATATCTCAAGGAAAACGGCGTTTCCATCTGGGACGAATGGGCGGACGAGAACGGCAACCTGGGGCCGGTGTACGGCAAGCAGTGGCGCTCGTGGTCTACACCCGACGGCCGCACTATCGACCAGATGCGCGACGTGATCGAACAGATCAAGAAAAATCCGGACTCGCGGCGCCTGATTGTTTCCGCCTGGAACGTGGGCGAGCTCGACCGGATGGCGCTGGCACCCTGCCATGCCTTCTTCCAGTTTTACGTGGCGGACGGCAAGCTGTCGTGCCAGCTGTACCAGCGCAGCGCCGACATCTTCCTCGGCGTGCCGTTCAACATCGCCTCTTACGCCCTGCTCACGCTGATGATGGCGCAGGTGTGCGGTCTCCAGCCGGGCGATTTCGTGCACACCCTGGGCGATGCTCATCTCTATCTCAACCACATGGAACAGACGCAGCTGCAACTGTCGCGCGAGCCGCGTGCGCTGCCGACCATGAAGATCAACCCGGCGGTAAAGGATATCTTCGAATTCAAATTCGAGGATTTCACCCTCGAAGGCTATGACCCGCATCCGGCGATCAAGGCGCCGGTCGCCGTTTAGGATTCAGGATCAAGGATTCAGGATTCGGGGGGCGCGATGAAACATGAAGAGTTGGTTGTCTGGCAGAAGGCGATGGATTTAGTCACTGATATTTACAAAGTGACCGCCACCTTTCCAACTGACGAGCGATTTGGGCTCACCTCTCAAATTCGACGTGCCGCCGTTTCCATCCCCTCAAACATTGCAGAGGGGCATGGGCGTAAATCAACGGGTGCATATCTCAACCATCTTTCCATTGCACATGGCTCCCTGATGGAAGTGGAAACTCAGCTACAAATCTCGGCTCGGCTAGAATTTATTGGCTCAGTTAGCCTTTCTGATCTGATTTCCAAAACCAATGCAATAGGCAAAATGCTAAACGGGCTGATACGCTCACTTTCAACCAAGGACGATTAACCGTGAACCCATCAGCCCCGCCCCCCGAATCCCGAATCCCGAATCCCGAATCCCGCCTTTCCATCATCGTTGCGATGGCAAGCAACCGCACTATCGGCGTCGACAACACCCTGCCGTGGCGCTGCCCGGAAGACCTCAGGCACTTCAAGGCGCTCACCATGGGGCATCACATGATCATGGGACGCAAGACCTATGACTCCATCGGCAAGCCTTTGCCGGGGCGCACCACCGTGGTCGTCACCCGCGACCGAAAATTAAAAATAGAGGGCTGCCTCGTCGCGCACTCGCTGCAAGAGGCCGTCGCAGCGTGTAGCGGTGACAACGAGATTTTTATCGTGGGTGGTGCCGAGCTCTACGCGCAGGCATTGCCTCTGGCAGACACACTGTATCTCACCGAGATACAACAGGACGTAGAAGGCGATGCGCACTTTCCTGCATTCGACAAAAAAGAATGGCAGGAAATAGCCCGCGAGCAACACCATCAGGAAGCACCGCAGCCGCTAAGCTACCACTTCGTGACTTTGCAGCGCCGACATTAGCATTATCAAAAGGTAATCTTAAGGGTTCTGCTTATTTACTAGTCTTGGCCATCGGCATACCCTGCGAGGCTATCCATCTTGGTGCAGCTGCTAAATGGGGTTGGCTACTGCGTCAGTATCGGTGACCCCGTGAAACTGGAGACAATCATGTTATTCCGCACATTGACCGTATCGGCAATGGCAGGCGCATTAATACTTTCTGCCAATCTTGCTCTGGCAGCCGACAAGGACCAGGCAAAAGATCAAACCAAGGACAAGACCCAGATACAGAATCAGGCACCGATCTACGGCAGCCAGTTGATGACAGAGCAGGAGCGTATCGGGCATCGCAACAGGATGAACAGTTTCAAAACCAAGCAGGAGCGCGATGCGTATCAACTTGAGCATCACAAGAAAATGCAGGAGCGCGCCAAGACGAAGGGGCTAACACTTCCTGACGAGCCTCCCATGCGTGGTGGAATGGGGCCCCGGGATGGAATGGGGCCAGGCGGGGGCATGGGCCCTGGTGGCGGAATGATGCCTGGCTACTGACGATAAGCTGGCGTAACAAAGAAAAGCGGATGCCAGGCATCCGCTTTTTCATTTCAGCAAACAGCACTCAGGCCTGGCGCACACAATCCACGTAGTAGATCTTCTCGCCGTTGATTTTCTCCGCAACTAGGCCGTGAATATCGGTCTCGAAGCCGGGGAATTTCAGGTTGAAGTCGCGTGCAAATTTCAGGTAATTCACGATGGTCTTGTTGAAACGCTCGCCCGGGATCAGCAGCGGGATGCCCGGCGGATAGGGGGTGAGCAGCACGCTGGTAATGCGGCCTTCGAGGTCGTCGATCGGCACGCGGTCGATTTCGCCGTGCGCCATTTTGGCGAAAGCATCGGACGGCTTCATCGCCGGCACCATGTCAGACAGATACATTTCGGTAGTGAGGCGCGCCACGTCATTGGCCTTGTAGATGCCGTGTATCTGCTCACACAGGTCGCGCAGGCCGATTTTTTCATAGCGCTTGTTCTTGGCAATGAATTCCGGCAGCACGCGCCACAGCGGCTGGTTCTGGTCGTAATCGTCCTTGAACTGCTGCAGCTCGGTCACCATGGTGTTCCAGCGCCCCTTGGTGATGCCGATGGTGAACATGATAAAAAAGGAATACAGGCCGGTCTTTTCCACCACCACGCCGTGCTCTGCCAGGTACTTGGTGACGATGGCCGCAGGAATGCCGGAATCGGCGAAATCGCCTTCCACCTCCAGCCCCGGGGTGATGATGGTGGCCTTGATCGGGTCGAGCATGTTAAAGCCGGGAGCGAGATTGCCGAAGCCGTGCCAGCGTTCGTTGGCGTGCAGTATCCAGTCATCGCGCGAGGCCATGCCTTCCTCCACCAGATATTCCGGGCCCCATACCTTGAACCACCAGTCGGCGCCGAACTCCGCGTCCACCTTGCGCATGGCACGGCGGAAATCCAGCGCTTCGGCGATGGATTCTTCCACCAGCGCGGTGCCGCCCGGAGGCTCCATCATCGCGGCAGCCACGTCGCATGAGGCGATGATGGCGTATTGCGGGCTGGTGGAGGTATGCATCAGATAGGCTTCATTGAAGCAGTCGCGGTCCAGCTTGTGCGCATCGCTGTCCTGCACCAGGATTTGCGAGGCCTGCGACAAACCGGCGAGCAGCTTGTGCGTGGACTGCGTGGAAAAAATCATCGAATCTTTCGCGCGCGGGCGGTCGCGGCCGATGGCGTGCATGTCGCGGTAGAAATCGTGGAAGGTGGCATGCGGCAGCCAGGCCTCGTCGAAATGCAGCGTGTCGATTTTTCCGTCCAGAATTTGTTTAATTGTTTCCACGTTGTACAGCACACCGTCGTAGGTGCTTTGCGTGATGGTCAGGATGCGCGGCTTCTGCTTCTTGTTCTTGATGAACGGGTTCGCGTCGATCTTGCGCTGTATCGTTTCCATGCTGAATTCGTTCAGCGCAATCGGGCCGATAATGCCGTAGTGGTTGCGCGTCGGCGTCATGAATACGGGCACCGCACCGGTCATGATAATGGCGTGCAAAATCGATTTGTGGCAGTTGCGGTCCACCACCACGATGTCGTCAGGCGCCACGGTGGAGTGCCACACGATCTTGTTCGAGGTGGAGGTGCCGTTGGTCACGAAATACAGATGGTCGGAATTGAAGATGCGCGCCGCATTCAATTCGGAAGCGGCCACCGGGCCTGTGTGATCGAGCAGCTGACCCAGCTCGTCCACGGCATTGCACACGTCGGCGCGCAGCATGTTTTCGCCGAAGAACTGGTGGAACATGCGCCCCACCGGCGACTTCAGGAAAGCCACGCCGCCGGAGTGCCCGGGACAGTGCCAGGAATAGGAACCGTCCTGCGCGTAGTTCACCAGCGCACGGAAGAACGGCGGCGCCAGCGTATCCAGATAGGACTTGGCCTCGCGGATGATGTGGCGCGCCACGAATTCCGGCGTGTCTTCGTGCATGTGAATAAAGCCGTGCAGCTCGCGCAGAATATCGTTGGGGATGTGGCGCGAGGTGCGCGTTTCGCCGTGCAGATAAATCGGGATGTCTGCATTCTTGTGGCGGATCTCCGCGACAAAGGCACGCAGGCTTTTCAAGGCCAGCTCGGTATCTTCCTCGCTGCCCGAACCGAATTCCTCGTCATCGATCGACAGCAGAAAGGCGGAAGCGCGGCTTTGCTGCTGCGCAAATGAAGTCAGGTCGCCATAACCGGTCACCCCCAGCACCTCCATGCCTTCTTTCTGGATGGCATCGGCGAGCGAGCGTATGCCCAGCCCGCTGGAATTTTCCGAGCGGAAATCTTCGTCGATGATGATAATTGGAAAGTTGAATTTCATAGTAGCCCTCTAATGGGGAATAAAAACGACATCAAACCTGATGCACCTGAATAAATGCGTTGTAGAAATTCAACTTCAGTGCAGGCTCATATTGGCCCAAGGCCAATGTGATGCCGAAACTAAAATTGAATTTCATAAGTAAACTCCTAATGGAGAAACGCTGCCTGGCAGCTCACAGGCGCGGATTGTCGCAGATTTACGGGAGGATTTGCACGAAAATCAGGATACATCCTGAACTTATTTTACCAAACTGTAGGAGCGCAACTGGTTGCGCGATTATCTCGCAATCGCCCGATGAATCGGGCTCCTACACAAATCACATCTTGGGCAGGGTGACGCCATGCTGCCCCTGATACTTGCCGCCCCTATCCTTGTACGAGGTTGCGCACACTTCGTCGGACTCGAAGAACAGCACCTGTGCCACGCCCTCATTGGCGTAAATCTTGGCGGGCAAGGGCGTGGTGTTGGAAAACTCCAGCGTCACATAACCTTCCCACTCGGGCTCGAAGGGCGTGACGTTGACGATGATGCCGCAGCGCGCGTAGGTGCTTTTTCCCAGGCAGATGGTGAGCACGTTCCTCGGAATGCGGAAATATTCCACCGTGCGCGCCAGGGCAAACGAGTTGGGCGGGATGATGCAGAAATCGTGGTTCACTTCCACGAAGGAGCTCGGGTCGAAATTCTTCGGATCCACGATGGTGCTGTTGATGTTGGTGAACAGCTTGAACTCGGTGGAGCAACGAATATCGTAACCGTAGCTCGACGTGCCGTAGGACACGATGCGCCGGCCGTTGACTTCCTTCACCTGCCCCGGTTCAAACGGGTCAATCATGCCTGTCTGCTCCGCCATGCGGCGTATCCACTTGTCCGATTTGATAGTCATGTTTTAAGTGCTCTTCACCACAATTTTTGGAAACACCGCGCTATGATCCTGCGCCATCTCGGCGATCTTCACCGCCACGCGGCGTGCCATTTGCTTGTACTCCCTGGCAATCTTGCCATCCGGTTCGGCTATGACGGTCGGATTGCCGGAGTCAGCCTGTTCGCGAATCTGGATATCCAGCGGCAACGAGCCCAGGAATTCGACATTGTAATCCGCGCACATTTTCTCGCCGCCGCCCGCGCCGAAGATATGCTCTTCGTGGCCGCATTGGGAGCAGATATGTGTGCTCATGTTTTCGATGATGCCCAGAATCTTGATGTCCACCTTCTCGAACATCTTGAGGCCCTTGCGCGCATCCAGAAGCGCGATGTCCTGCGGCGTGGTGACGATCACCGCACCGGTGACCGGCACTTTTTGCGCCAGGGTCAACTGGATGTCGCCGGTGCCAGGAGGCATATCCACCACCAGATAATCGAGATTATCCCAGCGCGTCTGGTTCAAGAGCTGCTCCAGCGCCTGGGTCACCATGGGGCCGCGCCAGACCATGGCCTGGTCATCGCCGGAAATCATGAAACCGATGGACATGGCCTGAATTCCGTGGCCTTCCATCGGGTTCATCGACTTGCCGTCAGACGATGTGGGCTGCCCCTTGATGCCCAGCATGGTGGGCTGCGACGGGCCGTAGATATCCGCGTCCAGAATGCCCACGCGCGCGCCTTCGGCTGCGAGCCCCAGCGCCAGGTTGACCGCCGTGGTCGATTTGCCCACACCGCCCTTGCCGCTGGCTACCGCTATGATGTTCTTAACGCCCTCTACCAGCTTCACGCCGCGCTGCACCGCATGCGGCACCACCTTGCTGCTCACATTGGCTTCCACCTTAGCCGCACCGGGGAGGGTCTTGCGCAGATGCGCCTCTACCATCGCCTTGATTTCTGCCCATACGCTTTTCGCCGGATAGCCCAGCGTGACATCCAGTGAAACATCGTTGCCGCTCAACTTGATGTTCTTGATCGCCTTGCCCGCCACAAAATCTTTCCGGGTGTTGGGGTCAATCAACAGTTTCATTGCGCCTTGCACGTCTGCGTCGGTAAAAGCCATTTATTTCTCCTGGGTATTGCGTGAGTGCATATGTATCTTTTGGAAAGCGTGATTTTACCCAATTCCGCCAGGCGGTGCGCGATTTGCTACAATCCACGCCCAACACAGTGTTCCACGGCTTCCATAAATGACCAAAAGAAAAATCCTCGTCACTTCCGCCCTGCCTTACGCCAACGGCAGCATCCATCTGGGCCATCTGGTCGAATACATCCAGACCGACATCTGGGTGCGCTTCCAGAACATGCAGGGCAACACCTGCCACTACGTCTGCGCCGACGACACCCACGGCACGCCCATCATGCTGCGCGCGGAGAAGGAAGGCATCACCCCGGAGCAGCTGATCGCGCGCGTGTGGCAGGAGCACTACGACGACTTCGCGGCCTTCCATGTGAAGTTCGACAACTACGGCTCGACCAACTCCAGCGAGACCCGCGAATTCGCGCAAGGCATCTACCGCAAGTTGAAGGCCGAGAACCTGATCGAAGTGCGCTCCATCGAGCAGTTCTACGACCCGGTGAAAAACATGTTCCTGCCGGATCGCTTCATCAAGGGCGAGTGCCCCAAGTGCCACGCCAAGGATCAGTACGGCGACAACTGCGAAGCCTGCGGCGCCGCCTATGCGCCCACCGACCTCATCAATCCGTTCTCTGCGGTATCGGGTGCGAAGCCGGAACTGCGCAACTCCGACCACTACTTCTTCAAACTCTCCGATCCGCGCTGCCAACAGTTTCTGCGCCAGTGGACCAGGAGCGACACCCTGCAAACCGAAGCATCGAACAAGATGCAGGAATGGCTGGGCGCGGAAGGCGAGAACAAGTTATCCGATTGGGACATCTCGCGCGACGCGCCGTATTTTGGCTTCAAGATTCCCGGCACAGAGAACAAATATTTTTACGTGTGGCTGGATGCGCCGGTGGGCTACATGGGCAGCTTCAAGCAACTGTGTAACAGGACTCAGGATTCAGGAAACGGGATTCAGGAAAAGCTGAACTTCGACGACTACTGGAAACAGGACTCGGATGCCGAGCTCTACCACTTCATCGGCAAGGACATCCTCTACTTCCACGCGCTGTTCTGGCCCGCCATGCTGCAACACGCCGGTTACCGCACGCCGACCAAATTGTTCGCGCACGGCTTCCTCACCGTCAACGGCGAGAAGATGTCCAAGTCGCGCGGCACCTTCATCACGGCGCGCAGCTATGTGGAGCACATCAAGAACACCGAATACCTGCGCTACTACTACGCCGCCAAGCTGAACGGCACTATGGAAGACCTCGACCTCAGCCTCGACGATTTTGTGGCGAAGGTGAATAGCGATTTGATTGGGAAGTACATCAACATCGCCAGCCGCTGCGCGGGTTTTATTACCAAACGTTTTGATGGCAAGCTTGATAAAGAAATTGGTATCCCAACCCAATTGATAGGAATACTACAAGAGCCTGCTGCACAAATTGCCGAAATGTATGAGACGCGCAACTATAGTAGAGCTATGCGCGCCATTGGCGAGCTTCTTAATCATGTGAATTTTTTCATTGATACACACAAACCGTGGGAATTAGCAAAAGACCCTAGCCAGACACAATCTCTTCACTCCATATGCAGTGAAGCATTGCGTGCTTTCCGCATCCTCACGATTTACCTCAAACCCGTATTGCCACAGCTAGCAAGAAATGTTGAGGTTTTTCTGAACACAGGCGATCTAAGTTGGGAAGACGCACAGACCTTTTTGCCATCTGAGCATAAGATTAACGATTACAAACATCTGATGACCCGCCTCGACCCCAAACTCATCGAAGCGATGGTCGCCGCCAATCAGGAATCGCTGCAACCCCAGCCGCAGGCGCATTCCGAACAGCGTCATGCAGCACATCAGCAACAGGAGGCGAAGAAAGTTGTGACAGAAGCAGAAAAAGATACAGGCGCTTTCATTTCGATAGACGATTTCATGAAAGTGGATTTGCGCGTGGCGAAGATCGTCAACGCCGAGCACGTGGAAGGCGCGGAGAAGCTGCTCAAGCTCACGCTGGACATTGGCGAGGCGCAACCGCGCACCGTGTTCGCGGGCATCAAGTCGGCCTATGATCCGGAGAAGCTGAAAGGCCGCATGACGGTGATGGTCGCCAACCTCGCACCGCGCAAGATGAAGTTCGGCATGTCGGAAGGCATGGTGCTGGCGGCTTCCGGCGAGGCACCCGGGTTATTCATCCTCAGCCCGGACGACGGTGCGCAGCCGGGAATGCGCATCAAGTAGCCGGTTTTAAACACTGGCGTTCCCGCTCGAATTTGAACGCCAATTGAAAATTTCTATTTTTTGGAGGTGCTGACACAGCCTGTATGAACAATCTGATTTCTGTGAAAATCTTGTCGTATTTCCATCCAAAACTTCTAGACACCCTGCGCGGCTATGATCGCCGTGGCTTCACCTCCGACCTGACTGCAGGCATCACCGTCGGCATCGTCGCATTACCGCTAGCCATCGCTTTCGCCATCGCCTCCGGAGTAAAACCGGAAGCGGGCATCTTCACCGCCATCATCGCCGGCTTTATCATTTCCGCATTGGGTGGCTCGCGCGTGCAGATCGGTGGCCCCACCGGGGCATTCATCGTCATTGTGTACGGCATCGTGATGCAGTACGGGCTGGCCAACCTGCTTATCTGCACCATCATGGCGGGCGTCATGCTGCTGCTGATGGGCCTGTTCAAGCTGGGCAGCATGATCAAATTCATCCCGCGCCCGCTGGTGATCGGCTTTACCAATGGCATCGCGATGCTGATCGCGCTCTCCGAGATCAAGGATTTTTTCGGCCTGAAGATGGAGCACGTCCCTGCCGAATTTTCCCACAAGCTGGCAGCCCTTTACCACGCACTGCCCAGCTTCGACCCGCTCAGCATCGCGCTCGCCATTGCCTCCATGCTGCTGATCGTGTTTTATCCCGCACGCTGGACTCATTACTTGCCCTCTCCCATTGTGGCACTGGTTCTGGGCACTGCGCTCGTGGCCTTCTTCAATCTGCCGGTGGAGACCATAGGCACAAAATTCGGCGGCATTCCGCAGGCCTTGCCCGCATTCGAAATACCGGAATTCACCTTCGCCACCTTGCGCCACCTGTTTTCTCCGGCACTCACCATTGCCCTGCTCGGCGCAATTGAGTCGCTGCTTTCCGCCACCGTGGCGGACGGCATGATAGACGACAAGCACAACCCCAATCAGGAGCTCATCGCGCAGGGTATCGCCAACATGGTTACGCCTTTTTTCGGCGGCATTCCCGCCACCGGCGCCATTGCGCGCACCGCCACCAATGTGCGCGCCGGTGCATCCAGCCCGATCTCCGGCATGGTGCACGCGCTCACCCTGCTGCTGATCGTGCTGATCGCAGCGCCACTGGCCAAGTACATTCCGCTGGCGACGCTGGCTGCCATCCTGATGGTGGTCGCCTTCAACATGGGCGAATGGGAAGCCTTCAAGACCCTGCGCAAATACCCGGCCAGCGACAGCGCGGTGCTGCTGATCTCGTTCGCACTCACCGTGGTGTTCGACCTCACCGTGGCGGTGGAAACCGGCATGGTGCTGGCCGTGCTGCTGTTCATCCGCCGCATTACCGAGTTGACCCATGTCAGCCTTGCTGAAGAATCGCCACGCCTGGACGACAGCGCAGCCACGCTGTTGCAGAAGGCGGTGCCGCCGGGCGTGATGATTTACCGCATCTATGGAGCGCTGTTCTTTGGCGCGGCGGACAAGCTGGAGACCATTCTGCACCAGCAACATAGCGAGCCCGAGATTCTGATCCTTAAAATGGACGAGGTGATCACCATGGATGCCAGCGCGCTGCATGCGCTGCAGAAATTGCATCTCAAATTGAAGAAGCGCGGCAAGCATCTGGTGTTGAGCGGGCCGCATACCCAGCCTTTCATCCTGATGCATCAGGGCGGCTTCTTCGACGAGCTGGGGCAGAAGAATGTGAAGGCGAATCTCGGCGACGCTCTCGATCGCGCAAGGCAGCTATTGCAGGAAAAACCATGATTCTCGTCACCGGCGCAACCGACGGCATCGGCCTGGAAACCGCGCGGCAGCTTGCCCGGCACGGGCATGAACTGGTGCTGCACGGGCGCAGCGAAGAAAAATCGCGGCACGCCCGCGACGAAATTCGGCGCACCGCACCCGCTGCCGTGCTGCACACCGCGCACGCCGACCTTGCCGATCTCGCTGCGGTGGCGCGCATGGCACAAGATCTCGCGGCGCGCCTGCCGCATCTGAATGTACTGATCAACAATGCCGGCGTTTACATGAACGAACGCAGGCTGTCCCAAGACGGCTTCGAGATGACGCTGGCGGTCAACCATCTCGCGCACTTCCTGCTCACCGCACGGCTCTTGCCGCTGTTGGGAAAATCACCTGATCCGCGCGTGGTCACGGTCAGTTCGACGGTGCACAGCAGTGGCAGAATCAAGTTCGACAACATGAACGGCGAATTGCATTTTGATGCCTACCACGCCTACGCAGATTCAAAACTCGCCAACAAACTGTTCGCCGAGGAACTCGCACGGCGCGAACCGTGGCTCAGCTCCAACAGCCTGCATCCCGGCGTGATAAATACCAAGCTGCTGCACGCCGCCTTCAGCCTGAGCGGCGATGATGTCACGGAAGGCGCGCGCACTCCGGTATTCCTCGCCACCTCGCCCGAAGTTAAAGGCATCTCCGGAAAATATTTCGAGCGTTGCGCCGCCATCGCGCCCGCAACCTCGAAGCAGGATCAGCGTCTGGCGCAGCAACTGTGGAAGTGGAGCGAGAACGCGGTGCATCCCTGGCTTACGCCTTGATTGCTCGAAATCCGCGGCTATGGATGACCAGAAAGACTGCGGCAGTCACGATGGCCATGCCGGCGATTTTTTCCGTTCCCAGTTTTTCATCGAAAAACCAGGCCGCCTCCAGTGCGGTCACTGCGGGCACCAGATAAAACAGGCTGGCGACTTTATGCATCTCGCCGTGCTTGATCAGGTAAGTCAGCAACAGGATCGCTCCTATCGAAAGCACGATGGCCAGCCACATCACGGCGAAAATGAACCGGGGATTTAACGTCACCACACCGGTTTCGAAGAAGCACGAGCCTCCCCAGAAAATCAGCACCGTAGCCACATATTGAAACCAGGCACTGCCGAGCAGGGAGTTGCTGGTGCAGAATTTCTTCTGGTACAGCGTCCCCGCGGTAATCCCCAGCAGGGCAATGACGGCAGCCCACAAGGCCCGTTGATCGAGCGCTGTGGATTGCCCGCTGCCTGCCGCAAAAATCAGGTACAGGCCGAAAAAACCCAAGACAATACCCGCCCATTGCAGCCCGCTCACCTTCTCCTTGAGGAACAAAAACGCCCCGGCTGTGGTCAGCACGGGTTGCAAGCCTACTATCAGCGCGCACAACCCCGCCGGCATGCCGAGTTTGATTGCACTGAACACGCCGCCCAGATAGGCGCCGTGTATCAGGCTGCCGCTGAGCATGAGGTGCAGGCGCTGCGACCAGCTGCGCGGAAAAGACGGTTTGAAATAGGCTATCAGCACCAGCAGCAGCGACAAGGTCAGTACGAAGCGGTAAAGCAGCATCGTGTAGGGCTCGGCATAGGGCAGACCGAATTTCGCCCCGATAAATCCCGTACTCCACAGCAGGACAAAAACTCCGGGGATGCTGGATCGCAACAATCTTTTGAACAAGGAAATCTCCAACAGCGTTATTTGAGGAAATTCAAGCCACAGAGAACACAGAGAAACCAGTTGCTGGCGTGATCATGCTCACCGGGTGATTGCAAAACCAGCTTGATCTCTGTGTTCTCTGCGGCTCATTGCTTTTTGCACCAGTGATTTCCGCACACACCTTCCCTGGCATCAATGCCTTCTAGCGCCTGCGGTCTTCCCGGATCATGTCGCTGGCTTTTTCCGCGAACATGACCACAGGAGAGTTGGTGTTGCCGGAGGTGATCGTTGGCATGATGGACGCGTCCACCACGCGCAATCCCGCAACCCCATGCACGCGCAAACGCGCATCGACAACGGCGAGCGGGTCGGCCTTTGGATCGTTTCCCATCTTGCAGGTGCCCACCGGGTGAAAAATGGTGGTGCCGATATTGCCGGCGGCACTGGCAAGCTCTCCATCGCTCTGGAACGCAGGGCCCGGCATGAATTCCTGCGGCGCGAAACGCTGGATTGCCGGGGCTGCCGCGATGCGCCTGGTCAGGCGTATAGCATCGGCGGCAACCTTTCTGTCCTGCTCCGTCGACAGATAATTCGGCTGGATGCACGGCGCGGCGCGCGGGTCGGCGCTACGGATGCGCACGTGGCCGCGGCTGGTCGGCCTCAGGTTGCACACCGAGGCGGTAAACGCGGCGAACGGATGCAGCGGATCGCCGAACTTGTCGAGCGAAAGCGGCTGCACGTGATATTCCAGATTGGGCGTGGCCTGATCAGGGTCAGATCTTGCAAACGCGCCCAGCTGGCTGGGCGCCATAGTGAGCGGGCCGCGCCTGAACAGAAGGTATTGCAGCCCCATGCCGATACGGCCGCTCAGGCTGCCAGCAATTTCGTTGAGGGTGAGGGTGTTCTTCACCTTGAAAGCCATGCGCAACTGCAAATGATCCTGCAGGTTTTCACCCACGCCGGCGAGTTCGTGCGCCACGGGAATGCCGTGCTGCTGCAACAGCGCCGCCGGGCCGACGCCGGATAGCTGCAGGATCTGCGGCGTGCTCACCGCGCCGGCAGCCAGTATGGTTTCGATGCGCGCCGCTGCATAGACCTCTTCATTGCCGTGCCAGAAATCGATGCCGACGGCGCGTTTGCCTTCAAAGCGCACGCGGCGCACCCAGGCATTGGTCAGCACTTTAAGATTGGGACGATTCTTGATCGGATGCAGAAATCCCTTGGCAGCGCTCCAGCGCACGCCGCGCTTCTGGTTCACCTCGAAATATCCGCAGCCTTCGTTGCTGCCACGGTTGAAATCGACCACCGTGGGAATGCCGGTTTCTGCCGCAGCCTCGCGGAAGGCATCGAGTATTTCCCACGACAGCCTTTGTGGCTCGACGCGCCACTCCCCTCCCGCGCCGTGCATCTCGTCGGCACCACGCGCATAATCCTCCGAACGCTTGTAATAGGGCAGCACATCTTCCCAGCCCCAGCCCGGATTCCCCTGCGCCCGCCATTCCTCGTAATCACGGCTCTGGCCGCGCATGTAAATCATGCCGTTGATGGACGAGCTTCCTCCGAGCACCCGCCCGCGCGGGTAGCGGATGGCGCGCCCATTGAGGCCGGGTTCCGGCTCGGTATTGAAGCACCAGTCGGTGCGCTGGTTGCCGATACAGCGCAGATAGCCCACCGGGATATGAATCCACAAATAATCATCCTTGCCGCCGGCTTCCAGCAGTAGCACTTTGATTTCCGGGTCGCTGCTCAAGCGGTTGGCCAGAACGCACCCGGCACTGCCGGCACCCACGATGATGTAATCGAAGATTCCTATGGAGTTACCCAAACCATCCCCCTGCATAACGACTTGCTTTGGCGTGATACCCCAGGCAGCGCGGCTGCCTGGGCTATTGTTACTGCGGGCGGAATAACGCGCGCCTAGCTTTCGTGATAGAACTGGAACTTATTCCTGCCGCCCTGCTTGGCACGATACATCGCCTCGTCTGCGATTTTCATCAGGCCTGCACGCTCCTGGGCATCACCCGGGAAGATACTGATACCGATGCTGACGCCCATATCGACAGTATTGCCCTCGATCATGAACGGCCTGCCGATGGCATTGATCACATTCTGGGCCACCTTGGCGGCATCCTCCGCCTGATGGATGGCCGTCAACAGGATAACGAATTCATCCCCGCCCAGCCTTGATACGATATCCATTTCCCTGACGCAAAGCTTGAGACGGTCAGCCACCTCGCGCAGCAGAATATCCCCGACATGATGCCCGAGCGTATCGTTGACCTGCTTGAAGCGGTCCAGATCGAGAAAGAGCAGGGCGAGTTTGCCTTGATTGCGCTTGGCCACCAAGATTGCCTGCTTGATATGGTCGTTCAACAAGGTGCGGTTCGGCAGATTGGTCAGGGCATCAAAATGCGCAAGGTGCTGCATGCGGTCGAAAGACGCGCGGCGCTCGGTGATATCCGAAAACAGCGCAATGAAATTGGTGATCTCGCCCGCATCGTTTTTCACCACCGCGATGGAAAGCCATTTCGGGTAGATCTCCCCGCTCTTGCGCCTGTCCATCACCTCGCCCTGCCAGTTGCCGGTCAACAAGAGCGTCGCCCACATCTCGCGATAGAAATCCGGGCTTTGCTCCCCCGATTGCAGAATGCGCGGATTCTTGCCGATAACCTCTTCAGCCGAATAGCCGGTGATCTCGGTGAATGCCCGATTGATCTGGACGATGTTGTTGTGGACATCGGTGATGACGATCGCTTCGGCACTGCTCACGAACACCTGCGCCGCGAGCCGAAGCTGCTCCTGCCCCTGTTTCACCTGCTCGGCACTCTTCTGCAAACTGTCTGCCAGCGCATTGAAAGCGCTCGCCATCTTGCCAATCTCGTCACTGCTATTGATGTCCACGCGCCGCGAAAGATCTTCATCCTGCTGCATGGAAGTCATCACGCTCTGCAGCTTCTGGATCGGGTTGGTCACGGAGCGGATCACCACATCGATGAGGAAAAACAATACGATCTGCAACAGTAACTGCCCCATCCACAACCAGCGGTTGATCGAGTTGATCAGGGCAAATTCATCGGTCAGATCAAGCACGATACTGGCCGCACCGTTCACCGCACCAACATCGACATGATGGCACATCAGGCAGTCCGTCCCTCTGAAGCTATGGCTGGCAATAAAGGGGATCACCGCGCGCAAGGATTGCGTCTTGGCATCGCACAGCTCGAAATAAGGGCGACCGCTGCTGAGCACCTTGCGGTCAATTTCATCCTGCGCCTGCTCTTCCGGCAACCCCGGTCCGAATTGTTTTTTGACCAGGTCAGACCTGAATATACGCAGCTCGCGAATACCCTGTGACTTCCCCATCTTCTTAATAAAGAGAGAGCGAACTGCGGGGTCGCTGATTTTCCCGGTCAGCATAAACATGTTCATGCCGTTGATGACACCGTCTGCAGCTTCTTCGGCCTGTATCTTGGCGCCTTCGAGTATTTTCGTTTCAAAACTGGTCATCAGCCAGCGCTGGGTAAATCCCAGAACGAGGATCAGGCCGACCTGAATCAACAGGGTGAGCTTGAAGCGCATGCTCAACGAACACCACCAGTCATGAATCCAGTTCATGGCACATCTCCAGCCGATAATGATTTCCGGCAATCACCCATAAACCACCCGCACATTCCTCTCGCCCAACAAGATACGCAAGTCATTCAGCATGCCATCCGGCAGGGTCACGCACCATGCTTCGCCCAGGCGCAACTGGGCACTGCCGGTCTGGTTGCGGTAATGGATCACCACCGGGCATTTGCCGCCACGGTAGGGCATGAACAGCTCTTTCAATTTTGCCACGATGGCGGCATCCTGTTCTGCGCAGTTCAGGTCCAGACGCTTGGCAAAGGCGGCGCGGGCCGAGGCAAAGTCCATCACCTCATCGCCGGTCACGCGCATGTTACCGGAGTAATCGTCCAGCGTGGCTTTGCCGCGCACCACCAGCAGTTCGCCATCGCGTACCCAGGTGCGGCTGGCTTCATACAATTCATTGAACAGCGTCACTTCGAGCTGAGCGCTGCCGTCTTCAATTTTCACGATGGCCATGCGCCCGCGCCGGGTCTGCTGGATGCGCACGTCACTCACCATTCCGGCCAGCAGCACCTGCAGGCCGGCTCGCTTCTGTGCGCCATTCTGCGGCAGCGCCTGCGGAGTTACATCGGCCAGGCGCATCTTGATAAACGGCGCCAGCTCTTCGGTGAATTCCTGATAGGGATGGCCGCTGAGATAAAACCCGAGGCTGGTTTTTTCCTGCTGCAATTTTTCGCGCAATGACCAGTATGACACATCGGCCAGGATAACCGGCATTGCCACGCTTTCATCATCGCCGAACAGGCTGTTCTGGTTGACAGAGCGCGCCAGCTGTTCTGCGCCGCCGAGCGCGTCATCGAGCGAGGCCATCAGCTGGTGGCGATGATCGGAAATCTTGTCGAAAGCACCGCCGCGGATCAGCGCCTCGATCGAGCGCCGGTTCACCAGGCGCTTGTCGACACGGCGGCAAAAGTCAAACAGGTCGCGGAACGGGCCGCCGGATTTGCGCGCCTCGACGATATTGACGACGGCGGCCTCACCCGTGCCCTTGATGGCACCCAGGCCATAGGCCACGGTTTTCTCATCCACCGGTGCGAAGCGGTAGTCAGACGAGTTGATGTCAGGTGGCAGCACCACCAGATTCTGCTCGACCGTGTCGATATAGTTGCTGTGCACCTTGTCGGTGTTGTCCATATCGGACGACAGGGTGGCCGCCATAAAGGCCGCAGGATAGTGCGCCTTGAGATAGGCGGTCTGGTAGGAAACCAGCGCATAGGCGGCCGAGTGCGACTTGTTGAAACCGTAGCCGGCGAACTTTTCCATCAGGTCGAACAGGTGCGTGGCGAGCTCTTCCTTGATCTCGCGCTTGATCGCGCCCTCGACGAAGATGCTGCGCTGCTGCGCCATTTCGTCGGCATTTTTCTTGCCCATGGCGCGGCGCAGCAAGTCCGCGGCGCCCAGCGAATAGCCGCCGATGATCTGCGCGATCTGCATCACCTGCTCCTGGTACACGATCACACCGTAGGTCGGCGTGAGCGCTTTTTCCAGATCCGGGTGGAAATAATCGGCCTTGGCGCGGCCATGCTTGCGGTTGATGAAGTCCTCCACCATGCCCGACTCCAGCGGCCCCGGGCGGTACAGCGCCACCAGCGCCACGATGTCCTCGAAGGTGTCCGGCTCGAGCTTGACGATGAGCTTTTTCATTCCCGGCGATTCAAGCTGGAACACCGCCGTGGTGTTGGCGCGCTTCAGCAGGTTGTAGGTGGTCTTGTCGTCGAGCGGCACCGTTTCAATCGAAAAATGCTCGGGGCTGAGGGCTGAGTGCGGCGGATTGGTTGCTGTGTCCTCAGTTATTTGTCCTCGCCCCTGCATCTGCTGCACATAACGCACCGCCCAATCGATGGTGGTGAGTGTGCGCAAGCCCAGAAAGTCGAACTTCACCAGGCCGACTTTTTCCACGTCGTCCTTGTCAAACTGGCTGATGGTGCTGGCGCTGCCCTCGGCGCAATACAGCGGGCAGAAATCGGTAAGCTTGCCCGGCGCAATCAGCACGCCGCCCGCGTGCATGCCTACGTTGCGGGTCAGGTCTTCCAGGCGCTCGCACAGTTCCAGCAGCTCTTCCACGCCCTCTTCGCTGTTGACGATGGCATTGAACTCGGGTTCCAGCTCGCGCGCCTTTTTCAGCGACACCGGCTTCACACCTTCCAGCGGCACCAGCTTGGACAGACGATCGCACAGGCCGTAGGGGAAATCCATCACGCGCCCCACGTCGCGGATCACCGCCTTGGAGGCCATGGTGCCGAAGGTCGCGATCTGCGACACGCTTTGCGCTCCATACTTCCGCCGCACATACTCGATCACGCGCTCGCGCCCGTCCTGGCAGAAGTCCACGTCGAAGTCGGGCATGGACACACGCTCGGGATTGAGGAAGCGCTCGAACAGCAGCTCGTAACGCAGCGGGTCGAGATCGGTAATGCTCAGGCAATAGGCCACCAGCGAGCCCGCACCGGAGCCGCGGCCGGGACCTACCGGCACGCCGTTATTTTTGGCCCAGCGGATAAAGTCCGCCACGATCAGAAAGTAGCCGGGGAAACCCATCTTGATGATGGTCTGAATCTCGAATGCCAGGCGCTCGGCGTACTCCGGCATCTTTGCCGCGCGCAGCATGGCGTCCGGGTACAACTGCAGCATGCGACCTTGCAAGCCCTGCTCGGATTCCGTGCGCAGAAAATCATCCAGGCTTTCGCCATGAGGGGTGGGGAAATCGGGCAGATAGGGCTTGCCCAGTTTCAGCGTGAGGTTGCAGCGCTTGGCGATTTCCACGCTGTTGGCGAGTGCCTCGGGCAGATCGGCAAACAGCTCGGCCATTTCGGCCTGGGTCTTGAAATATTGCTGTGCGGTAAACGCGCGCACGCGCCGTTTGTCGTTCAGCACATAGCCTTCGGCAATACATACGCGCGCTTCGTGCGCCTTGTAATCGTCCACGCTGAGGAACTGCACCGGATGCGTCGCCACCACGGGCAAGGCCCTTGCCATCGCCAGCTTGACGGTTTCGCGCAGGTGCAACTCTTCGCGCGCAAAGCCGTTGCGCTGCACCTCAAGATAGTAGCGTCCGGGAAACAGGCCGGCATATTCCAGCGCCAACTGGCGCGCCGTATCAGGGTTGCCGTTCAACAGCGCCGCACCCACCTCGCCGAGATGCGCACCTGACAAGGCAATCAGCCCTTCCGTGCCGCCCTGCAGCCATTCTTTGCGGATCTCGGGGCGGCCATGGTGCTGGTTTTCCAGGAAGGCGCGGGTGAGCAGTTCGCACAGACGCAAATAGCCGACATTGGACTGGCACAACAGCAGCAGGCGAAAAGGCTGGTCACGATCCGCTGCGTTGCTGATAAAGACATCGCAGCCCACTATGGGCTTGATGCCTTTGGATCGGGCGGCCAGATAGAATTTGACCAGACCGAAAGTATTGTTCAGATCGGTCAGTGCCAGCGCAGGCATGGCATCGCGCCGGGCAGCGTCCACCGCTTCGCTGACGCGCACAATGCCGTCGGCTATGGAATACTCGCTGTGCAAGCGCAGATGAACGAAAGTGGGTTGTGACATGTCGGCGTGATGATGATTTCAGGCGTAATTTTACCACCGTCCCACCCGCTTTAAATTCCAAAGATAACGACTCCATGAAATAACCATGAAAACATCGGGGTTCTGGCACACCAGCCGGAATAATACCGGCGGTTTCGGCCTTTAAATTGAAACATGCGGCGCCATTTTGCACTGGGCTCGGGTTATTATTGCCGGTATGCAAAGCAGCTCGCGTTTCTGTTTCCGGCAAATTTCTGTTTCCGGCAAAAATTATTTTGAATTTTCAATTAAGGAGTTTGTATGTCTGGAGTTTCACAACGCACCTGGATGATCACGGGCGTATCCGTGCTGGTAATTGCGGCCTTCGCACTGGGTTATCTGCTCGGCAGTAAAAACCCGAAACCAGCGCTGGAAGCCGTAACCAGCGTTTCCAAATCCGATATGCGCGGCGCTTTTGGCAACCGCCCCATTGCCCCCGAAGAAACTGCTGCCCCCCAGGGAGTTCAAGTAGCCAGTCTGGGCGGGCTGGTTGCCGGGCTGGAAAGAAAGGTGGCCGCCGACCCCGGGAATATAGACCAGCAAGTGCTGCTGGCGCGTACCTACCAAGAGCTGGGCGAGCACACCAAGGCACTGAAATTGCTGCGCACGCTGCACCAGCATCAAGCCGGCAGCACGGAGGTCAACGTCACCCTGGCCACCACCCTGATGGCCGGCACTGACAGGCAAGAGCTGCAGGAGGCCTACCAGTTGCTTGACGATGCGGCACGCCAAAAAGCCGAGGTGACCCCCATGGCCCGCCTGTATCAGGGAGAGATACAGGTAAAGCTGGGTGACACGCCCAAGGCATTGAAAATCTGGAAAGGCTACCTGGCCAAAATGCCGGCGGGCGATGGGCAACGCTCGCTCTTCGAAGAACGGATTTCGCAAAATTCACATTGAACGATATCAAGGCAAACATGTGACCTGGCAACGCATCGGGTCAGAAGCAAAACCTGACCCCATGTGGGAGCTCTACCTTTCCTGGGTGAAGACTGCGCCTCTGGGGTCATGCGCCGCAGAGATAGATCATGACTAAATCCGATATCCAGAAATTCCGCATCGACATCGTCAGCGCCAAGGAAAGCGCGCTCTCCATGCTGCTGAGCCGCGATGGCACCATCGGCCGCCAAGGCAGCGGCAAGCTGCCTGCCGACACGGCTGCCGTATCAGGCAAGAGCGATGGCAAGGCGTTCAATACCCTGATCGATCAGCTGGACGAGCGGGTATTTCCGCATGCCGATGTTTATGACCATCCCGACAAATCCGGCCTGCCCATCACCTACTCCATCGCTTTTCTGGGGCAGGGTGAAGATGTCGCGGTGTTCGAATTCCGCTTCGGCAGCGAGACCCCGGATGTCGGCGAGCTGCTGCCCTATTTCGATGTTTTCATCGGCCAGGCCATTGCACTGACGAATGAATGGTATGCAATTGAGAAAGCGAAGCTGCAGAACGGCTCCGTGCATTAGGCCCGCCGGACAATCTGGCCGCCTACTTCAACAGCGGATGATCTGCGGGCAGCTGCCTGGAGTACCAGATTGCAAGTTTGTGTCTCAGCGTTTTTTCAGCGACCTGATCTTCAGGCAAAGGCTGAATGACCTTGTCGTGAACCAGCAGCCGGTAGATGTACAAGAGCTTCTCGCTCGCCGAGTCTGTGGGCTCAAACTCGACCACGCCCCGGCCCTCCGCATACTTGACACCCGCGAGCAAGGCTTGCTTGAACAACTCTGCTTCGTGCTTTAGCTTCTTCATGGCGATTTACTCCACAGAGCGGAGCCTATTTTCGATACACATACAGCGCGAGGCACAGGCCGGTGCCGACGACGTACAGCATCCAGGTCTCCCACACAACATAGGGGTAAAACATCAGCGCCAGCCCTAGCCATTTTACGGGCGTTCGCGCAACCTTTCTGCCATAGATGAATGCCGCCAGGCCGATGATGCCGAATACCACTGCGCCGAAAATGTACGCCGGGCTGGGCAACGTCAGACCCAGTGATTCCAGTGCGTTTAGTTCTTCCATATCGCGAGTCTCCTATTGCCTGCAAGAGTAAACCACATTAGCCGAAGCTTCAAAAAAATTATTCTTCTCTCGCTGTGACTGCGTTATCTCAGCTTGATCTCGGTCCATATCCTTGAAAGTACGCGCCGCTGCTTGCGGTCCAAGTCGCGCAACATCTCCAGGCGTTTTAGCTGCCCTGCATCCGGTGTTGGCGCGCGATGAAAATTGACCATATATGAGTGATTATACGCACTGAAAATTGACCAGGTAATCCGAGTACGCTGCCTGCTTTTTAAGCAGGAGCAAACGAGAGGTGATTACCATGGCCATATACGCAAAAATCAGGCGGATGTATTTCCGCGAGAATCAAAGCATCAGCGAGATTGCCCGCAAGACGAGTCTGTCTCGAAACACCGTCAAGAGATGGCTTCGTGCGCCGGATGGCACAGAAACCAAATACCGCAGGAATCAAGCAAAGAAGATCATCAAGCCGTTTGAGCCTTGGTTGCTGCAGGCGCTCAAGGCTGATTCACATCGACCGAAGCGAGATCGACGCACGGCCAAGATGCTGTTCGAGGCGATGCAGAAGCAGGGATTTACGGGCAGTTACAGCCGGGTCAGCGAGTTCGTGCGCGCCTGTCGTGAACAAGGTGAAGTCGTCACCGTCAAGTCAGCCTTTGTGCCGCTCAAATTCCAGCTGGGTGAAGCCTTCCAGTTCGACTGGAGCGAAGAATCTCTGGTGATAGGTGGACTCCTGCGCAAAGTCTTGGCGGCACACACCAAGCTCTGTGCCAGCCGCGCATTCATCCTGTCTGCCCATTCTGGGCAAAGCCACGAGATGCTGTTCGATGCACATAACCGGGCATTTACCGTGCTGGGTGGCGTTGCCCGGCGCGGCATTTACGACAACATGAAGACGGCCGTGGACAAGGTCAGCAAGGGGAATGGCCGTATCGTCAACACCCGCTTCTACGCCATGGTCGCGCACAATGTGTTCGAGGCGGACTTCTGCAACGTAGCTTCCGGCTGGGAGAAAGGCATCGTCGAGAAGAACGTTCAGGATGCGCGCCGTCGCATCTGGATCGAAGCCAGGCAGGAAAAGTTCAGCTCGTTCGAGGAATTGAACATCTGGCTGGAGGCGCGCTGCCGTGCCCTGTGGTCAGAGATCGAGCATCCGGAATACGCTGGTATCACACTGGCCGATGCCTTGGAACAGGAACGCGGGTATCTGATGCCGATGCCGACATTATTTGATGGTTATGTGGAAACCACAGGACGCGTGACCAGCACCTGTCTGGTATCTGTAGATCGGAACCGCTATTCGGTTCCGTGTCATCTAGCCAATCGCATGATCAGCATCCATCTGTATGCGGACCGGGTCGCTTTCTATGATGACACTGGACATGTTGCCAGCCACCGCCGCTTACTGGATCGCGATCAGACCAGCTATGACTGGCTGCACTACGTGCCGTTGATCGAACGCAAGCCAGGTGCCTTGCGCAACGGAGCTCCATTCCTGGACATGCCGCCATCGCTGGTCAAATTGCAAGCTGCCTTGTTGCGGCGTGAGCGACAGGAGGGGCACCGCATCATGTCCAAGGTGCTGGCGACGGTTCCGGTGTATGGGCTGGAATCCGTTCTGGTGGCGGTCGAGTTGGTGCTGGAATCCGGCATACACAGTGCCGAGCATGTGTTGAACGTGCTGGCGCGATTAAAGCAAACACCGATGCCTGCTCAGGTGGAAACCAGTCTGATGCTTAACGAGGAGCCGCTGGCGGACACGGCTCGCTATGACAGCCTGACAGTGAAGGAGGAATCCCATGTTTGATATCGTCGCCGAACTCAAGGCACTTAAACTCCGGGGCATGGCCGACAGCTATGCGGAATTGCTCAATCAGGGCCGGAATATAGGCACGGACACGTCGGAATGGTTGCTCAAACATCTGATCGAAGCTGAAAACACCGATCGGGGAATGCGCTCCATCGGATACCAGATGGCATCGGCACGTTTCCCAATCCATCGCTGCATGGCCGATTTCGACTTCGGCCAGTCAAAAGTGGATGAAGCCTTGATCAAACAGCTTGCCACCATGTCATTTACCGAGAAAGCCGAGAACGTGGTATTGGTCGGGGGCACCGGCACGGGCAAGACGCATCTGGCAACCTCGCTCGGCGTTGCGGGCATTCAGCATCACGCCAAGCGTGTCCGCTTCTATTCCACGGTAGACTTGGTCAACATGCTGGAGCAGGAGAAAACCGTCGGCAAACAAGGCCGGCTTGCGGCCAGGCTCCTGAATCTGGACATGGTGATTCTGGACGAACTGGGCTACTTGCCCTTCTCGCAAGCGGGCGGCGCATTGCTGTTCAATCTGCTGTCCAAGATCTACGAGCACACCAGTGTCGTCATCACAACGAATCTGACCTTCGCAGAATGGAGCAGCGTGTTCGGCGATGCGAAGTTGACGACAGCATTACTGGATCGCCTGACCCATCATTGCCACATCGTCGAGACCGGCAACGAGTCGTACCGCTTCAAACACAGCAGCGCAGCGGCCAAGGAAAGAATCAAGTCGCGGGAAAAGAGCAAACGAACCCAGCAAACAGAGGAGACTGAACCGTTCTAAAGGCACAAGCCGGGAGTAAGACTCCCGGCTACCGTCATTCAGAAATCAACACAAGGAGGCTCAACACCACATCAGTCTGGTAGACTTATCCACAACATCAGAGGAATTTAGATGCATAAACACCTGGTCAAAATTCAACGCGCACAGGTGGTCAGCTTTAAACGCGCGCCAACAGTACTGAGAACCAGCCCCGCTCTGTTACATGCCGCAGCCGAATACCCCAGGCTGTGGCGCAAGCATTATGGCGATAACGTGAAATCGCTTAATCGCGCAGCAGCTTCTCGAAAATCTTGCTGGCTACCAGCACGCTCGACAAAATTGCAACACCGATGAAAACGCTGTTAGACCCGCCGCCTCTGAATACACCATCAAAAGCAAAAAACAGAAAGAAACCTATCCCCACCAAGCTAAGCGATTGTGGCACCAAATTGTTCATTGTTACACTCTCCAATTCCCCATGCAGGCGCTTTCATTATCACCCAGTTGCAGGATATTCTCAATTGACTAAAATCTTCCGTGCTTCATTCCTGACAATTTGTTCGATAGGCGAAGGGATTGCAAGTGCTCAGCTCTGCTTAATGACTGGTTAACTCATCAATAACCTGGCTGATCACGATGACTGCAACCAGAATCGTAACACCGATAAACACACTCACAGACCCACCCGACCTGAAGGTGCCGTCGTAGGCGTAAAAAACAAAAACACCCATCGCAACCAGTTTGAGTATATTGGATATGATTTTTACTGCCGCGATTACTAACATGCACCCCCCGATTCAAGCTGTACAAGACCAGCACTGGAGAGTGCAATTATCCTTCGCTTCCTGACCATGCACAATTATGCAAAATATCTATTTTTGCACCGTGTATCTAGTCATTATCTAGGCCGTCCAGCCTGGTGCTTGCCTGCCTGGATATTATCCACGAGAGGCATATAGAGAATTTAGTGGCGATGGTAAAATTTCAGCAGACGTTCTATCGCAAACCCAAACCGGGTTGCGCACCGCCGTACAGAGTTCAGCCGGTCACTTGCTCCAACCCGCCTTATCACCTTCTACAGCCAGATGCATAATCTCTGCAGTGCGGTTAAAACCGTTAGCCAGCGCAATTTCCATAGGTGTCTTGCCATCCGCATTCATCACGCGCAAATCCGCACCATTATTAATCAACACCTGCATTATGTCTGTGTAGCCCTTCTCGGCTGCAAGAATAACGGGCGCAACACCATCCTGCGTAAAGTTGATTTCCACCTTCTTGCTCAACAACCAGTGCAGCTTGGTGAGATCTCCTTTTTTGATGGCAGCCAGCACTGCCTGGCGAGATTCAGCGCTGTCATGCATAACCTCGCCGCTCTCGGTCGGAAGCATCTTGAAGCCATAGTTGAGCACTGAAATCATTATGAGCAGCACCAGGAAGGCCAGCATCACAATCGGGCTGATGCCCAGTGATTCGGATAGCTGTTCCGGCAGATTGGCGCCAACAGCGAGAGCGACTACCGTCAGAAAAAGCAGCAGGCGGAGATAACGGAACAACGAAATGACAATAACAGCCGTCAACGCTATCAGCAGCAAATTTCTGTCGATGATATCCCCGAGCATCTGATCCGGCAGATTCGCGGCAAGGCTCAGCATAATCACGATGATCAGCAGAGCAACCTCGCTCATTTTTATTTGTATGTTCATATGTACACCTGTCAGGCAATAGCACGTTTTTTGGAGTTGATGGCAAGACAGTGACTGCTCGCCCCTTCGCGACGGTCTATTTGTATCATGCCCTGCGGCTAAGGTCTAGAGCTGCGCTTAAGCAAAAGCCCCAGCGGCTGCATGCTGCAGCCATTGCACACGGTCATTAAAACCAGCGCAGAAAAAAACCGCGCATCTCCAGCAACCACTATTAGCGCGGGTTGAGTGAGCATCAGATGGGATAAAACAGTGTTCTGGCGGAGAGGGTGGGATTCGAACCCACGGTAGGCTTAAACCTACGCCTGATTTCGAGTCAGGTACATTCGACCACTCTGCCACCTCTCCGGGGACGCGCATTTTACCAGCAACATGCAAAAATCGGGCAGAATGTTTCCATGCGCAAAGTCTCTCCCTGGAAAATTGCCGCCCTAACTGTCCTGTGCATTGGGCTTGGCACTGCACTTTGGGCCAGCTTTAAGATAATCGAGCCGGTATCCGACTGGAACAGGGGCGAACTGGTTGTCATTCTTCCACCCGCCGACAGCCTGGATCAGCAGTTTGACCAACGCCTGGCAGAACTGTTTGCCGCTTACCTGGGCGTAAAACTCAAGCCGCTGGCGCTTTACCCGCAACAGGTCATTACCGCTCTGGCCAAGCATCAGGCACATTTTTCCGCCATAGGCATGCGGGCCAACGAGGCAGACGATTTCCTGAAATTCGGCCCCCCTTACCAAACCGTGCGCGAACGTATCGTTTGCAGCGATGATGCACCATTGCTGCATGAAGAGTTAAAGTCAAGAAAGATCATTGTGGTGGCCGGTTCTGCCGAAGATGCCACTCTGCGCGCCGGGCGAAAAAATATTCCAGCGCTGAGCTGGCAAGTGGTAAATCAGAAAATGCCGAATGAGCTGCTCGAGGCTGTAGCACTCGGCGACATAGATTGCACGGTCGCCAATGAAGAACAGATTTCTTCCATGCGAAATTACCATCCAGACATGGAAGCGAGCCTGAACATTGCCACCCCTTCCCAGCTGGCGTGGTCATTCCCTACGGATGGCGACCCCGAGCTGTACGGGAAAATGACCAGCTTCTTTGCGCAAATCCAGCAGGACGGCACGCTTTACCGCCTGCTTGAGCAATACTATGGCCACAACGACCGCATCGTACCGCTGGATGCCGCAGCCTTCCTGACCAAGACCAACACCGTCTTGCCTCACTACAGGAAATTATTCGAAGATGCCGCCGCCCTCACCGGGATCGAATGGCAGCTGCTGGCCGCCATGGCCTATCGCGAATCACACTGGGATCCGCTCGCAACTTCGTATACCAAGGTACGTGGCATGATGATGCTCACCGAGGACACCGCTGATCGCATGGACGTTTCCAACCGCCTGGATGCGCGCGAAAGCATCATGGCGGGTGCGCGCTATCTGCAACTGCTGAAAGAGCAGCTGCCGCTGCGCATCGATGAGCCAGACCGCACCTGGCTGGCGCTGGCCGCATACAACCAGGGCATGGGGCATCTGGAAGACGCACGCATGCTGGCCCAGCGATATGGTTTGAATGCGGACTCCTGGGTGGACTTGCAGAAGGTGATGCCGCGACTCAGCAAATCCAGCATTGCGGCGACGACCAAACATGGTTTTGCGCGCGGTGGTGAAGCCGTGATTTACGTGGAAACCGTACGCCTGTACCAGGACATGCTGAAGCGATTGTTACGTGACGAATTTCAGATGCTGCATGCGCCTGATTACCAGACATTCCTCGACCCCCGGCAGGCACATTAGATCAGGCTCATCAGCAAACGCTTGCCAGCCTGTGGCATCAGCGCAAAAACTTGTCGCCCAACTCGAACAGGCTGATGACGATCTCAAACACGATTAGCCCGATCACGTACCATTCCAGTTTGTGCAGTTGCTTGTTGTCCCACACGTCGGCCAAGGTTTGCGCCGTGTCCGAGATCAGGCCCAGCTTGCGATCCAGCGCCGATTGCCGTTCCACCAGTTCAAACTCGTCTTCCAGGCTGGCATACAGACCTTCGAGGTGAGGGAAATTCCATAGCGTTTCCGGCTTATCGCCAATCTCGGCGCGTCCCACCATGCGATGTTCGATCAGCAGCATGGAGCCGATTTTTGACAGCAGCTGTTTCGAATCTGCACTCACCTTGCCGTGCGTGGCTAGCTCTTGCGCCAGCGGCTCGATCTTGTCGAATTCGCCCGCGACTTTTTTCTCATACAGCGTAAGCACCAGATTCTTGCTCAGCGCATCGGCGATGACCTGCAGTTTTTCCAGCGAAATATCGTCCAGCGAAACCGCACCGCTCTGCACCCCCATGCCGCTCTTGCCGCAATGAATTTCCAGCTCTTCGGTCTCCGGCGTCTGATAGGCATTGGTCAACAGCGGCTTGAGCGATGCAACGAAGTCGAGCTCATCCAGTTCCTTCACACCAAACAGCACCACCACGCCGTAGCGGAACAACACGGCGATGCCGCCGTCCTTGTCCACCTGCAGCGTCAACGGCGTGGTGGCCAGGCAATCGGCGATCTTGAACAGCTTCAGGTCCAGCCGGTCGCCCAGCAGCAGCGCGCGCGCTTTCAAGTCCTGCCGATTTTTTAGTTGGAGTTCCATGGGTTCACAGCGATCAACTTGCCTTGATGACTTCCAGCCCGCCCATATAGGGGCGAAGCACCTCAGGTACGCGCACGCTACCATCTTCCTGTTGATTGTTTTCAAGTATCGCGACCAGCGTGCGGCCTACGGCCAGGCCTGAACCATTCAGCGTGTGCAGCAACTCGGGCTTGCCCGCGCTGTTCCTGAAACGCGCCTGCATGCGCCGCGCCTGGAAGGCTTCGAAGTTGGAGCAGGAGGAGATTTCGCGGTAGGTGTTTTGCGCCGGCAGCCACACTTCGATGTCGTAGGTGGTGGCCGAGGAGAAACCCATGTCGCCGCTGCACAGCTTCACCACGCGGTACGGCAGGCCGAGTTTCTTCAGGATGGTTTCGGCATGGCCGAGCAGCTCTTCCAGCGCCGTGTAGGATTGCTCCGGATGCACCATCTGCACCAGTTCCACCTTGTCGAACTGGTGCTGGCGAATCATGCCGCGCGTGTCGCGGCCATACGAGCCCGCTTCGCTGCGGAAACAGGGCGTGTGTGCCACGAACTTCAGCGGCAGCTTTTCCAGCGGCACGATCTCGTCGCGCACCATGTTGGTGACGGGCACTTCGGCGGTGGGGATCAGGTAAAAAGTTCCTAATTTTTCTGCTTCTAATTTTTCAATTTGTTCCGGCGTATAGCCAGCATACGCCTTCACTTCCACGGGGCTTTTTCCTCCAGCGTAAACATGAAACAAATCTTCTGAGAATTTCGGCAACTGGCCGGTGCCACGCATCGACTCAGCATTCACCAGATACGGCACATAAGTCTCGGTGTAGCCGTGCTGCTCGGTGTGCGTATCCAGCATGAACTGCGCCAGCGCGCGATGCAGCCGCGCCAGCGGGCCTTTCAGCAGCGAGAAACGTGCGCCGGCGATCTTGGTCGCCGTCTCGAAATCCAGTCCACCCAAGCCTTCGCCGATGCTGACATGGTCCTGCACTTCGAACGCGAACTTAGGTATCTCGCCGACCTTGCGCACCTCGACATTGTCCGCTTCCGACTTACCGACCGCCACGCTGGCATGCGGCACGTTGGGAATGACAGCGAGGAAAACATCCATCTCTTGCAACACCTGCGGCAGCTTGGATTCAAGCTGCTTCAACTCTTCACCCAGCGCGCCCACCTCGGCCATGATCGCCGATACGTCTTCGCCCTTGGCCTTGGCTTGTCCGATCAACTTGGACGATGCGTTGCGCCTGGCTTGCAGCTCCTGTGTGCGCGTCTGGACAGTCTTGCGTTCGGCTTCCAGTTGCTCGAACTTCGCAGTGTCCAGCGTGTAACCGCGTGCTGCCAAACGGGCGGCCACTCCAACCAGGTCATTCCTCAATGTCTGAATATCCAACATGCTGCTTATCCTTTTTTGTTTTTCGCCTTTGCATCCAGCTCGCGCAGATGCGCCAGTTTCTCCGCAATCTTTGCTTCCAGCCCGCGGTTGGTCGGCTGGTAAAAACTCACTTCCGGCATAGCGTCGGGAAAATAATTTTCACCCGCCGCATAGCCGCCCGCCTCGTCGTGCGCATAGCGGTAATCACGCCCGTAATCGAGTTGCTTCATCAGCTTGGTGGGCGCGTTGCGCAGGTGCAGCGGCACCGGGCGCGACGCGTCCTGTGACACGTGCGCGCGGGCGGCATTATACGCGACATAGCCCGCATTCGACTTGGCCGCCACTGCCATGTATAGCACCGCCTGCGCCAGCGCCAGCTCGCCTTCGGGAGAACCCAGGCGCTCGTAGGTTTGCGCGGCGTCCAGCGTCAGCGTGATCGCGCGCGGATCAGCCAGGCCGATGTCTTCCCACGCCATGCGCACGATGCGCCGCGCCAGATATTTCGGATCGGCGCCGCCGTCCAGCATGCGCACCAGCCAGTACAGCGCTGCATCCGGGTTGGAGCCGCGCACCGATTTGTGCAGCGCGGAAATCTGGTCGTAGAAGGCCTCGCCGCCCTTGTCGAAACGACGCAGGCTTTGCGCCAGAGTGTTGTCGAGAAACTCGCTGGTGATGTGCGTCACCTGCGCCGTATTTGCAGCCGTGCCTAATTGCTCCAGCACATTGAGCAGGCGCCGCGCATCGCCATCGGCAAATCCGATCAGGCGCTCACACGCCGCCGCATCAAATTCCAGCCCCGGCAATGCCTCTTGTTGCGCACGCTCAAACAATTGCCCCAGCTCGCTCGCAGACAGGGATTGCAGCACGTACACCTGCGCGCGCGACAGCAACGCGCCGTTCACTTCAAACGAGGGGTTCTCCGTGGTAGCGCCAATAAAAGTGACCAGCCCCTGCTCGACAAAAGGCAGGAAGGCATCCTGCTGCGACTTGTTGAAGCGATGCACCTCGTCCACAAACAATATGGTGTGGCGCCCGCTCTGTTGCAGGGTGTGCTGCGCCTGCGCAATGGCATCGCGGATGTCCTTTACCCCGGACAGCACCGCCGACAAGGGCAGGAACTCGGCATCGAAAGCCGAGGCCATCAGCCGCGCCAGCGTGGTCTTGCCCACCCCCGGCGGCCCCCACAAGATCATCGAATGCAGCTTGCCCGAGGCAAACGCCATGCGCAGCGGCTTGCCCGCGCCCAATAAATGCGCTTGCCCGATGACCTCGTCGATATGCCTGGGGCGCAGGCGCTCGGCCAGAGGTGCTGCGGGTTGCGCAGACGCAAACAGGTCGCTCATTACTCGCCCAGCACATCCGCGCCCTTGGGCGGCACGAACTTGAATAAAGACGGTGCGAGTTGCGGATTGCGCTGCATGCGGTCGAAGCGCAGCAGCGTGGTATGGCCGAAGGCATCTTGCAACTGCATCACCGCCAGTTCGCCTTGCGCGTTGAAGGCCATCAGGATTTTTTCGAAGCCGGTGTCATGCGTACGGGCCATTGCCTCCAGCCAGTCCAGGCCGTCCTGCACGCCTTTGTCGTGCAGATCGAAAGCGCGCTCGATCTCGTTGTTGCCGGAAAGCAGTGCCGCCGGGCTGCTGCCGAGAGCGGCATCCAGCTTCTTCACCGTCACCTGGTTGAGGTCCACGTCATACATCCAGAATTTCGCGCCATCGCCGACGATGATCTGCTCATAAGGCTTCTGATACACCCAGCGGAATTTTCCGGGGCGCACGAACTGCATGGTGCCGGAAGCCAATTGAATCTTCTTGCCGTTCTTGTCCTGCACCACCTGGGTAAAGTTGGCCTGACCGGAATGGGTGGCAGAGATAAATCCGCGCAGCTTGTCGCTGGCGCCGGCATGTGCCGGGAGCGAAGCGAACAACAACACGGCGGCAGCAATAATGTATTTCATTAGTATTCTCCAGAAAAGGACTGCGGACTGAGTTAACACCAGGACAACGGTTTTCCCTCAGTCCTCACTCCTCACTCCTGCCGCGCAGGTGCCAGAACCTCGCGATTGCCGTTGCTCTGCATCGGCGTGACGATGCCGGCTTTCTCCATTTGCTCGACCAGACGCGCGGCGCGGTTGTAGCCTATGCGCAGGTTGCGTTGCACCAGCGAGATGGAGGCGCGGCGCGACTTCACCACGATGTCGACCGCCTGGTCGTAGAGCGGATCGGACTCCGCATCGGCCCCCAGAACTTCGCCATCCGCGCCGCCCTCACCTTCTTCCTGCGCGTTCAGCACGCCTTCGATGTACTGCGGCGGCGCCAGCGATTTGATGTGCTCGATCACGCGGTGCACTTCCTGGTCGGACACAAAGGCGCCGTGCAGGCGCTGCGGATAACCGCTGCCGGGCGGCAGGTAGAGCATGTCGCCCTGTCCCAGCAGCGCCTCCGCGCCCATCTGGTCGAGAATGGTGCGCGAGTCTATCTTGGAGGACACCTGGAACGACATACGCGTTGGCACGTTGGCCTTGATCAGGCCGGTTATCACATCCACCGAGGGGCGCTGTGTAGCCAGCACCAGATGAATGCCGGAAGCGCGCGCTTTCTGCGCCAGGCGCGCAATCAGCTCTTCCACCTTCTTTCCCACCACCATCATCAGGTCGGCCAGCTCGTCGATAAACACCACGATGAAGGGCAACTCTTCCAGCGCTTCAGGATGCTCAGGCGTGAGCGTGAACGGGTTGGTCAGCGGTTGTCCGGCCTTGATCGCATCGCGCACCTTCTGGTTGTAGCCCGCCATATTGCGCACACCCAAGGCTGACATCAGGCGGTAACGCTTGTCCATTTCCTGCACGCACCAGTTCAGACCCGCGCCGGCCTGGCGCATGTCGGTGACCACCGGGGCGAGCAGATGCGGGATGCCTTCGTAAACGGAGAGCTCCAGCATCTTGGGATCGATCAGCAGCAGGCGCACTTGCTGCGGCGTGGATTTGTACAGCAGGGAGAGAATCATCGCATTGATCGCCACCGACTTGCCCGAGCCGGTGGTGCCCGCCACCAGCACGTGCGGCATCTTGGCCAAGTCGGCCACCACCGGCTTGCCGGAAATATCCTTGCCCATCACCATGGTGAGCGGCGAGCCCATCTCGGCATAGGCCTGCGAACTGAGTATTTCCGACAGGCGCACGATCTGGCGCTTGGGGTTGGGCAACTCCAGCGCCATGTAGGCCTTGCCCGGTATGGTTTCCACCACGCGCAGACTCACCACCGACAGGGCACGTGCCAGGTCTTTCACCAGATTGGTGATCTGGCTGCCCTTCACGCCGACGGCGGGGTCGATCTCGTAGCGCGTGATGACGGGCCCGGGATAGGCCGCCACCACTTTCACTTCCACGCCAAAATCTTTCAATTTGCGCTCGATCAGGCGCGAGGTAAATTCCAGCACGTCGGCGGAAATCGATTCCACTTCGCCGCTGGCCTGATCCAGCAGATGCAGCGGCGGCAAAGGTGAATCCGGCATTTCGGCAAACAATGCGGTCTGTTTTTCCTGCTCGACACGGACGGAATGGAATACCTCGGCAAAGGGCTGCTCGATATGAATCGGCAGATGCTCTTCCACGCGCCGCTTCTCTTCCTGCACCACTACCTGGCGCACGCTCACGGCCTGCGCGCCGATGCGCTTGTCCTGCCGCGTCTGCCAGGCGCGGCGCGCCCACAGGTAGAAGGTCTCGATTTTGGTGCCCAGCCAGTCCACCAGACGCAGCCAAGACAAGCCGCTGAACAGGCTGAAGGCGGTCGCCATTAACACCAGCAACAGCAAAGTAGCGCCGGTAAATCCCAGCACATGCGCAAGACCATGGGACAGCACCGCACCCAGCATTCCCCCCGGAGCCAGCGGCAGTGCCAGCTTCCAGCTATACAGGCGCATCGCCTCCAGCGCACTGCTGGAGAGCAGCAACACGGCAAAACCGGTGAGCGCCAGCCACAGGGCACGCTTGTCGAACAGGCTGTCTGCCGGCACATCTTCCGGATGCAGGGTGCGATAGCTCGCCCACACGCGCTGCAACAGAATGACCACCCACCACCACGCTGAGAAGCCAAATATATACAGCATGATATCGGCCAGCCAGGCACCAAACATCCCGCCCGGGTTATGCGTTACGGATTCACTGCCGCTGTGCGACCAGGCCGTATCGCTGCGATCGTAACCATGCAGCACAAGGATGAGATAGACCGCCAATGCCACCAGCAGCAACCAGCGCGACTCGCGCAATAATCTGGCCAGGCGTTCGGGAAGGGGGGCGGACTGCCGCAGGGTATTGGGTTGCTTCATCGGTTAAACACTCACTTGCGCGCCTTATTCCAATTTCAATTCGACGGTGAAACAAGCCTGTCCGCTGCAACCCTGAAGGGGCGATGACACGCGAACGCTGCAGGAAATGCAGTCGCAGCGAGTGTCGCCGATGAACTGGCATTGGCACTACCCGTCATTAGCTTTCACCCTGCCCTGCGCCTATCAATCCCAGATTGCGTGCCTTGCGCACGGCATCCAGACGGCTACTGACCTGCAGCACCTGATAGGCCGCGGCAACGTGCACCTTGACCGTCCCTTCCGCCAGGTTCATTTTTGAGGAAATTTCCTTGTTCGACAATCCGGCGGCAAGATGCTGCAACACCTCCATCTGGCGCCTGGTCATGCCGAGCTTGTTCATTTGCGTAATGGTCTCTTCCGGTTCGCCCTGACCCAGCGCGGCAACGGATTGCGCCAGCAATTGCGGGGGCAGGTAGATGCCGCCATCAAGCACCATGCGCAAGGCGCCAACCATGATCTTGCCGGAAGACATTTTGGAAACGAAACCCATGGCGCCGTGTTCCATCACCCACTCGATGTCGGTGCGCCGATCCGAGCCGGACACGACCACCAGGGGAATACCGGGGAAACGCTGATGAAAAATCCTGATTGACGACACGCCATCGCTACCGGGCATATTCAAATCCAGCAGCACCAGATCCAGTGAAGGATGAGCTTCCGCCTGCGCCAGGGCATCGGCAAAATTTGCCGCGTCCAGAATTTCCACTTCATCACTCAGCTGCTGCAATACGTAGCGCATACCGTCGCGGAACAGGGCGTGGTCATCCGCCAATAAAACCTTCAACTTCATTATTTTAATCTCCCCCACACGCTGTTTTTGTCATCATACCATTTCGCTGAACTTCCACCTCACCGTCACCACAGCGATTCAGCAAAAAACCGGAAAGGACACCTGTTACCAGCCCACCTTAATCCTTGCCGTGCAGCGCAAAATACATGATAGAGCGCAAACGTGCCGGCGTAATCGGTTTATGCAGCAACAGGGCGCCGCTGTGCTGAATCTCAAGTAGCGTCTGCGGCTCCGTATCCCCGGTCAGCACCAGCACCGGTATGTCAGCGTCCCATATCCCGTGCGCCAGCTTGAGCGCATGCAGTGCAGTCAGGCCTTGCGGCAAACGGTAGTCGCAAACCAATATATCCGGGCGCAGATTGCTCCCTTTCATTCTGTCCAGCACCTCGCCAGGCAATGTGCCGGCCGTAACCCGACACCCCCACTGCGTCATCAGTTCGGTCACAGTATGCCGAATTTCCGGATCATCCTCCACCCATGCCACGCTCACACCGTCCATATCCTGGCGGGCAGGACTGGACACCTGCGCTTGGTGCAGCTGATCCGCTTCGCCAAGGCGCATGCTGAAGCCGAATACAGAACCCTTGCCAGGCGCTGATTCCACCTCCACCCTGTATCCCAGCAGCGCCTCCATACGCCGCACGATTGCCAGCCCCAGTCCCATGCGGCGGTCGCGTTGCGGATTGCCCACCTGATAATATTCGGCAAAGATGTGCGGCATACTCTCTGCACTGATGCCTACACCGGTATCCACCACCTCCAGCTTGAGCATGGCCCCGGTACACTGGCAAACCACACGCACCTCGCCAGCCGGGGTATAACGCACGGCATTGGAAACAAGGTTACGCAGGATACGTTCCAGCAAATAGGGGTCGCTATATACCACCTGCCGGCACGTCGGCACCTCGAACAGCAATCCCTTGGCATGTGCCAGCGGCGCAAACTCGAGGTACAGGCGATCGAGGATGGCGTGCAGCTGGAAATGCTGCCAGCGCACTTCCACCACCCCCGCATCCAGACGGGACACATCGAGTAACTCATCGAACATCCCCATCAGTGCGCTCACTGATTTTTCGATTTGCCCCGCCAGCTGCACCGTCTTTTTTTCCGTGGCTGCGTCCTGCAGCGCCTCGCTGAACAGCACCAGCGCCTGCAAGGGCTGGCGCAAATCGTGGCTGGCAGCCGCAAGAAAACGTGACTTCTCACGGCTGGCAGCTTCGGCGCGGGATTTCTGCTCGGACAATTGCTGGAGCAGTGAGTAGTTTTCATAGCGACGCACCAGCGATGTCCAGAATGTCTTGCTCAGCTCGCGCCCCGAGTTCAGCACCACCAGCAGGAACAGCAACAGCATGCCGGCCAGTATCCAGTGGATGGAGTCTCCCTGCTGCACCAGACGAAATAACACAGGCAGCGTGACTCCCGACACATAGATATACAGTGACGGTGTATGCACTGCGTTCATGGTCACCGCACCGGCAGCCAGCCCCAGCACCACGCAAATCATGAGTGTCTGGTAAATCATATCCGTCGGGAAAAACCACCATGCCACACTTCCCCACGCCAAACCGACAGCCACTGTGTACACAATATAGCGGCGGTTCCATGCTCGGCATTGCGCGACGGTCTGGAACTGTTCTTTATAACGCCACCAGCCCCACATCTCCACGGCATGCACTGCATAGATGACCCACAGCCAGTTCAGCAATGCCTCATGGCTGCACTGGCTCCAGAACAGCGCGACAAACAGCGGCGCAAGCAACAGCTGCCCGGCCAACATCTCGGGAAACATCGACCAGCGGGAGCGCAGCTGCTCGGCACGCAGGAGCAGATTCCTTTCATCGATATGGAAGCGCAGATCGTTCAGCAGGGGTTGCAGAAACGCAATGGTCATATGGGTTAGCGCGAGGTGGTGAGCAACAGCCTGATATCCTGCACCAGCAACTCTGCACCCTGATCATAAGGTGCGAGCAGCATGGGCCTGCCGTTCATGCCTATCAGGTACAGGCTCGAAGAATGATCCAGCGTATAGCCGCTTTTATTCATCTGCTTCTGATAGGACACGCCGAAAGACCTGGCGGCTTCGGCGGTTGCCTGTGCATCGCCACGCAACCCCATGAAGGAAGGGTAGAAAGCCGGCACATATTGCGCCAGCAATGCGCCCGTGTCGCGCTCCGGATCCAATGTCACAAACAGCACCTGCACCTGGTCTGCCTGCTTGCCGAGCAGGCGCATCACCTGCGCCATGTCTGCCAGCGTCGTGGGGCAAACATCGGGGCAATGGGTGTAACCGAAGAACAGCACGATCACCTTGTCCCTGAAATCCGCCAGGCTGCGCGCCCTGCCAGTGGGGTCGGCCAGATGGAAATCGGCACCCTCATGCTGCCAGCCCACGTCAATGGCCTGATATGGCGAGGGCAACTCCTTCTCGCCGCACCCTGCCAAAACCGCAGAGCCCAGCGACACCGCGCATAACAGCGCAAACACTCGAAAAAATTTATGCCGGCACATGGCAGCTTTCACTCCATCCGTTGATTGCAAAGGTATAGCCACCATGAAATCCGCAAAGACACTGAACTCACTCATTCATTTGATTCCAATAAACCCAAATCAAGATGCTGCGCCGCTGCCCTGGCATCCGGCGCAGCCATGTGCGGCACCACTCCCAGCAAAGGCGCTGCTAAGCGCTCGCGCAAGGCATCGACGTTCTCCGGCAACGCACTCATGTCCGCGTCCACCACATTCGCCACCCAGCCCGCGCATTCTAGCCCGCTATCGGCAATGGCGCGCTGCGTGAGCAGCGCGTGGTTAAGGCAGCCCAGACGCATGCCCACCACCAGTATCACCGCCAGGCCCAGCTCCATGGCCAGATCGGCACTGTCCTGCTTCTCGTTCAGCGGCACCCGGAAGCCGCCGGCACCTTCCACGATCACCACATCGGCCTGCGTGGTCAGCTCGCGATAGGAAGTCAGAATGCGGCGGAAGTCGATGCGTGCCCCGGCGTTACGCGCGGCGATGTGCGGCGCGACAGGTTGCGGAAAGCTGTAGGGATTGATCTGCCCCAGAGTGGCCAGCACATTGCTGGCCGCGCGCAGCCGCTGCACATCCTCGTTCAGCTCGTCTTCCGTGCACCCCGCCGCCACCGGCTTCATGCCGACCACGCGCATACCCTGCGCCGCAAAGGCATGCAGCAGCGCGCAGCTGATCAGCGTCTTACCGACGCCGGTGTCGGTGCCGGTAATGAAATAACTCATATCCCCCCACGGGGTGAAAGATTTTTCACAGCTTGAATGGTGTCCTAATAAGCGCACGTCCGTCGGCAAGTTTTTTCGGCTGCGCTTTCCACGCGTGGCCATAGATGATCTCGAACGTCGCCGGCAGTTTGCCATCAAAGCGCAGGCGCTCATAGCTTTCCAGCACCCTGTGCCACGCCGACTTGCCCATCATCCCCGTGGCACGGCCTGCCGTGGCGTTGTGCGCGCCTATGCTGCGCAGATCCTGCATCACCGCTTTCACGTCGTGATAGGTCAGGGTGATGTACTCCATGTCCATCACCGGCTCGGCAAAACCGGCGGCCACCAGCATGTCGCCGATATCATGCATGTCGGTAAAACGGTTCAGGTGGTTGTGCCCATCGACACCGTTAAAGGCGGCGCGCAACTCCTTCAGGGTATCCGGCCCGAAAGTGGAGAACATCAACAGGCCATGCGTTTTCATCACACGGTGCAGCTCCACGAAAGTCGCGGGCAGGTCGTTGCACCATTGCAGCGCCAGGTTTGACCACACCAGATCGACACTGTGCGCAGACAGGGGCAGCGCTTCCACATCCGCGCACACATAGCGCGGCGCACTCCCGAAAAACAGTTTGCGCCACCATCCGGTGGTGCCGCGCGCGGCCTGCAGCATGCCCATGGCGATGTCGAGTGCCACCATCTGCGCGGCCGGATAGCGCCCACCCAATTGGCGCGTCCCCCAGCCGGTGCCGCTGCCCACGTCCAGCACGCGCTCCGGCTGGTGTTTGATGTAATCGAGGCGTTCCAGCATGCGCGTGCACACTTCGCGCTGCATTACCGCTGCGGCATCGTAGTGCAGGGCGGCGCGGCTGAAGGCGCGGCGCACCTCGCGTTTGTCAATTTCAAATTCGTTCATATCTCACACAAAAAACTTCTCAGGTGCTGCAAAAATTCTTCCTGGTGCGACAGGAACGGCGCGTGTGCTGCACCCTTGATCGTCGCCAGTCGCGCGTGGGGTAAAGCCAGCTCCATGTATTGCATCGCTTGCAGCGGGGTGATGGTATCGCGTTCTCCCGCCAGCAGCAGGGTCGGCTGTACTATCCGGGGCAGCGATGCGCGCAGATCGGTGTCGCGCAGCATCCGCAGACCGCCCTGCAACACCGTCGTATCCGGTTCGCCGCGGCTGAACAGCTGTGCGCGCAGATCGGCCAGCAGCTCGCGCTCCCTCTCACTGCCGCGTACTTGCAGCGCCAGGAAGCGGCGCAGGGTAAGCGCATGATCTTCCACCAGGACAGCGGCGAAATGCTGCAGGGTATCCGCAGCCATGGCGCAGGCCCAGCCATCGCTCTGCACAAAGCAGGGTGTAGTGGCCACCAGCACCAGCTTTTCTATCTGAGCAGCTTGCAGCTGCGCCCAGCGCAAGGCCACCTGCCCGCCCAGCGACCAGCCGCAAACTGTCAGTGGCGCGTCGAAGTGCGCACTGAGCTCATCCACAACTGCGTCAAGGGTGAAGGGTAAAGGGCCACGGGTGCTGCACCCGTGGCCGGGCAGATCCACGCTGTACACGCAATGCGTTTCTGCCAGTTGCGCCGCAATGCCGCTCCACATACCGCAGTGCATGCCCCAGCCGTGGATCAGCAGCAGCGGCGCGCCCTCACCCTGCGACTCAATGTGCAAGCGCATGCAAGGCTCCGATCAACTGCGAGACATCCTGCTTGCTGTGCGCCGCCGACAGCGTGATGCGCAGCCGTGCCGTGCCCTGAGGCACTGTGGGCGGGCGGATCGCCGGCACCCACATGCCGCGTGCACGCAAGCCTTCGCTCAAGGCAAGCGCCGCCTCGTTGCCGCCCACCAGCAAGGGTTGTATCGGGGTGGCGGAAGGCAAAAGCTTCCACGGCAAGTCGCCCAAGCCTGCACGCAGCTGCGCAATCAGGCCTAGCAAATGCTCACGCCGCCAGCCTTCCTCGCGGATCAGTGGCAGACTGGCCAGGAGGGCAACAGACAAGGCGGGCGGGCTGGCGGTGGTGTAAATGTAGCTGCGCGCATTTTGCAGCAGGGTGTTGATCACCACTTCTTCAGCCGCGACAAAGGCGCCGCTCACGCCTGCCGCCTTGCCCAAGGTCGCCATGTAGATGAGGCGCGGCGACGCGAGGCCAAAGTGCGACAGCGAGCCGCGCCCCTGTGCGCCCAGCACTCCAAAGCCGTGCGCATCATCCACCAGCAGCCAGGCATCGTGCTGCTCGCACAGCGCCAGCAGTTGCGGCAAGGGAGCCAGGTCACCATCCATGCTGAACACCGCGTCGGTGATGACAAGTTTGCGCCCACTCCTGGTTTGTTCGAGCTGCTGTGCGAGCTGTGCCACATCGTTGTGGCGGTAACGCTTTACCCCGGCGCGCGACAGCAGCATGGCATCGTTGAGCGAGGCGTGATTGAGTTTGTCGGCGAACACGGTGTCGCCGCGCCCCACCAGCCCCTGCACCACCCCGAGGTTGGCCAGATAACCGCCAGAAAAAATCAGCGCGGCCGGCTTGTTCACAAACGCAGCAAGCGCCTGCTCCAGTTCGTGGTGCGCAGCGAAGTGACCGCTGACCAGATGCGAAGCGCCAGCGCCCACGCCGTATTGCGCAGCACCTTGCTGCAGGCCTGCTATCAGCTGCGGATGATTGGCCAGCCCCAGATAGTCATTGCTGCAAAACGACAGGTAGTGCTTACCATCCACGCGGATATGCACACCCTGCGCGCTTTCCAGCACGCGGCGACGGCGCAGCAGGCCTTGCGCGGCACGGGCTTCTAGCTCTTGGGAGAGGGATGAAAAAGGCATTAGGCATCTGCCACAGAGTACACAGAGGAGAGAAAAAACAGAGTTGTACTGGCTCTGTGATCTCTGTGTGCTCTGTGGCTAATGGGTTTCTGCAAAGGGATACATGCCGAGCTTATCGAGCATGGCGCGGTCGCGGGCGACATCCGGGTTGCCGGTAGTCAGCAACTGTTCACCATAGAACATGGAGTTCGCGCCGGCCAGGAAGCATAGCGCCTGCACCGTTTCGCTCATCTGCTGGCGTCCCGCGGACAGGCGCACGCGTGCACGCGGCATGGTGATGCGCGCCACCGCGATGGTGCGCACGAAGTCCAGCGGGTCAATTTCGGCAGTATCTTGCAGCGGCGTGCCCTCCACCTTGACCAGGTTGTTGATCGGCACGCTCTCGGGATACGGCTGCATGTTGGCGAGTTGCGCAATCAGCCCGGCGCGCTGCGTGATGTTCTCGCCCATGCCGACGATGCCGCCGCTGCACACGTGCATGCCGGCACGGCGCACGCGCTCCAGTGTGTCCAGCCGGTCCTGATAGTCGCGCGTGGTGATGATGTCGCCATAAAATTCCGGCGCGGTGTCGAGGTTATGGTTGTAGTAATCCAGGCCGGCCGCACGCAGCTGCTCTACATTTTCGTCGTTGAGCATGCCCAGCGTGGCGCAGGTTTCCATGCCCAGCCCGCGCACCGCCTTGACCATTTCCACCACGCTCGCCATGTCTTCTTTGCTGGGTTCGCGCCAGGCAGCGCCCATGCAGAAACGATCCGCGCCGCTGTCTTTTGCGGCCTGTGCGGCCTGAACCACGGCAGCCACGTCGAGCATCTTCTGGTTTTCCACGCCTGCCGAATTGAACGCCGACTGCGGGCAGTAACCGCAATCCTCGGAACAGCCGCCGGTCTTGATCGACAACAGGGTGGAAAGCTGCACCGCGTTGGGGTCGAAGTGTTCGCGATGCACCTGCTGCGCGCGGAACATCAGATCGGCGAAGGGCAGCTGGAACAGCGCCTCTATGTCGGCGACGCTCCAGACCTGGTTCTTGTTGGCCAAGTCCTGATGCTTCCTGGGGCTGAAAAATTTGACGGTTTGATTTTGCATGGCGGGACAATAGGTTTAAATTGAACAATATTTCGCGGACGGGATTATACCTTGTCAACTTTCAGGCGTCTTTTTTTGAACATCGGCTCAAATCTCAAGCAGCTGTTGCCTGCGCAGCCCTGCCTGCTGTGCGGTGCTGCCAGCCCCAGCGGCTCATGGTGTCCAGCTTGCGATGCCGCCCTGCCGCGTTTGGCCGCTGCACATTGCCAGGTGTGTGCCCTGCCCACCTGGGACGGCGCTACCTGCGGCCGCTGCCTGCGCCACCCGCCGCACTTCGCCCGCACCGTGGCTCCCTACGCCTATGCCTTTCCGCTAGACCAGCTGGTACAGGCATTCAAATACGGCACCAGGCTGCAACTCGCGCACAGCCTCGCCGCCAAGCTGGCCGAGTGCGTGCAGGTGTTGCCCGACTGCATCGCCCCCATGCCCCTGCACCCCTTGCGCCTGCGTGAACGCGGCTTTAACCAGTCGTTGCTGCTGGCACGCCACTTGGGCAACAGCCTGAACATTCCGCTGCTGCCTGATGCCTGCCAGCGGGTGCGCAATACCGCGCCCCAATCCACCTTGCCGTGGAAGGAGCGCGGCAAGAACATGCGCAATGCTTTTGCCTGCTCACCCGCTGTCGCGGGCAAACATGTGGCGGTGGTGGATGATGTGATGACGACCGGAGCGTCGCTGAATGAGCTGGCCCTGGCATTGCGCCACGCCGGGGCGCTTGAGGTCAGCACCTGGGTAATCGCACGCACCCTGCCGCGCGAGCGCTGACGTCGAGCCCGGGAAACTCGTCGTTGATCTGCGCCTCGATGCGCGCCACCAGCGCGTGCAGCTGCTGCACAATCTCCCGTGCCTGATCCAGGGTATTTTGCCGCTCTTCCAATTTCTGGCTCAGCGCGGCGAAGCTCATGGCGCTCACCATGCCGGCAGGTGACTGCATGTGATGAGCCAACTCCCGCAGCTGCGCCATGTCCCGATTCTCCAGCGCGTCATCCACCCGCACCATATCTGCCTTGGTGCTATCCAGAAACTGGTAGGCGAATTCGCGCACCTTGTCGCGCCCGCCAACGATCATCTCTTCCAGCACGGAGAGGTCGATCAATGCCGTGCTATCTGCAGCTACAGGCAAAGCCGCCTGCCCGGCAGAGGGGAAATTCTGTGGCTTCCTGTTCGACAGCCACCTGGCGATAACGCTATACAACATTTGCGGCCGCACCGGCTTGGCGATTAAATCGTTCATGCCGACCTCCTGGCAGCGCTCGCGCTCTCCCTTCAGCGCATTGGCGGTCATCGCAATCACCGGCAGCCCCACCAACTCCGCATTGGCGCGTATCCGCGCTGTCGCTTCCAGCCCGTCCATCACCGGCATCTGCAAGTCCATCAGCACAATATCGAAATGCCCCTGCCGCAACAGATCGAGCGCCTCCGCACCGTTGTTGGCAACCACCACCACCACACCGACACTCTCCAGGAGTTCGCGTGCCACCTGCTGATTGAACAGGTTGTTCTCAACCAGCAGGATATGTTTGCCCTGAATGGCCTGGAGCACGGCTTTATGATTGAACGCAAGCAGCGCATCCGTTGCCGGCGCACTCTCGGCCCCGTATTCCAGCCGCATGCGAAACCAGAACGTGCTGCCCTTGTCCGGCTCGCTCGCCACCCCCAGCTCGCCCCCCATCAGTTCCACCAGTCGCTTGCTGATAGACAGCCCCAGGCCTGTGCCTCCGTATTTGCGCGTGACGGAGCCGTCTGCCTGCTGGAACGACTGGAACAATCCGGCAAGCTCGTCATGACTGATGCCGATACCGGTGTCACGTATTTCGAAATTCACCAGGCAGCCTTGCGCACTGTCTTCGATTTTGCGCACAGTGATGACGACCTCTCCCTGTGCCGTAAACTTGATGGCATTGTTGGCCAAGTTGAGCAACACCTGGCGCAGCCGTAGCTGGTCACCACGCAGGTTGCGCGGGATAGCGGGATCGATGTCCACGACATAGCGCAAACCCTTGTCACGCGCCTTCTCGGCAAGCATATTGGCAAGGCTTTCCATGATCCTGACGATGTCCAACTCGACGCTCTCCACCCTGAGCTTGCCGGCATCGATCTTGGAAAAATCGAGAATGTCGTCAATAATGCCCAGCAGGTGCTCGCCGGACAGCAGTATCTTCTCCAGATAACCGCGTTGCCCGGGGTTGATCTCATGGCTGAGCGCCAGGTGCGCCATGCCGATGACGCTGTTCATCGGCGTGCGGATCTCGTGGCTCATGTTGGCGAGGAACATGCTCTTGGCGCTGCTGGCCGCCTCTGCACGGAGGTTGGCCTCGCGCAAAGATTGCTCGGCGCGCTTGCGCTCGGTAATGTCGCGCCCGATACCTTGTACACCAGCCACCATGCCATCCTTGAATATCAGAGTACTGACCAGTTCTATCGGAATCTGCCTGCCATCCCTGCTGCTAAGCTCCACCTCATAGCGGGTGACATCCTGCTCGCCACTGATTTTCGCCGCTGTCTTTTTTTGTGCTATCGCGAGATTCGCGGAATTCAGCAGCTTGTCTACGTGTGCACCCATCAGTTCATTGCGCGTATAGCCAGTAGCCTCAAGCAATGAATTGTTTACTGCCGTGAAATGCAGGCCCACATCGGTGCTGTAGGCAAAATCGTTGGCAAATTCGAAGAATTCGCGGTAACTCTCTTCGCTCTTGAGCAGGGCTCGCTGATATTTGCGCTTTTCGCTGACATCGTGGCCTATCGCATGCACCCCCACCACCTTGCCTTCTTTGTATATCAGCCGGGTGCTGAATTCGGTTTCGATTAAGCGGCCATCCCTGGCCTGCAGCACCAACTCATAACGGGTCACCCGGTCTTCCCCGCCCAGCTTGATCTGCGTCATTTGCCTGGCTCTTGCCAGACTGTCCGATTCCATGAATCCGCTGATGTTCATCTTGAGCATTTCTTCATGTGAAAAACCCAAGGTCTCGACTATCAGTTTGTTCGCGGAGGTGACGTTGCCATCCATATCAGAGGTCATGATGAAATCGTTGGCCAACTCAAAAAGTTCGCGATATTTTTCTTCGCTCTCGCGCAGCGCCTTATCGCGCGCGCGCCGCTCGGTTGCATCCACCGCTATGCCAAGCGCACCTATCGTTGTACCCAGATGATCCTTGAATTTCACCTTGGTGATTTCCAGCAGATGGGGCAGGCCATCGACGAAGGTTATAACCTCCTCGGAGAAATGCGGCTCATCCTGAGCGAGGCAGTCGCGGTCTGACTTCACACAATTGGCGGCGACTTCCGCTTCCAGTATTTCAGCCAAATCATCGCTGGCAATAAACGCGCTTTCCGGAACGCCCACTGCATCGCAGAACGTTTTGTTGACGAAGTGGTAGCGCCCATCCGCCCCAACCAACCAGATACCGACGGGTGCAATATGCAGAATGGCGTGCAACTGCGCCTGACTCAGGCGCAGCGCATCCTCCATCGCGTGCCGCGCGCTGATATCGGTATGCGTGCCTATCATGCGCAGAGGCTCGCCCTGTTGATCACGTTCGACCACCATGCCGCGCGAGACAATCCACTTCCAGCTGCCGTCTTTGCACAATATCCGGTATTCCGAAATGTAAGTGCGTGTCTGCCCCGCCTGATGCTCCTGGTCTGCCAGCAGCACTCGCTGCCTGTCGTCAGGGTGTATGAGCTGCTCCCATTTTTCTACCAGGCCGGTATATTCTTCTCTGGAATAGCCCAGCATGCCCAGGTAAAGATCGGAGTACGTCACCTTGCCGGTGGGCACGTCGCAATCCCACACGCCATGCCCCGCCCCCTCCAGCGCAAGCTTCCAGCGTTGTTCGTTCTCGTGCAGCGCATCCTGAAGCTTTCTGCGTTCCTTCAGCTCGATGTTGGCACTCTCGATCATGTGCGCGGCACGGGCACGGTCGCGCACCAGCAAGGCGGCAAGCAACGCCAGCAGCAAACTCATAAAAATCCCGGCAACTGCCGTGAAATAGGCCTTCGACTTGTCCACTCCGGCCTCGAATAGCGGAAGCGAATGCACGCTCACCAGCCATTGGCGCCCGCCGATATCGATCCGGCTGGCATGGCTGAATTGATGCCCCCAGGTACGGCTGGCATGATCGTCGGAATCGAACATCAACTGCGGCTCGGACATCTGATCGCCATCGTAGATTTCCACGTCCAGATCGCCCGCATCTTTACCCAGCACTCCCGCCATCATGTTCGACATGCGGAATGATGCAGCCAGCCAACCGCTAATGCGGGCTCTGCGCGCAGCCTCTGTCGCGTGAGCTGCCCCGCTCTTGTAATGGGGCAGGAACATCAGGAAGCCGGCTTTTTTTTCTTCTCCCTCATCCTGTATCAGATCCAACTTTTCGGAAACGACCACCCGATCAAGATCGCGTGCCCGTTCGAGGCTGGACTTGCGCGCCGGGCTGCTGAAGTTGTCGAAGCCCAGCACGTGCCGGTTGCGCGCGGAGTTGGGCTCGATGTAGGAGACAGGCGCATAGCTCTCGCGTTCGCCTGCCGGGCGGATGGCATAGCCTGGCACGCCAGCCTGGCGCACCGCCCGCTCATGTGCTTTTTTCTGCGGCCGCTGCACCAGCGCAGCAAAGCTCACCCCCTGAAAGCCCGGAAATCTTTCCTCCAAATTCAGCGCCGCAATATAACCCTAGAATTCACTGTGCTCCACCGCGTGCTGGCTGACAAAGAAAGCGCGCGCGCCAAACAGCACCTGTTCGTAATTCCACATGCGCTGTTTGATCCTGTCGGCAACATCGCGCACACGAAAATCAAATTCCGCCTGCCGCGCCTGCACCGCGTTGAGTTCGGCGCTGCACCATAATTGGTATGTAACAAACAGGGAGATCGCCAACACCATCCAAGGCGCGTAGCGCGTATGCACCATCAGGTTTGCGAACTGTCTGGCCTTCAAAACAAAATGGGTTCCCAGCATTCAAAGATCCTTCAGGCGCCGTTCGACAAATTCCTGTAATTCGTTATTGAGGCTGTGAGTTTCCAGCGCACGCCGGTACGCCGCGCGCGCTTCCGCATCGCGCTTGAGCGACTGCATGGAGATGCCGAGTCCCATCAGCCACACGCCGTTGTTGGGGGTTAGCTGCAGCGCGGCCTGGTAATGCGCAACAGCCTCTTCATGCTGGTTCTGGCGTTGCAGCAAAGCGGCCACAAAAGCCTGGTAATCGGCTCGTTTCTCGGCGTAGGGCATGGAATTTTGCAACGTATCCAGCGCTTGCGGCAGCGCATTGCGCTCCACCTGCAGGCGCGCCAGCAGCATGGCAAAGCTGCTCTGCTGCAGATTATTTTTCAGTCCTTCCTGCAATACCCGTTCCGCATCTGCATTGCGCTTTTTTTCCAGCAGCAGGCTGACCATGCTCTGTCGCGCCATGTCATGGCCGGGATCAAGCCGCAGTGCGCTCTCATAGCCAGCCAGCGCTTCAGTGCTGCGTCCCTGGCGCATCAGCTGGTAAGCACGGCGAAACTCATTCTCCGCCTGCTGCTGCACGCTGAGTTGCGTAGCCCGCTTGTGGACACCGCCGGGAAGCACTGTTGTCGGAGCCGCCGTGGCCGGGTGCATGGCGGGTGACGCTGCCGCCTGAGCTGGATTCACAGGGCTGAGCGCCTGCACCGTGAAACGGTAAGGGGCAGACGAGCTGCCATCCGCATTGTTCACCTCTACCATCCAGGCGGCGGATCCCGGCGTAGCCGGCAGACTGCCAAATTTGTGCTTGATGACAATTTGCTCCGGTGTCTGTTCGCGGATACGGCGATTCGGGTATGCACGGCCCGCGGAGTTGCGCAGCGTGACCGTCGCATCCTTTGCAAAATTGCCGCCCTTGATCGTGAGTATCTGCGCCGCAGCTGTGGCCGTCACGGGATCAGGACTGACGCTCGCTATCAGCGGAACCACGCTTTGCCTGGCTGCGGCGTTTTGTCCTGCTGCGGTATTTTGTGCTATCGCGGCGCTTGGCTGGGATGCGGCTTGTGCTGCGACTGCCAGCGCTTGCGATGCGGCTTGCAATGCGACGGGCACGGGGGTGATCAGCGCTGCAGCTACTGGCGGCGCAGGTGCCCGTTGCTGAGCCTCCCATATAAACCACGCTGCCGCCCCCAATCCCAACATCCCGGCTGCACCCGCAGCGATGAGCCGGAATGCACTGCGCTCGCTGCGCGCGTGTACCACACGGATGGATGCCTCGTCGATGTTGGCACCGGCACCGCGCTTGTCCAGATCCTGGAGTACCTGATTGATCAGGCTCATCGCGTGATTACCCAGCCGGCTATCATCAATGTGCTCAGCAGCACGGCCGTCCCGCTCCATATCCACAGCCGCCAGTCGCGCCGTGCTTCCGGCGTGTCCGCTGCGGCCACGCCGATATGACTGGCCTGCACGAGCTGCCTGCCTTCGCCATAGACCAGCATCAGCGCCTTGTTCGCGATGATGTTGATCAGGCGTGGCGTGCCTCCGGTAACACGGTGCATGCGCGCCACCGCACCGCTGCTGAACAATGTCTCTCCGCTATAACCCGCCACGCGCAGGCGGTAGCGCAGGTAACGGTCCAGCTCTTCGCGCTGCAAACTTTTCAGCACATACTGAAAACTGATGCGCTGGCGCAGCTGACGCACCGAGCTCTGCTTCAGGCGCTCATCCAGTTCCGGTTGCCCAAACATCACGACCTGCATCAGCTTGCGCTTTTCTGTCTCCAGGTTGGTGAGCAGGCGCAGCACTTCCAGGCTTTCCAGCGGCATCGCCTGCGCCTCATCCAGGCACACCAGCACGCGCTTGCCTTCGCGCGCAAAGTTCAGCAGCGCCAGGGTAAGCTCGCGCAGCAGCTGGTGCTGGTCTACGTTTTTATCCAGTGCAATACGGAACTCGTCGGCTAGCGCCAGCAACAGGCTGCGCGGTTCCAGATAGGGGTTGGGAATGTATGCCGTGGCAAATTTGCCTTTGGCACGCCCGCCGGAAGCAGGTTGGGTAGCCGAGTCCTGAGTACCGATGGCAGTCGTCGCAGCAGCCGGCCCGGCGTTGAGCGTAGCCAGGAATTTACGGCACAGCAGGGTTTTGCCATTGCCAACTTCGCCCACGATCTTGATAAAGCCCTCGCCATTGCGCGCCGCCACCAGCAAGGTATTCAGCGCCTCCTGATAGCTTGAGCAGGCAAAGAAAAAACTGGTGTCCGGCGTGAGTGAAAAAGGCGGCTCGCGCAGGCCGAAGTACTTCAGATACATGATCCTTAGCGCACCATGCCATTCACCCGGTCACGGCTGCGCGTGATGTCGTCGGACCAGTCTTTATCGCCATTGACGATGGTAGGCTTGATCAGGATAACCAGCTCGCGCTTCTCTGTGGTCTTGCTGGTCTGCCCGAAGATGCGCTTGGACAATCCCGGTATGCCCGACTCATTTTCTACCGTAGCCTGGCGCATCAGCCCGCCGATCGCCACAATCTGGCCGTCATGGGCACGCACGATGCTGTCTGTTTCGGAGATGGAACTGGAAGCCAGCGGCAGCGTGTAAGTGCCGGCTGCAACGCCCAGATCGAGCACCTTGTTGACCGTGGACACCTGCCCCACGGAAGGATGCACGTGCAGGATAATTTCGTTGTGCTCGTCGATACGCGGAGTCACGTCCAGCGCGATACCGGAAAAGAACGGTTGCAGCGTGACGGTTGGGGTCGTCGTTGAAGTGGTTCCCACCGCGGAGGTGGTGGTGGTTACGCCGGTTACGAAGAATTCATCCGTACCCACCTTCAGCACCGCCTTCTGATTATTCAAAGTCGCAATACGCGGACTCGACAGAACATGCACGCTGCCCTGTGCCTCCAGGAAATTCAGCAAGGCGGCAAAGTTGTTGGTCTGGAATGCCAGGCCGAACATGCTGCCGGCATTGGCAGCGTTGCTCACCAGATCCGTGCCGGGGGTTGAACTCAAAACATTGTTACTGAGCAACGCTCCGGCACCTGCCGTGCTGGGCTGCAAGGTCGTACCCGCGCCCATGTGGCCTGCAGAACCCAGGGTGGCAGGATCCCGCCCGAATGCTGCCCAGTTCACTCCCGACTGGAAAACATCGCTGAGTTGCACTTCAACAATCTTGGCCTCCAGTATTACTTGCCGTTCAACCGAGATTTGCGATGCCTTGAGATAAGCGGCCACATTTTTCAGTTCATCCGGCATGGCGCGCACCACGATCACACCGGACATCGGACTGATCACCACGCTGCGCCCCTTTTCGTTGCCCACAATCGCGGCCAGCGCACGGCTCAGCTCGTCCCAGAAATCAGTGCTGGAAGTCGTACTGACACGGCTGCTTTCAAGGCTTTTTGCTGTTCCGGGCGCAGGCGCGATACCCGGCGTTGCTGCGCCTCCGGTTGAATCTGCTATCGAGCTGGAAGCCACGCGCAGGGATGAAGTGCCATTGCGCTGCCCGGTGAGGTAACTTACCTGGTAAATGCGCGTCTGCATTGAAATCGGTTGGATATAGATGCGCGACCCATCCACTCTGTAATCGTAACCATAGGTTTCACGGATGGCTTCCAGCGCTTCCAGCACCGTCACGTCTTTCAGATTAAGCGACATGCTGCCGCTCACGTCGGCCGGCACCAGTATGCTGTAGCGCGTGCCAGACACGATGGCGGTAAATACCTGCTGCGAGGCAGTGTTGTTGACTGCCAGGTCAAACCGGCCATCGATGGGCTTGCTGTCGAGCGCAGGCAGGCCGACCTCCAGGGGAGGCAACAGCGCATTATTCACGGCATCATTTTTTTTGGATTTCGCGCTTTCCGCAGCGGCATCCAGCTCCTGTTTGACTGCATCTGCCGTGCTGTTACGCCCGACTGGCGACGCACAGGCTGCCAGTAACACCATTGCTGGCACAGCCAATGTCAACATTCCAAATATTGGCTTCATTTTTTCTCCTTCAGCTCGGCCTTACGGGTCGATTTCTGTGTGGTTTTTTGATTTTCCAGCGTACAGCTTACTGCCTGCCTGGGTGAGGGCTCGGGTTCAGTCATCTTGACTCCCACGCCGGGAAACAATGCCATCGCGTGGCGCCCATTGGGCCCTTGCAGCACCACACCGCCGGCCGTGATTTCAACCAGTTTTGCACCACCATGCTGCTCGCCCAGCCTGACCGTCTTGCCATCGATGATCGCCGCGCAACGCGTCGGTGAAATGATGACGGACAGCAAACCTTTAACGTCCGCTGCCGAACGCTGCACGGCAAATGCTGCGCCATCACCGATCTCAACGGGAGGCCGGGTTGGGTCAGGCAATACCTGAGCCCCAGCCGCGACAGGCAGCATGCACAACAGAAGTGCGGCGGCACTACTCAGGGGCGTCAGACTTGCAGCCATGTCTTGTCCAGACTCAATGTGTATAACGTCAGGGTCAATTCGGCGGCCGGGTATTGCACCACCTCCAGCTTCACTTTGCCCCAGAACATCTGCGTGGGCAAACGCTCAAGCGCGGTGAGGTATTGCAGTAAGTCCAGATAGTTGCCGCGCACGGTCATTTCCACACCATGCTTGAATATCTGTTTTTCCAGCACCGGTGCTGCCGCAGCGGTTTCATCCTGCACATTTTCCTTTTCCAGCAACAGCGTCACCGGCAGTGTCTGCAAAGCCACCAGTTGCAGATTGGTATTTCTGCTGAGCACCTGGCGCAGCAGGTCGGCCATTTTTTCCGGTTGCACCAGCCTCTCGCGGTTGCCCTTCAGGTAGGCATCCCCCTCTGCCAGCTCTTGCCTGAGCTGGGAGAGGCGCTTGCGCTGCGGTGAAGTTTCACTTGCATTTTTGGCTTGCAGCAAGGCTTCTATCTGCGCCTGCGCCTCTTTGGTTTTTTCCTGTTGTTGCACGACCTGGCTGAAAATATTTTTCTGCTGCAGCAGCAAGGGGTCGAGCAATAGCGCATTAACCAGAGATATCAGCAGGAAGGCAACGGCCGCAAAAATCAGCGCGCGTTCGCGCAGCGACATCGCATCCACTTTCGAAGAGATTTTTTTCCACTGCTGCCGGATCATTTTTTCGCTCCTGCTTCAGCCGACTGCAGGGTAAATTCCAGATACTGCCTGCCGGCCGGCTTGCCCGATTCCGCCTTGTGCTGCCACATTTGCAGTGCTGCAAACTCCTTGCCGCGCATGACTTTTTCCTGGCTCAAGCGTTTGATGTAGCCGGGCACCAGCTCGGGATTGAGCGCTCCGCCATTCATGCTCATCTGCACGGCGTCGCCGTTGATGCTGAAGCCCGTCAGCCACAAGCCGCTGATTGTCTGGCGCGCAAAGGCGCGCATGTATTCCGAGTAGCCGCTGGTATTGCCTATGGCACCGCTTTTCAGGGTGGCAATCAGCTCACGCTGCACAACTGCCTGCGCCTCCAGTTTTTTCAACTCGCCCTCCAGCAACTGCTGCGACTGCTGCGGGGAAAAATTTTCGGCGTAGCGCGCCAGCCTGGCCTGCTCGGCAGCATAGCGCTTGGCCGCTTCCTCGGACTGCTGGGTCAGGAGTTGCACCTGGTACACTGCATACGCGTAAAACAAGGCAGAGCCGAGCAGAATCAGGGCCAGCGCCTGCAACATGGTGAGCACGGAAAAATATTGCTTCTGCCTGAGCAGCTGCGGGTTAAACAGATTGATTTGCTGGCTCACAGCGCACGCCCTTCCTGGCGCAACGCGGCACCCAGTGCATAGAGCGCATAAACCTGGGAATCGCTGTCCGCCAATTCAGGCACGGCGGTGAGATCCATCACCTGGTTCAGGTCAAGGCGCTCCACGGGCACGCTCATATTGTCTGCCAAGCTTTCGAGCAGGCCGCTTTGGCTCGGCGCGGAAACCAGCATGCGATTGACAGAAACATAACTGAACTGCCGGTCGAAATAATCGAGCGAGCGCTGAATTTCCAGTTCCAGGCGATCAAATGATTGCTGGCGCAGGTTGTCATTGGCATCCAGCAATTGCCCGATGGGAATCTCGATGCGCCGCGCCAGGTACAATTCACCGGCGCTGGTGAATGTCAGCAGGCCTCCGCTCTCATCGAACGCCAACAGTGCCAGCGCCCGCCCCTCGTCCTCGAACAGTGCCGCGATATTGCGCTGTGCCATTTCGGGAATATCAATAATGTCGAGACCCAGCTTGGCGCCTTCAAACAAGGTAATGCGTTTCTTGATCACTTCATTGGAGGCTGCCACCACATACAGCGTCTGCGGACTGCCGCCTCCCTGTTTGTTGGCGGGTATTTGCAGCACATCTATGGTGGCATCATCGATGTGATAGTTCAGCGTATCCTTGACGCGCCAGCGTACCGCGGCCTTAAGTTCCTCGGCCGGAACACTGGGCGCATCCACCACCTGCAACTGGTATTCATGCGGTGCGAGCAGGCTGGTAAATTGAACGCCTCCTATGCGCATGGCGCTGCAAATTTTAGCCAGCTCCGCCGGAGTGAAAGTGGCCAGCGGATGAGTGGCGTACATCGCGAGTTGCGGCCTGCCGCCGCTTCGTTTCATTTTGGCGAAGCGAGCCTCCTTGCCGCTAAAAGTCACGGCAACTCTGGCGCTGTCGCGTTTGGCTCGCCCGAATAAATTGAAAAAAGCTGGAATTTGCATAATATGCTTGAAGATTATTCAATAACCCATTGGTTGTCAATAAATTATTGATTTCTTATCCAGCTTGCATGGCACTCAAAAAAGCCTCTGCGCCAACAACTCTCCTCGCGACAAGAATCAGGGGTACATGCGCGGATAGTCTCACAGGTGTATCAATACGCTTCACGCTGATAAATATAATCGTTATTTCCCTTGTATACGCCGAAGCTGGCACGCCCCGCCACACTTGGATCGACACCCGCCACATTGCTGCCCGTCAGCAAATAGGCCGGCGCATTCGCCAGCCTCAAATCCGCAGCTCCGCTGCTGCCCGCACCCGGCGCCGCCAGGGTAATCGTGCGCACGCCGCTTGCGACTGCTGCGGTCGCGGGCCCAACGATGGTGACTGCCGCCAGAGGCCCCTTGACGATGGTCGCGCTAACATTGCCAAGCGGGCTGAGTGCCGAATTAAATGCCGTCGAACTATCCGCCGTGCCGCTCACCCACCCCAACGCCGCACTCTGGTAATACTGCACCGTCGCCGTCAGCGACAGCGGCAACAGTTCGGAGCCATACGCATTGGAAAACTTGACGCGACCGCTGCGAATATCAATAGCCCCTTCGACAAAACCGGATGAAGTCACAGCGGCATTGACAGCATCAATCGCGCGAATTTTGACGCTAGTCGGAAGTGTAGGTGCAGTATTGAACGTATAGCTCGGCACCGAAGTCAGCGTCGCCACCCCGGAGATGAAATCCGCTTTCGGCACAGTCAACGTTGTCCCCGCCGCATTCGCTGTCACGCCCAGCGGCACAGCAGACACGCCCAGTTTTCCGACGGGAGTGGCCAGCGCATTGGCATCGCTGAGCAACACGTTGTTGGCAAAGTTGGGTGAGGTATTCACACTGCCGTCGTAATTGCGCGTCGTCGTGGGTGTAGCCAAGCCGTTCATTGCGGTGACAGTCACCGTGAAAGGCTGGCCCGAGTAGGTGAAGCCGCAGCCCAGGCAACCGTTGATTATCGCCGTATCGAAATGATCCGGGATGAAGTTGCCGACATTGCCGGATTTCGGCGCAGCCCCGGTATTGCAAGCTGCCCCTCCCGTTCCAGTGTTGCCTGTTGCGCTAAAGCCCGAGCCGAGATAGTTGCTGTTGGCAGCCACCAAATCGCCGTTGCCTACTTCGCTCCAATTCAAATTGTTCACGTTTGCTACACCGTTGGTGAATGTCGCGCTGCCGCTGAACAAACCATTGGACGAGGCAGCACCCGCAGGCTGACACTGGCTAAATGTGAGCGTTGCGGATTGCGGAGCTGTTTCCTTGCCAAAATTCGGCGCCGTAGCCGCAACCGCACATGCCGCTCCGGTGCCGGTCTGCGCGGTGATCGTAGCCGCGAAGTTATTACCCGCCTTGATCGGCCCGGCCGTCACGCCAGTAAGGGCGAAAGCCGCCGGGGCGGCGATGAAGGTCGCGCTACCTGTCATCGCGGCGCCCGTCGGAGCGGTGTCGTTTGCCGTCAGCGTGACTTGCCCGACATCGGGATAACTCACGCTCAGCGTTGCCTTGCCTGTCGCGTCGAATGCCAGGTTATGCGCAGAGACCACGGTGCTGATCGGTGAATTGTTGGTGACATCCGTCACGTTCTTCGTGCCCGTAATCGGATTGCTGTAGACGATGTTCAAATTGACCGGGCGGGTTACATTCGCATATACCGGTACACAACGGTTCGCCACTGCGCCCTGTTGCACCGCCTCTATCGTCACTGCCGTGTTGGTGCATGAAACATGGTGTGGCGCAGTGACCACAAAACCGGCCTTGTTGAAGGTCATCGCGCAGCTCGCTGTTGCGGTGGCCGTATCCCAGCACGTCGTCGCCGTGGCAGCTGCCGGCACCACGGCAGAAGTGGTCAGCGCGACCACACCCGCCGTGGATTGTTGCACCATCGCAGCATTGTTCACACCCGTTGCTCCGATGGCAAAAGTCTGCCCGCCCGGGATCAGAGTGACATTCACCCCGGCCGAATAATGCGGCACGGTGCAAGCGGCGTTGGCACAAGCGGTGATCGTCACCATTTGCGGCGAACAAGTCAGTGCACTGCCTGTATGTGTGATTAATATATGATTCGGCGCTGCCGCTGGTATCGTATAAGTAACGCCGATCTGAACGTGATCCACACTGACCGTCTGCGCCGGGCCGGCCGCATTCGGCTTGGTCGCCGCGAATGCCGCCCCGAAAGTCGCCAGGTTGATATCCGCAGGCGTCCAGGTGGTGCCCCACAAATCGGCTGCACCGCCATGCGCCACCGTCACATTCGCTGTCGTATACGTCGTGGCGGAGGAACGATCGGTCGTGCCTATTACATTCGCCTTGACCAGCCGCATGGCTGCGTCTTTGCTACCCCCGTTCGCAACACTGCTGGATTTCCGCACCACATTGACCGTAATGCCGTTGATTATCGCGCCTGCTGGAATCGCAAAATTG
>JANYJE010000008.1 GCA_025408405.1 Nitrosomonadales bacterium | reverse complement strand
TAAATCCTTGCTGGAGCTGGGTTTGAATCAAGACTCTGTCATCCAAGGTGAGGTGTTTGTATTTTTCCGCCATCCAACATTCTTTCATGAAAAAATGTTGCACTTGGTTTTCGCGCCCGCCGGCCATATTTCGTGCTACAGAACCGGTTATTTCATTTGCTCCCTGCATATTAGAGTTGGCTTGTTGACTTTATCTTTTAACATAGACATCATGCTGCCCGTGTCGTCACAGCCGGGATTATTTATACCGGTGAAAAAATAAAAAAGAATGCGGCGACATCCCGTAAATTTTAATTATCCTTTGTTACCTTGGTGACTGTCGACGCTTAGTGTCGTCGGCGTCAATATTGAATTGTTCCGTAGGGGGAGTTACATACGATGCACAGTTTTTTGCGTTCAGTTTTCATTCTTGCTGGCTTGTGTTTGTGCGTCAGCAGCCATGCAGCCGATGCACTTCCGCCACTCACTACCGCTGATAGCTTGGGGCCTAAGGTAGAGCAGCCCATTGAGTTTCCGCACAATCGTCACGCCGGGTTGCGTGACCCAGCAGATGCGGCCGATCCTTCCGTGCCGGCCAAGGGCGGGATGGAAATCAATTGTATGTACTGCCATACCGGTGCGCGTCGAAGCAATGTGGCAGCTATCCCGCCCTTGCAAAAGTGCATCGGGTGCCACAGGAATATCGAGTCGGTGAAAGAAACTCCCCGCATTCAGAAGCTGTTCGAGTATTGGGAGGCGAAGAAGCCTATTCCCTGGAAAAAAGTACACGATCTACCAGACTTTGTGCGTTTCAATCATGAACGTCACGTCAAACGCTTCGTCTTCGCCCAAAACAAACCGGTGCAAGAGGCCTGCGGCTATTGCCATGGTGATGTGAAAACCATGACCGTGGCGCAGCGCCAAAAACCGCTATCAATGGGGTGGTGCGTGACTTGCCATGAGAAAGATCATCCAGTGAGTGCGACTTCGTCGGAAACTTCGCATGGTCCAAACGATTGCTGGCAGTGCCACAAATAAGTTTGGCGCTCACTACACAAAATTTCTGGGAGATTCAGTAATGATGGAAAACAATTTCAACCGCCGTGATTTTTTGAAAGTGATGGGGTGGGGTGGTGCAGCAGTCACTTTGACCGGGTGCGGATTTACCTCGGTGGAGGACGGGCGTGAGGTGGTGACTTCTTACGTCGAGCCGCCCGAATATGCATTACCCGGTATCAGTGTGTATTTCAATTCGACTTGCGCCCAGTGCGATGCCGGTTGCAGCGTCTCCGGTCGCGTGCGTGAAGGTCGAGTGCTCAAGCTGGAAGGGAACACAGCTTCCGCAATCAACCGTGGCAAGATGTGCGGGCTTGGCCAGGCAGGTGTGCAGGCGCACTACAACCCTGATCGAGTGCGCGAACCACTCCTCAAAGGCAAAGCCATTTCATGGGAAGAAGCGCTTGGCCTGATCGACGGAAAACTGAAGGCTGTGAAGGGTGAAGAAGTAGCCTTCCTCACCGGAGGGTTAAGTGGCCACGTCAAGGTGATGTTCAAGAACTACATGGACACACTGGGTGGCGCGAACCACTTCGTGTACGAAGCGGCCTCGCCTGCCGTGGTACGTGCTTCCAACAAGAAAGCCTACGGTGTTTCGATGCCCCGTTTGCATCTGGACAAAGCCAAGGTGGTGATGTCTTTCGGAGCGGACTTCCTGGGTAGCTGGGTTTCTCCTGTTCATTTCTCGCAACAGTATGCGGCTTTCCGCAAAGGTAATCGTCCTGAGGGACGTGGCGTGCTGGTTCAGATTGAGCCGAAGATGACGTTGACGGGCGCGAATGCGGATCGCTGGATTCCCGCCAACCCGGGCAGCGAAGGCGTATTGGCGCTCGGTATCATCAACGCCCTGGGCAAGGCCGGCTTATCTATTCCGGCAGATATCGCAGGATTGACCAGGGATTATGGTGTTGATCGCGTGAGCAAAGAGACAGGCGTTTCTGTCGAGCAAATTAACAAACTGGCAGGGTTGCTGAAAGAGCGCACGCCGAGCCTGGTGTTGGTGGGTGATGCAGCCGAAGGTTATCTGCACGGCTCGCAAAATGCAGCAGCCATTGCTTTGCTTAACCGGGTGTTGGGCAACATCGGCAAAACGATCGACGCGCCTGCCAACGTTCCTTTCCCGCAGGTCGCTCCTACAGTCGGCAGCCGCTCGGCGGTAAAAGCCTTGAACGACAAGCTGACCAGCGGCAAGGTGCAAGTGTTGTTCACCTATGCTGCGAATCCGGTATTTAGTGCACCTTCGGTGTTGAAGTTCAAAGATAATCTGCAGAAGGTGCCTTTCAAAGTGGCGCTCGCACACTACATGGACGAGACCGCTGTGGAAGCCGACCTGGTATTGCCGCTGGATTCCGCACTGGAGGATTGGGGCACTGGTGTGCCGGAATATTTGGCCGAAGGCGCGCAACTGAATATCCAGCAACCGTTGATGGAAAAATTGTATTCCGGCACGCGTGGTGTCGGTGACATCTTGTTGGCTTTGCTCAAGCAGCGCCGTGCCAATGAGTACAAGGGGTATGAAGATTTTTATTCCTATCTGCGCCACTCGCTGGTATCGATCAAAGGTGTTCTGGGCGGAAGCGGCAAGGATGACGACATCTTCTGGGCAGAGACACTGAGCCAGGGCCTGGTCAAGCTGTCAGGCAACAACGGCAGCCTTGCGGCGAAGGCGAATGCGGCGGGGTTGAACCTGCCTGCGCCTGCCGCAGAAGATAGCAACTATCCGCTGCGCCTGATCCCGTCGGTCACGGCAAGCATGCGCGATGGACGTAATGCCAACCAGCCGTGGCTGCAGGAATCGCCTGATCCGTTGACGACCATCGTGTGGGATTCATGGGTTGAAATACATCCGAAGACAGCTGCCAGACTGGGTATCGTCGAAGGTGACATTATCGAAGTCGCTTCGCGTAACGGGGCGATCAAGGCGCAAGCCTATCTGTTTCCAGGCATCCACCCCGATGCGATTTCCATTCCACTGGGTTATGGACATGAGGCGATGGGGCGCTACGCTAAGAATGTCGGTGCGAACGCCTTTGCAATCCTCGATCAGGCTGTGGACAAGGAAACCGGCGAGCTGGCGATGAACGAGACGCGCGTCAAACTGAGCAAAGTCGGTAAGCGCATCATCGTAACCAAAGAAGAAGGGCCAGCTGGCGGCATGCAGATGGGCAAGAAGATTGCCGTGCGCGTCGCGTCGGATAAAGTTAATCTTTCGGAGGAGATCTAAGCGTGTCTGTTACTAATCTACTAGAAAACTGGTCCACCTTCCGGCACTTTCATCCGGTCGATGATAAGCCACACGAGCAGTATAAGTGGGCGATGGCCATAAACCTTGATGCTTGCACAGGTTGTAATGCCTGTAGCGTAGCCTGTTATGCCGAGAACAACATCGCGGTCGTTGGGAAGGACAAGTACGCACATGGACAAACGATGCACTGGATGCGCATCGAGCGCTATTGGGATGAAGATGGGCGCGAATTTCCTGATCAAGGTGCGCAATTCCTGCCGATGATGTGCCAGCAGTGCGAGGCAGCGCCGTGTGAGACTGTATGTCCGGTGGGCGCGACCAACCATACCGCCGATGGTTTGAACTCTCAGGTATATAACCGTTGCATCGGTTCACGTTATTGTTCCGCCAACTGCCCGTTCAAGGTGCGCTACTTCAACTGGTACGACTATCCAGATCAGGAAAAAGTCTGGCCCGAGCCTTTGCCACAGCAATTGAACCCGGACCTGACAGTGCGCACCAAGGGTGTTATGGAGAAATGCACATTCTGTGTGCAGCGTCTGACAGCAGCCAAGAGTGATGCGCGCAACGAAGGCCGCAGCGTTCGTGACGGCGATGTGCAGACTGCCTGCCAGCAAGCCTGCCCAGCCGGTGCAATCTCCTTCGGTAACTTGGTTGATCCACAATCCAAGATTGCCAAACAATGGGAGAAGCAGCGCGTCGAATTGGCGGCTCATGATGAGCAGGAAAAAGACAAGGAAGGAAGCGAGCTTCGCGGTTATCGTATTTTTGAAGAGCTGCGCGCTTATCCTTCAGTGATGTATCTGGAACGCGTACGCGAGAGCGCGGTTTAAGGCGCAAGGGGAGAAGTAAAAAAATGGAAAGAGATATTCGCGAAGACATAGCGTGGGCCAAGATCAACACCGACGTGCTGAAGAGCTTGGAGTCACCGCGCAGATTGTATTGGGTGATTGTGTTTGTTGCGATGCTGATCTTCAGCATTGGTATTGGCTGTGAGGTTTACCAGTACAACGTCGGTTTGGGCGTGGCCAATATGGACAACCCGCATGTCTGGGGTTTGTATATTGCTACCTTCATCTTCTGGATCGGTATGAGCCACTCCGGCACTTTGCTGTCAGCAATTTTGCTCCTGATGGGGGCCGACTGGCGCAAACCAATCTATCGTTTCGCCGAAGCGATGACCACCTTCTCGCTGATGACGGCGGGTCTGTTCGTGATGGTGCATCTGGGACGTTTGTGGCAAGTTTATTATGCGCTGCCTTATCCTAACGAGCGTGGCGTATGGCCGAACTTCCAGTCCCCTTTGCTTTGGGACGCGATGGCGATCTTCACTTACCTGAGTTCGTCGGTGCTGTTCCTGTTCATCGGCATGATTCCCGACTTGGCGATCTGCCGCGATCACTTGCATCCGGGCTGGCGCAAGAAGCTGTACACCCTCTTGTCACTGGGCTGGGAAGGTACCGATCGTCAATGGCGCAACTTCCGTGTTGCTTACGTGACCGTGGCGTGTTTTCTGATCCCGCTGGCGGTGTCGGTGCACTCCATCGTGGCGTCCGACTTCGCGATGTCGCAGCAACCAGGCTGGCATGTGACCTCGTTCCCGCCGTATTTCGTGGCTGGCGCGCTGTACTCCGGCTGTGCCGCGATTATTACCCTGTTCATCATCTTGCGCTACGTGTTCAAGTTTGAGGACTACATGACGCTGCCGATTCTGAAAAAGATCGCACGTCTGACCTTTGCGATTGCCATGGTGTGGACTTATCTCAACGCGGTTGAATTCGCTTCGGTATGGTATAGCCATGATCAGGCATCCAAGGATGTATTGATCCAAAAGGCGACAGGTCCGTACGCTCCATTCTGGTGGATGATGAACTTCTGCGGCTCGGTAGTGCCTCTGGTTCTGGCATTCAAACGCTTTCAGACCAGTATCCCGGTATTGTTTGCAGTGTCGTTGCTGCTGAACCTGGGCATGTGGCTGGAACGCTGGATGATTGTTGCGCCTACGTTCTCGCATGGTTACTATCCGTGGACATGGGATCATGACCAATGGCCGTCCCTGGTTCAGTGGGGTATGGTATTTGGTAGCTTCGGTTGGTTCACATTGCTGTTCATGGTGTTCTGCAAAGTGTTCCCATCTGTCTCCATGTATGAAGTTAAAGAGATGGTTTATCACCGCAAAATGGCATTGGAAAATAAAACTGAGGGAGCACACTGATGAGCCAGCATCACTTATTAGCCCTGTTCAATAATTTCGACGAAGCCGAAGCAGTCATATCGGAATTACGCTCGTCCAACATCAAGGGGTTCGACTTCGATGACCTGACGTTGAAGTCACCGATCGAGCACCATGATGTCGAGACCTTATTGGGTGACCGGCCAGCCAAGGGGCAGTGGTTTACCCTGTTTGGCGCGTTGATGGGTGGGCTGCTTGGGTTCTTCCTGATCTCGGGTGCGCAGGCCAACTTCTTCTCCCAGCACAAGGGAGGCAAGCCCATCGTGCCGATACCAGCCAACTTCGTGCTGACCTATGAGATGTTCATCTTGGGAGGTGTGTTCATCTCCGTGCTGGGATTCCTGATCTGCGCGGGTCTGCCGGCCAAACGTTCGCCTCTGTATAGCAGCAAGGTGTCAATAGACCAGATCGGAATTTTGTTGAAGGCTGATGCCAGTGCTGTTGCAGCGATCAAAGCTGTATTCACCAAGCATCGCGCATTGGAGATTCAAGAAGAGGTAGGAAAATGAGAAAGCTATCTTTGTTAATTGTATTGTTGTTGACCCCTGCGCTGGCGCAAGCCTGGCCGTGGTCACAAGACATGGCGAACCAAATTAGCACCAAGCCGCAGGAAGGGGCCGATCCGGCCAATCCTGGCATGAGGCCTTTTCCACAACGCTCAGTTCCTGCACCTGGAACGATTATGATCGTGAAGGATAAAGATGCAGCCGACAAGCTGAAAAATCCGATCGCACTCGAAGACAAGTCGGTAGCGACGGGTGGACGCTTGTTCGAGATCTACTGTGTCCCATGCCACGGCAAGGAGGGCAAGGGTGATGGTTATGTCGGCGCGAAATTTGTAGTGACTCCTGCCGACCTGAGCTCACAATCTACGCGTGACCGTAGCGATGGTTTCATCTGGGGGCATATAACGTATGGTGGTGTGTTCATGCCGAGCTATGCCAACGATTTGTCGCCGACGGAACGCTGGCATGTGATCAACTATGTGCGCAAAGTCGTACAGCACAACAAACCCTCTGAGGCCAAAACCTCGGCAGCGAACTAGTGGGGGAAACAATGATTTCTTATAGCAATTGGTCGGTGATATCCGTCAACTTCATGGTAGTGCTGTATCTGGCATTGAGCGGTATTACGCTGTGCTCGGTACTCTATCTGGTCGGAGCGAAGTGGCGCTTCGAGGTGCGTCAATTGGCCGTGTCCTTGTACGCGCTGTTCTCTCTGGCTTTTGTCTTGCTGCTGATACTCCTGATCGGTGCAGAGCACACCTTCCCATGGATAGGTCATACCTCTCATGGCGAAGATGTACACATGCCTGGTTGGTACACGCTGCCTTGGCTGGCTTCCCGTGAAATCTTTGGCATGATGACCGTCGCTTATCTATGGCGCGTATTCATCAAGCGCCAGGAAGTTAGCGAGCGTAGCCCCGAGGATGCCAAGCGTTTCCATGTTATCGCCTCATTGGTCCCGTTTTTCGCCGTGCTCTACGGTACGATGATTGCCTGGGACTTTGAAATGACGCTGAAGCCTTCCTGGCATAGTGCCATCTATGGCATGCAGAACATCGTCACCAACTTCGGCATGTTCCTGGCATTCATGGTTATCTGGATCTACGTCCTGAACACACGCAACAAGCTGGTGCGTCCGGTAAAGGACTATATCTACAACTTCATCGCACAGATGTTGCTGGCATTCACACTGTTGTGGATGTACACCTTCTTTGCGCAATATCTCGTCATCTGGTACGGCAACATCGGCGACGAAGTGGATCGCGTCACGGGAATGCAAAACGGTGATTATTCCGTGTTGTGGTGGGCCATGGTTACCATGAAGTTCGTGATTCCTTTTGTGACATTGTGCTTCCCCGTGACACGCCATTCTCCGCGGATGATCATCGGTGTGGCTACGGTCATCATCATCGGAACCATAATCGAGCGTTTCGTCTGGATCGCTGGTGTCAATGGCACAGGAACTATCCCCTTGTTGTGGGGTGCTGTGGTCACTGCAGTGGTGGCAACGATAGGATATCGGCTGGTTTATCGCACTATGCTGAGTAAAAATCTGCTCAAAGCCTAATCAGCTATATTATTGACGTTACTTTCTGGCCCAACCTGCCGATCAGCAGGTTGGGCCAGAACTTTATGTAAGCTGGATTTATTTGTATCCGATCCTTGTGATGGATGGGATGCCTCTCCAATATGGTTTTCCGTAGTGGTATAGCCTGCGTCTGGCTGGCCTTCATCAGCGTCTGAACAGTGATTTTATACATAGCATCAGAAATCGTAGCGAGCGGGCTGGCATTGGGAGAGCCCGGAGCACAGGCATAGGCTCACGTTCTCCCCGCAGATTCGTGCGCCGTATCTCAGGCGCAGGGGCTTCATCAGACTTCTTGTTAAGCTCATTCAGGCGCTGGCAGACTATCACCATACAAGATCGGTTGCGATTACTGGACGTTGCTTCTCACCATCTTTCGACCGTGCCCAGGCTTTTTAAAAGTGCCAGTTATAACTAAGAGTTATGGCGGCTAATCACTACTTTATTTTGGCGATGCTTCAAAATGCCTGATCATGTGCTGAAGCTCGGCAGCGGTCTTCGTCAGTTCTGCAGAGGCTTCTTTTGCTTGCTGGGCTGCGTGCGTATTGTTTTCAACAAGCTCGGTGATATGCTCAAGGTTCCTTGCGACATCTTCGCTCGCTGTAGATTGTTCTTTTGACGCTGAAGCGATGTGCTGAGCCTTCTCGGTAACGTGGTGGCTCGTGTTCATGATTTTATTCAGGCTGTCCCTGTTCTCATTGGTAAGCTCTATTCCCTTTCCCACTTCTATTACGGCGTTATTCATCGAAGCAACGACAGTCTGGGTTACAGAGTAAATGTTGCCGACAACGGCACTGATGTCCCCGGTACTTGAAGTCGTCCTTTCGGCCAGCTTCCTGACCTCGTCGGCGACCACGGCAAATCCTCTGCCTTGTTCGCCGGCACGCGCGGCCTCTATTGCCGCATTCAAGGCCAGCAGGTTGGTCTGGTCGGCAATTTCCTTGATGACTTTTGTGATGTCACCGATTTTCTGGATAGCATCCTTGAGTTCTGATATGGTGTTGCTCGACGTCTGGACAGCAGTTACCACGCGACTGGTCGCCGCTACGCTTTGCTCCATTCTTTGGTTGCTGTCATCGATGATTAGTTGCGATTCGACGGCCATGCTTGCCGAGTCGGTGGCGGCATGCGCCACTTCAGCAACGGACTGGCTGAACTCTTCCATCGTGGCGGCTATTTGTTGTACATGCCCCTGTTGTTGCTTCGAGGAGTCGGCGACCTGGTTGACCTTTGCATTCAGGTCTTCGCACTTGTCTTCGATAATCGATGCGGCCTGTGCCATTTCGTCGAGCATCACCTGAATATGCGCCTGCATCGTTTGTAATGAACAAAGCAGGTCGCCCATTTCATCTTTGCGCGAAATGTCGATGGGCGAACTAAGATCCCCTTCGATAACCCTGTCAAACGAGCTCATCGCCTCATTCAGGGGTTTTTTGACAAAGATGGTGATGCAGCGGCCGATGAAAAAATATAAAAATATTTGAAGCGCGATCTGACCCAAGGTCAATTCGATCTGGATTTTATTGATTGCGGCAAACTCGGGGGTTAAATCGATCCTTACGTCCGATGCACCGTTCACGCTTCCGTCCTGCACCTGGTGACAGGTCATGCAATCAGTCCCGTGAAAATCGTGACTTACAATATAGGGAGTCACTGCCCTAAAGATGGGAGATCCATTTTCATCAGTCGTCACGGAATAATTGGGCGTTTTGCTTTCGATCGCACGTCTTTCGACGTCGTCCTTAATTTGCTCTTCAGGCAGTCCCGGCCCGAACTGGTCGGCAACCTGTTTTGCACGTACAAGAGCCAATGATTTGATGTTCCCGCTGGAGGAAATCTTCTTGATTAACAGCTTGCGATTCTCAGGATCCGAGATTGCGCCCGTGACCATCAGCATGTTTGCGCTGTCGATGGTCGAATTGGCAACCTGCTTGGCGCGTGTTTCGGCGGAAGAGAGGACTTGCGACTTGTAATGGTCGAAAATCATGTACTGAGCGATCGACAGGGTGATGATGAGGGTGCTCTGGATCAGGAGTTGCAGCTTGCCTTGCAGGGAAAAACTGCTGAATTTGTACCTGTCCCATTTCGACCCGATTGCAGCGCCGCTTTCGTTAAGCTGTTTATAAAGCGCCGCCGCCCCCTCGATTTCCTGCCGGCTGGGTTGGTTCCTGACGGACATGTAGCCGGTTATCTTGCCATTTTCCTTGATCGGAATGACCAGGGCGCGCACCCAGTAATGATCCCCGTTTTTGCAGCGGTTCTTGACGATTCCTTTCCATGGACGCCCCACCTGTAGCGTATCCCAAAGCCACTTGAAAGCGGAGGGGGGCATGTCCGGATGTCTGACGATGTTGTGGTTTTTTCCTATCAGTTCTTCCCTGGAAAATCCGCTCATTTGCACGAAGGCATCGTTTACATAAGTGCAGCTTCCCTTGAGGTCGGTTTTCGAAACGATGCGAAGTCCATGGGGGAATGGCTTCTCAATTTGTGAAACAGGAACATTCTTTTTCAATTTAACCCCCTCTAACTTCTATATTTGTGATAGCTGAATATTCCTGTTATTAAATCCGGTTTTTTCTTGACACATCATTGCATTAGCAAATGAAAATATCATAATACTTATTTGTTCTGTCAGCGCATTCTTTTCATTTCCACCCCGCATCATCAAGCGTGGGCTTGGGTGGTGGCGCGAACCTTTCCAGTTTTGTTCGCCAGTCTTTTGCGAGATTAGGCGGGGAAGTATGAGGCAACAGTATTGCCATTTGCATCTACAACCAGCCAGGGTTCTTTGCCGCGGCGAGCCGGGATTTCTGATTTTTTTGTTAATTTAATGGCTGCAATGCCATTGACAAACAGGGTAAACATATTCGACTCCATTGCGAGATTTGGCTGAAGTCTAGCAAACGCCGATTGAGTTGATTCAATCGATAAGAGGGAATAAATGCCGGCATTTCCAGCGCATGCCTAACAATACTGGGGGATCAGACTGGCACAGCTCGGTAAATTATTTCTCAGACTGATCATGCAGTTTCCATTGCGCCTAAATGGCAGGATAAATACCCCGCTATTCTGCCGATTGCCCGTGTGCAGTACGCCTATAATGGCGACCATGCTTCAGGCATGAACGCTTAAAGTGCTTAAATCACAATATACCTTGCACGCTCTTGTAAGATTTTTTCCTACAAGAGAATTAGACATTTTCTGATTTTTATCACACGTATCTCCCTGCACAATGCAATCGTCAAAATTGAGCAAGGGGATTACGATGAAAGCAAACCAGCTACACGAAGAAATCAAGGAAGCTAATTTCTCCTACATGCTGCTAGCACAGCAAATGATTCGCGAAGATAAGGCCAGCGCAATATTCCGACTTGGCATTAATGATGAGATGGCAACCCTGATCGACGGCCTGTCACCGGCTCAGATTATGAAAATGTCTGCCTCTAACATGCTGCTATGCAGCTTCCGCTTTGATGAGCGTCTGCTGGTCAACATGATTACCGACTACACCAAGGACAGATTGATGTCCAAAGCGCATGCCGCAATTTTGATGTCGGGACAGCGCGTGGAAGCCTTGGCAGCTTAAAGTAATTTTGCAGTTTCCATCCACTAGCGGGATCTGCTGCTTAAGGAGTCGGCCTGATGGCTGGCTCCTTTTTATTTGGGGCTGACAAAATGTAGCTCCCGGAATAAAAGTGCGCGAGCACATCAGTATCTAAGCGATACGCAAAAAGTAAACGGACATTGGGTTAACTAATCAATCCGGGTTGGCTTGAGCTTGCTTGGCAAAGGCTTGCCGCCACGCGCACGCATGCCGAAATACTCCTGCAGCGCTTTGCCAGAGAGTTTTATCTGTTGTTCGCGTGTACCTGCCATGCCGGTAATTTGTATTTCTGGCTGATTGATGACCTTTGCCGTTGCCAGACTGTCGCCTTCAGCCAAGCCCATGACGATGACTCCTTTGCCACCACCGGACAGCTGTTTCATTTCGCTCAGCAGGAATAGCAGCAATCGGCCGCCTGAAGATACAGCGGCAACAAGTGAATGTTCCATCGGTGCAAACAGGGTGGGTGGGAGAATAGCCTCTTTGTTGACACTTATGAATTGCTTGCCTGCCTTGTTGCGCCCCACCATGTCCGCAATGGTGCAGGTGAAGCCATAGCCGGCGGCAGTCGCTAGCAGCACATGTTGTTCTGGCTTGCTGCACAGTACATGTGCAATCTTGGCGCCACTGGCAATCTCGATCAGTGTGGCCAGCGGTACGCCATCTCCGCGGCCTGATGGCAGCTGTGTCACCGGGATGCTGCACACGCGGCCGTTGTCGCAAATGACGATGCAGTGGTCGGTAGTACGGCATTCAAACTTGCCCAGCAAACCATCGCCATCCTTGAACGTGAGGTTGGTCAGATCCAGCTCATGTCCCTGTCGGCTACGTACCCAGTGTTTTTTCGAGATGATAACAGTGACCGGCTCCTCGAGCACGGTCGCCACCACAATCGAGCGTTGTGCTTCCTGTATCAGGGTACGGCGCTCATCGCCAAAGGTCTGGGTGTCTGCATCAATCTCGCTGGCCACCAGTTCGCGCAGGGCGGCATCCTTGGAAAGCAGGCGGGTAAGTTCCTTGCGTTCTTTCTCCAGCTGCTTGATTTCCTTTTCTATGCGTATGCCTTCCATCCGTGCCAGTTGGCGCAGGCGTATTTCCAGTATGTCTTCGGCCTGTCGATCGGAGAGCTCGAAGCGGGCAATCAAGGCTGCCTTGGGATCGTCCGATTCGCGGATCAGGGCGATCACCTCATCCAGATTCAGGAACACAACCATGCGTCCTTCCAGGATGTGCAGACGGTCGTTCACCTGGTTCAGGCGATACGCGCTGCGGCGGCGTACGGTGGCGAGCCTGAACTCGACCCATTCGCGGATGATCTTGGTGAGCGATTTCTGTTGCGGACGCCCATCCAGACCAATCATGGTCAGGTTGAGTGGGGTGGAAGACTCCAGGCTGGTATGAGCCAGCAACACGTTCATCAGTTCGTCCTGAGGCTGGCGCGAGGACTTGGGCTGGAATACCAGGCGTACCGCCTGCGATTTGTCTGATTCGTCGGCCACAGTGTCCAGCACAGACAGGATCAGCTGTTTGTTATGCACCTGATCTTGAGACAGGCTCTTCTTGTTGGCTTTCACTTTCGGGTTGGTCAGCTCATCGATTTCTTCCAGAACTTTCCTGGTCGAAACACCGTGCGGCAGTTCGTGCACCACAATCTGCCACTGGCCGCGGGCCAGCTCTTCCACTGTCCAGCGCGCCCGCATCTTGATGGAGCCGCGCCCGGAGAGATAGCTGTCGCGGAGTTCACGCGCAGAGGAAATGATTTGTCCGCCAGCGGGAAAATCCGGGCCCTGAATACAGGAGAGCAGGGCGTTATCACTGGCATCTGGGTTGCGCACCAGCTGCACGGCAGCGGCGGCTATCTCACGCAGGTTGTGCGAAGGAATTTCAGTCGCCATGCCGACCGCAATGCCGGAGGCGCCGTTGAGCAGCACCATGGGCAAGCGTGCCGGCAACATCGAGGGCTCCTGGAAGGCTCCGTCATAATTGGGTACGAAGTCCACTGTGCCCATGTCGATTTCGGACAGCAGCAATTCTGCGAGCTGGGTCAAGCGTGTTTCGGTGTAGCGCATGGCGGCTGCGTTGTCGCCATCACGAGTGCCGAAGTTGCCCTGACCATCCACCAAAGGGTAACGCAAGGAGAAATCCTGCGCCAGACGCACCATTGCCTCATAAGCGGAGGAATCGCCATGCGGATGATATTTACCCAGTACATCGCCCACTACGCGGGCCGATTTGACGTGCTTGCTGTTGTGGCTCAGTCCCATCTGGCGCATGGCGTAAAGAATGCGACGCTGTACCGGCTTTTGCCCGTCGCACACGTCTGGCAGCGCGCGGCCCTTGACTACCGAAATGGCATATTCCAGATAGGCGCGCTCGGCATATTGTGCGATCGGCACTTCATCACCATCAGGCAGAGCGGGGAGCGGGGCGAACTGTCTTACACCTCCAGAACCTCCAGCAGCAGGCAGGGTGGATTCCTGTTCAGGCAGGGCCGTGTCGTCGTCCGCAACGAGGATAGGCTGCTCTTCGTTTGTATCGTCAATCCCCATGCTTAAACGTCTCCCTCAACTTCATTTCCGTGATATTCCAGCCACGCACGACGTGTCGAGGCCTCATGTTTACCCATCAGCATGCTGAATTTTTCCAAGGTCTCGGCCAGGGGCGCGGAGGCTGCGCTGACACGCAGTGCTCGGCGCGTGTCCGGATTCAGCGTGGTATCCCACAATTGCTCGGCATTCATTTCGCCCAGTCCCTTGAAGCGTGATATTGACCAGCTGCCATCGCGTACCTTCTCTTGGCGCAAGCGGTCTTCTATACCAAGCAGTTCACCTTCATTCAGCGCGTAGATTTTGCGCAGAGGCTTCTTGCCTTGCGCGGGAACATCGACGCGGAACAAGGGCGGCTGTGCCAGGAAAATCTTGCCGGCGAGTACCACCTTGTAGAAGTGGCAGAAGAACAGCGTCAGCAGCAGGGTAGAAATGTGGGCACCGTCCACGTCGGCGTCGGCCATGATGTAAATGCCACTGTAACGCATACCCGAGAGATCCACCTCGTCGTTGGGGCCATGCGGGTCGACCCCGATGGCGACCGCAATATCGTGAATCTCGTTGTTGGCGAAAAGGCGATCTTTCTCGACCTCGAAGGTGTTCAGCACTTTGCCGCGCAAGGGCAGCACCGCCTGAAATTCCTTGTTGCGGCCCTGCTTGGCAGAACCACCAGCCGAGTCGCCCTCGACCAGAAACAATTCGGTACGGGTCGGGTCGCTGGAACTGCAATCGGTCAACTTGCCCGGCAGCACAGCCACCGATGAACCTTTTTTCTTCTCGACCTTCTGGGCCGAGCGCATGCGGCTTTGTGCCTGCTGGATGGCCAGCTCGGTAATGCGCTTGCCATAATCGATATGTTCGTTCAGCCACAAATCGAGCGGGTCCTTGACCATTAAGGAAACCAGGCGCAGGGCATCGCGCGACACCAGCTTGTCCTTGGTTTGCCCCTGGAACTGGGGATCCAGTACCTTGGCCGAGAGCACGAAGCTGGCGCGCGAGAACACATCTTCGGGCACCAGCTTGACGCCCTTGGGTAACAGCCCGTGCAGCTCGGCAAAACTCTTCACCGCATTGAACACACCGTCACGCAGCCCGGAATCATGGGTGCCGCCCGACCAAGTGGGGATGAGGTTGACGTAGGATTCGCGCACAATCACACCTTCTGCCGACCATACTATCGCCCAGGCTGCGCCTTCACCTTCGGCATAGCCGCTGTCGCCGCCCTTCGGGATGAATTTCTCCTGGGCAAAAATAGGCACGGCCAGTTCCAGCTCCGACATGGCCTCGGTCAGATAGCCGCGCAGCCCGTCTGGATAGGACCAGGAGCGGGTTTCATTGGTTTTCTCGGTGTGCAGGGTGACGCTCACCCCAGGCAGCAACACCGCCTTGGATCGCAATGAGCGCTCCAGTTGCGGCAGTATGACGTTGGGTACATCGAAATATTTTGGATCTGGCCAGGCACGCACCGAGGTTCCGGTTTTCTTCTTGGGACAATCGCCTACGCGTGCGGCAGGTGCCTCTGCTACGCCATTCTTGAAGCGGAGAAAATATTCCCCGCCATCGCGATATACCGTAACTTCTACCTTGGTGGACAGGGCGTTGGTAACAGCCACGCCCACCCCGTGCAGGCCGCCGGCAAATTTGTAGGCACCGCCAGAATCCTTGTCGAACTTGCCGCCGGAGTGCAGCACGGTAAATGCCACCTCAACCACAGAGACACCTTCTTCTGCATGGATGCCGACAGGGATGCCACGCCCATCGTCCTGCACAGACACGGAACCGTCGAGGTGAGCGGTAACGAAGATATTCTTGGCGTATCCGGCCAGTGCCTCGTCACATGCGTTATCTACAACCTCGGCAATCAGGTGGTTGGGGGATTCCAGATTGGTATACATACCGGGGCGCTGGCGCACCGGCTCGAGGCCGCGCAAGACTTTGAAGCTGGATTCGTCGTAAGTATTTTTTGCCATTTATTTATAAACTTGGAGGAAGTACATAATGTTTTCTGTAAACCATTTGTGCGGTTTTTCTATGCAGCGGACTCATGTTTCAGCCATACGGCGTACCGGCAAAGCGGGCGAATTATGCCGCACATTGAATGCCGCCGTAAAATTGATTGGAAAATTCAGCACACAGCCATGTCATTTCTAGTGACACGTTTGTTCATCGGGGGTTGACAAACGAACGTTCGTTCAATATTGTGTGCGACATGGAACAAGACGTCAACTATCTCGCCAAGCTGCAAGACTATTACGCCGACAATAGCGTATTGCCCCCGTATTCAACCGTCATGATGTTGCTGGGATTTAAATCAAAATCCGCAGTGGCGGCATTGGTGGCCAGGCTCAAGCTCGCGGGCTTCCTGGAATCCACCCCGGAAAAGCGTCTTAAACCGGGCAAGCGTTTTTTCGAGCGCCCCATTTTTGATAGCGTGCGTGCCGGTTTCCCCAGTCCGGCTGGGGATGTGCGCCATGATACCCTCAGCATCGATGAATATCTCGTCAACCAGCCCTCCAGCACTGTGCTGGTTAACGTCAAGGGCGATTCCATGATTGATGCAGGCATCATGCCCGGTGATACGGTGGTGGTGGAGAAGCGCAACATGGCGAACATCGGTGATATGGTTATTGCCATCGTGGACAACGAATTTACCCTCAAGACATTGGGCCGTGACAAGGGAGCATTCGTACTGATTCCTGCCAACAAGGCCTATCCGGTCATCCGCCCCAAAGGCGACCTCGAAATATTTGGCATCGTTGTAGGCCAATTCAGAAAATACAAATAGCAGACCAATATGCTCGTTTCCAGCTGGCCTAATGCTATTGCGCATGTGGATGCGGACTGTTTTTATGCATCCTGTGAGCTGTTGCGCAGGCCAGATATGAAGGGAGTTCCGCTGTGTGTTCTGTCTAGCCAGGACGCCTGCATCGTGGCCAAGACCTATGATGCCAAGGCGGCGGGTATCAAGACGGGCATGACGGTATGGGATGCAAAAAAACTATTACCCGATGCTGCGTTCCTTTCGGCCGATTTTCAATACTACGGACAAATTTCCGACAAACTGTTCGCCATACTCAGGCGCTATAGCCCTGCGGTTGAGGAATACTCCATAGACGAAGCCTTTCTGGATATGAAAGGGTTGCGCAGCCTGAACCAGAAATCCTACGAACAGATTGCCGACGAGATTCGTGCGGTGGTGCAGCAGGAGGTAGGAATCACGGTATCTGTCGGTATCTCAGTCACCCGGACATTGGCTAAAATGGCCTCTGAATACCGCAAGCCCAATGGCACAACCATCGTCACCGGCAAGCGTATCAATGAATTTTTGCAGCATCTCAAAGTGCGTGACATCCCCGGTGTGGGGGAAAATCGCGAGGTTTTGCTGAATAAATTTTCCATGCAGTCAGCCGCTGACTTTGCCAACGCCAGTGAAAGGGAAATAAAGCGTCTGCTGGGCAAGGCAGGCACCGATCTTTGGCATGAGCTGCGTGGCACTCCAATCTACCCGCTAATTATCCAGCCGCAGTTGCCCAAGAGCGTTTCGCGTACCGCTTCCATGGGGCAGTTGACCCAGGACAAGGCCGTCATTCATTCGCATTTGTTGCGCCACGCCATGCGTTTGTCAAAAGAACTGATTGAAAAACGCCTGACCACCCGCAACCTCATCGTGATGCTGACGCTTAAATCGTTTGAGAAACAGCTGCTGTCCGCGCTGCTGTCACATCCTACGGCGGATTATTTTCTGCTGGCTGATGCCGCAGGGAAGGCGCTGGAAGAAATGTTCGGCCTGGCACAGAGCTATCGTGCCTGTGGTTTGATAGCGACGGAGATCGCTCCTAGCCGTAGCGACGATTTTGATTTGTTTCAGCAGGTGGAAAAAAAACGTGAGGAAAAACACCTGAAATTGCTGCAGGCCATGCATGGCGTGAACTACAAGTATGGCGGCAACGTGCTGTCCATGGCGGCTGCCATCAAGCCTGTGTCTCACAGAGCGGTACGCTTCAACTACCCGCTGCTGGAGTGCACTTAGACTGCCCTATTCAACCAGTCCCGTATCGGCGCGCATACGCATTTCTTCCAGCAGCGCGCGGCCACGCTCCACCTCATCTGCGCTGGTCACCACACTTACATAGCTTTCCCACTCATCCAGTTCGTCCGGAGCATCATCGAATTTCCCATGCAACTTGGCCCAGCGAAACCAGGCGTATACCTGTGCGGGATCGATTTCAACGCCCAGCCCCCTGTCATAAATCTTGGCCATGCACAGCGCGCCCACGATACTGCCATTGAGTGCTGCAAGTTCAATTTCTTCACGGTAATCTGCAAGGCTTGCGATGGCTGCCATGTCGCCTTCCATGGCGGCGATCGTGTGCAAATCAGCCGCCGCCACAAAATTCTGCTCCACGCCGCGCCCCAGTTGATAAAGCGTGCCGAGTTGGGTGATGGCTTCCAAGTCACCCTGTTCGGCCGCCGCATGCAACCAGTGTGCGGCATCCTCATCGCTTTGTTCGACGCCGCTGCCCATCAGGTAGCGCATGCCCAGGTTGAATTGAGCATGCACATGTTCCTGCTCTGCCGCCTTGCGGTACCAGTAAACTGCTGCAAGCGGATTTTTATCGATCCCCATGCCTGCCAGATACATGGCCCCCAGATTATTTTGCGCATCCGCATGTCCCAACTCGGCGGCAGCGCGATACCAGCGCAAGGCTTCGGCAAAATCCTCTGCCGTGTCGTCGCCAGTGCGGTAGGCTTCGGCAAGTTCAAATTGCGCTTCAACATCATTTTGTGCCGCCAGTTGCAGCAGCGATTTAATGTGATTGGACATATTCAGGTGTTCTCTATAAATGGGATTTGGAAGTTATTCCAACTGCGCCGAGGTAACAGAATGAGCCTGTACCAGCCACAGGCTCATTTTACTATGATCTTGTTGCAATGATTCGAAGCATATATGCTCCAGCGGGGTGATACAAAAAATGTGGAGATTAGTGTTGCGTAATTTTCCTGACAACTGGATGAGTTTTAGCGGGCTGCTGCAATCCGATATACCTGCTATTGATGGAGAGGCCTACCCGCCACCGGAATTGCGCTATCGTGCGCTGGAGTTGCTGGCTCCCGCTGATGTACGCGTGGTTATTCTCGGGCAGGATCCTTACCATGGTGCAGGCGAGGCCCACGGCTTGGCCTTCTCCGTGCCGGAAGGAATAAAAATGCCGCCCTCGTTGCGCAACATCTTTCGTGAAGTGGCGGATGATGTACGTGTGGTACCGCCCAAGGCGACAGACCTGACTCGCTGGGCCCGGCAAGGGGTGCTGTTGCTCAACACCGCGCTTACAGTGGCACCGGACAGTCCTGGCTCACACGCCAATGTCGGCTGGAAGCAAGTGACGGATGCCGTTATTGCGGCCTTGGCTAATTCGGAGCAGCCAGTGGCCTTTGTGTTATGGGGTAAACATGCACAAGGCAAGCGCGAATTGATTCCGGATAACGGATTGCACCTGGTAATCCAGTCGGCCCACCCATCGCCTTTCTCTGCCTACAGGGGATTTTTGGGCAGCCGCCCGTTTTCACGGATCAACCAATGGTTGCGATCCCAGGGGAGGGCAGAGATAGACTGGCGCTGAATTCTGGCGGATGCCGGAGGACTATTCCAGTGAGGGCACGACTGCAATAGAAAATAAAATGGCGACCTGTTACGGGCCGCCATTATTAATGTTGCTTTAACTGCTGATTATTTCTTCTTTGCCTTGGAGCCAGCAACAGCGTCTTTCAGCTTGCTGCCAACCTTGAATTTCGCAACCTTCTTGGCTGGAATCTTCAACTCTTTACCAGTGGCTGGATTGCGGCCAATGCGTGCGGCGCGGGCTTCAACAGCAAATGTGCCGAAACCGATCAGCTGAACGTTATCGCCTTTAACCAGAGAAGCCTGAACAGCAGCCATCAGCGCGTTCAGTGTCTCTTCAACATTGGTCTTGGTTTGTTTTGTGGACTTTGCTACTGCTTCAATCAGTTCTGCCTTGTTCATCTTATTACACTCCCTTGTGGTTAAAAGACGAGGCACTGTAGCAAGACATTGTGCCAATTACAAGCACCCGTGAGCACAAAATGTGCAATGACACGATTAATGGTTAATTTGGCAGAGGTCGATCGTAATCAAAATACAACACTTTGTGCTAATGTGACGCCGCGCTTAAAGCTGCGACCGGAACATCACAACTCTTGGGGATGGGGATTATGTTGGCGAACCTGTTACGTCGGGCAACTGCGGGAATACGTGCGCTGGGGCGCTTTCTCCTGTTCTCTCTCTCCTTGTTGCTGGGGCTGTGGCAGGCTGTGCGCTGGCTGGCCGGTTTATTATTGGGCAAGCTGAGTTATCAGTGGCCAATCTGGATAGGAATGACTATCCGTGGTTTTCGCGCTACCTTCCGTTATGTCTATGGCCAGGCAAAAGTCTGGATGGCAGCCAATCCACGGCGGGCCAAGCAGGTAGGAGCTGGCCTGGCGGTAGCGCTGGTGGTGGCGTCAGCTGGGTACTGGTGGTATGAGCAGCAGCCGAAGCCTATCAAGGCCAGCTATACCCTCAATAATCCGGAGCGCACCCGGATCGAGGAGCCCAATGCCAAGCCAGAGCCAGTGACGGTGCTATTCAGCCACTCGGTGGCGCCGATAGACCGTATTGGCAAAGAGATCCGCAGCGGTGTAGAGATAGCGCCCGGCATCGACGGGACGTGGCGCTGGCTGGATGACCGCCGTCTGCGCTTCACGCCCAAGGCCGATTGGCCAGTCGGTGCAGAGTACAGCGTGGATTTCAGGCGCGAACTCATCGCCGAACATGTTGTGCTGGATGACTACAGCACACGTTTTCATACGGCCGCTTTCAGTGCCAATATCAGTGAAGTGCAGTTTTATCAGGATCCGGTGGATAGCGCTGCGAAGAAGGTGGTGGCTACGGTTACCTTTACCCATCCGGTCGATACGGCCGATTTTGAAAAACGCATCCAGTTGCGCCAAGGCGGGAAAAGCAGCGGATTCTTTGGCATCGGAGCCGAGGAAACCAAATTCCGTGTCAGCTATGACAGGCTCAGGCTCAATGCCTATATCCATTCAGAGCCCTTGCCTATCCCCGCCAAAGACCTGCGGCTGGATCTGAGCATAGACTCCGGTGTGCGTGCGGCTCAGGGGGGCAAGCCCACCACGGAAGCCAGTTCCAGGGCGATCACCATTTCTGGGCTGTACAGTCTGAAGGTGCGCGAGCTTAACCTGTCGCAGGTAGAAAATGACCAGCTCGAGCCGGATCGCGTAATCGTGGTGAACTTCAGTTCCGATGTTTCCGAGAAGGAATCGCTGGAAAAGGTTCAGGCCTGGCTCTTGCCTGTTTATCATCCGGACACTCCAGAACAGGAGCGCAAACATCCTTTCCAGTGGTATGACACCGCGCGCCTCGGCGCCGACATCCTCAAGAAGTCCGAGCCATTGAAGCTGGAGGCATTGGCTGCCGAGCGCGACAGCACGGAAACGCACAGCTTCAAATACAAGGCCGATGCGGGCCGGTTTGTTTACCTCAAGGTAAGCAAGGGTGTGAAATCGCAAGGCGGCTATCTGCTGGCCGATACGGTGGATCGCAGCATCCGCGTGCAACCCTTCCCCAGGCAGCTGCGCATCATGGCTACAGGTTCCTTGCTGGCCATGTCAGGCGAGAAAAAACTACCGGTGCTGGCACGCGATGTAGAGGCCATGCAGATTGAAATCGGCCGTTTGCTGCCGCAGCAATTGCAGCATCTGGTGAGTATGAGTGATGGTTCATACTCGCGCCCGGACTTTGCCTACAACTTCAATGAAAGCAACCTCACCGAGCGCTTCACCGAAGTGGTGGAGTTTCCGGGCGGGATCGAGGGCAGGCCGCAATACAGCGCAGTCGATTTTTCTCGCTACCTCTCCGCTGAAGGCGGGCGTCGCGGCATATTCCTGCTCAAGGTTGAGTCCTACGATGTTAAAAACAAACGCAGCACCGGCATCGTCGACAAGCGGCTGGTGGTCGTCACTGATCTGGGCATCCTGGTGAAGAAAAATCTTGATGGCAGCCAGGATGTATTCGTGCAGTCCATCCACAGCGGCCATCCGGTAAGCAACGCTACGGTAGAGGTCATTGGCAAGAACGGCATGCCGGTTGCATCCAAGATGACGGATGTGACAGGGCGGGCGCAGATGCCCGACCTGAAAGGCTACGACCATGAGCGCGAGCCTGTGTTGTATGTGGTACGTCAAGGCGGTGACACTTCTTTCCTGCCCGTATCGAGCCGCGATCGCATGCTCAATTTCTCGCGCTTCGATGTGGGTGGTGTGTCTAACGCGGCCGATAGCGGCAAGCTGTCGGCTTACCTGTTTTCAGATCGTGGCATTTACCGGCCGGGAGATGAGGTTCGCATCGGCATGATCGTAAAATCCGCGGACTGGGGCAGCCATCTGGCAGGTGTGCCGCTGGAGGCTGAAGTCACCGACCCGCGCGGGTTGGTGCTCAAGCGCGAGAAACTCAAACTCTCCAGCAGCGGATTTGAGGAGCTGAAATTTTCCACGCAAGACACGGCCCCCACCGGCGATTACAACGTGCAGTTGTATATCGTGAAGGACGGCCTGCCTTCCAACCAGATCGGTTCAGTGGCGGTGAAGGTGCAGGAGTTTCAGCCCGACCGCATGAAGATGACCACGCGCCTATCCGCCGAGGCTGTGGAAGGCTGGGTTTCGCCGCAAGACCTGAAGGCCAGAGTGACACTGCAAAATCTCTTTGGCACACCGGCAGAAAACCGCCGCGTGACGGCGACGCTCACACTGACACCGGCATTCCCCACGTTTGCCAGCTATCGCGGTTATCAGTTCTATGATCCGTTGCGCGCCAAGGACGAGGTCATCGAGCCGCTGGCAGAAACCACGACCAGTGAAAAGGGCGAAGCCGAATTCGATCTAAACCTGACCCGTTTCGACCGTGCCACCTATCGTGTGCACGTGATCGCGCAGGGCTTCGAGGCGGAAGGCGGACGCAGCGTCACCTCGGAGGCTGCCACGCTGGTATCGAGCATGCCGTATCTGGTGGGCTGGAAGGCCGATGGTGACCTCGCCTATGTGGCGCGCGCGGGGGAGCGGGCGATCGACCTGATTGCAGTCAATTCCAAGGCGCAGCGCGTTACGGCGAGCGACCTCACCCTGGCCCAGATCGAGCGTAAATATGTCTCGGTGCTGACCCGCCAGAACAACGGTACCTACCGTTACGAATCGCGTCCTAAGGAAGTTGTGCTGAGCGAGAAGCCGTTTACCCTCTCGTCCAAGGGGAACCAGCTGAATCTGGAAACCAGTAATCCGGGCAGTTTTGCCTACCAGTTGCGCAATAAGGAAGGCCTGGTATTGGCGCGCATCGAATACAGCGTGGCCGGCAAGGGCAACCTCAGCCGTTCGCTGGAGCGCAATGCCGAGCTGCAGGTGACCCTGAGCAAGCACGATTACAAAGCGGGAGAAGAAATCGAGTTGCAGATACGTGCGCCCTACACCGGTGCGGGGCTGATCACCATCGAGCGCGACCGCGTGTACAGCCATGCCTGGTTCAAGACCAGCACCACCAGCTCGACCCAGCGCATTCGCGTGCCGCAAGGGCTGGAAGGCAATGGCTACGTCAGCGTGGCATTCATCCGCGACCCGTCATCGGAGGAAATCTATACCAGTCCCTTGGCCTATGGCGTGCAGCCGTTCTCGGTCAACATGGACAGGCGCAAGAACCCGATCAGCCTGCGCGCGCCGGATCTGGTGAAACCGGGCGATACCGTCAAGCTGGCTTACAGCACCGAGCGGCCTGCGAAAATCGTGGTGTTTGCGGTAGACGAAGGCATTCTGCAAGTGGCGCATTACAAGACCGCAGACCCGTTGGGCTACTTCTTCCAGAAGCGCGCTCTGGAAGTGCGTACCCAACAGATTCTCGATTTGATCCTGCCGGAATACCGTCAACTGATGGCGGCGGCCGCTCCCGGCGGCGATGCAGAAGCCGCGCTGGGACGCCATCTCAACCCGTTCAAACGCAAGCATGACAAGCCGGTGGTCTACTGGTCCGGCATCGTCACGAGTGGGCCGGAGATGCGCGAACTCACATGGACAGTACCGGACTACTTCAACGGCTCGGTGCGCCTGATGGCGGTGGCGGTATCCGACGATGCCGTCGGCGTGTTCGAGAAAAAGCTGGTGGCGCGCGGCGACATCGTGCTGTCGCCCAATGCGCCGACGACCGTCACACCGGGTGACGAATTCGACGTGAGCGTGGGGGTTGCCAACAACCTGAGCGGTTCCGGACCCAATGCCAGCGTCAAGGTCGGCGTCAAGCCCTCCGCGCATCTGGAAGTGGTGGGAGCGGCACAGGCAGAGCTGAAAGTGGGCGAAATGCGCGAAACTTCCACCGTGTTCCGCATCCGCGCCAAAGACAATCTGGGTTCGGCCACACTGGCTTTCAATGCCAGCCTGGGTGCTGTCACAGGGAAAATTTCCACGGATATCAGCGTGCGCCCGGCACTGGCGTACATGACCAAACTGCAGATGGGCACTGTCACCGACACCACGGCCAAAGTAGCCGTGACGCGCGACATGTATCCGCACCATCGCCATCTGCAAGCCAGCCTCTCGCATTTGCCGCTGGGACTGACCCATGGCCTGGTGTCGTATCTGGGCAGCTTCCCTTACTCCTGTACCGAGCAACTGGTGAGCCAGGGCATGCCTGCGTTGATACTGGGAGAGCGCCCGGAATTCGGCTACGTGCGCTCCAGCAGCGACAAGAATCTGCTCGACCTGCTGGCCGTCTTGCGTTCGCGCCAGAATGCGGAAGGCGGATTCGGCCTATGGGCATCCAACCACCATGTGGTGGAATTTGTGTCGGTGTATGCGCAGCACTTCATCCTGGAGGCGAAGGAGCACGGCCATCCGGTCCCAGCGGATATGCTGCAAAACGGCAATACCTATCTGCGCCATTTGGCCGCCAGCGAAGGCGCAAGCCTGGCTGACGAACGCGCGCGCGCCTATGCTATCTACCTGCTCACGCGCCAGGGTGAAGTGACGGCCAATCTGGCCACCACACTGCAAAAGCGCCTGGAAGAACGCTATGCCAAAGACTGGGAGCAGGATATTGCGGCGGGCTATCTGGCTGCGTCCTACCAGATGATGAAACAGGAGGGACTGGCAGGACGCATCTTCGGCAGGCTGAAACCAGCCGTGCAGAAAAACTACTCGCCTTATTACGACAGCATGAGCCGTGATGCACAGCTTATTTACCTGACTGCCAGGCACTTCCCGCAGCGCATGAAAGAGCTGCAGGCGGATGCCCTGGCCGCGCTGGTCAAGCCCATGCAGCAGGGAATGTACAACACCTTCTCTTCAGCCTACACCATCCTGGCACTGGACGCAGTGGCGACGCTGGCGGAGAAACTTCCGGGGCAAACCCTGACCCTGACCGAGCTGCTACGCGATGGAAAATCCCGCCCCGTGCAACTGCCGGCCAACTCGATACCGCAGGTGGAGTTTTCTGCCGATGCCGCGCACCTGCAATTCGGCAACGGCTCCAATCTTGCCGCTTATTATGTGGTGAATGAATCCGGCTTCGATCGCAAGTTGCCTAACCAGGTGATAAAGAACGGCCTGGAGATTCTGCGCGAATATACCGACCTGTCAGGAAAAACGGTGAAGACGGTGAAGCTGGGGCAGGAGTTGGAGGTACATCTGCGTTTCCGCGCCATGGGGCGTGACAGGGTCAATGACGTGGCGCTGGTGGACTTGCTGCCGGGCGGCTTCGAGGTGGTGATGGAACCCAGGCTGCCCTCGACGCGCGAGCGTATCAACGAACGCGCCGAAGCGCCGGTGCGCCCCCGCTCTCATGCTGGCGAAGATGAGGGTGAAGGCGAGGGCGACGGGGAAGGCGATAGCGGCGCGCAGGGCAGGGAGGAAGAAGAATCCGCCTGGACTTCGCCGCTGGGTTCATCTCCTTCAGGCTGGCACCCGGATTACGCCGATGTGCGCGAAGATCGCATCGTGATTTACGGCAGTGCTGGCAGCAATATCCAGGAATTCGTGTATCGCATTCGTGCCACCAATGCCGGCGTTTTCGTGTCGCCACCCGCGTATGGTGAATCCATGTACGAACGCGAAGTGCAGGCGCGCTCCCTGGCGGACAGCATCACGGTGGAGAAAAAATAAGTACGCTGAAACGACGGGGTGAGTTGGTAACAGCAATTTCATGCAGATTAAATTGCTGTTGACGTGCCAATATCAAAGGATAGTTGTGTCCATGAGCGGACGTTCGCAATGTGTAAACAAAAATAGGGGAAGTCTAAATAATGCCTTGAGAGCACACTTCGGCACAAAGCGAACTTTCAGGAAGCGTTTCAATATTGATCATCAAAATTTACACCAACCCAATTTTGCATCTCACATTACACATTTGATTTCGAATCCCCCTGAATAGTAGATGCGTAAAATTTCTTTCAGCTTTCCTGCCAGGAACATTGCCCAAAGTATTGACAGCATCACTGCACGGATAACTACCGGGCGCTGGCGCTGGTTCAGCATTGCGTTTGGCGTGATGGTGCTGCTGGTGCTAGCAGCTAGGCTGGCACCCAAGCCGCCGCTCGCGAGCTTCGCTCCGTCCTCCACCGCGATCTACGATACTCAGGGGCGCTTGCTACGTCTGGCCTTGTCGTCGGATGAGCGCTACCGCTTATGGCAGCCTATTGAGCAGATATCGCCGCAACTGGTGGAAGCTTTTCTGCTGAAAGAAGACAAGCATTTTTACTGGCATCCTGGAGCCGACCCTGTGGCCTTGTTGCGCGCCAGCCTGCACACCGCGCACGGCGACAAGCAGGGCGGATCCACCATCACCATGCAACTGGCACGGCTGACTTACCATCTCAACAGCCGCAGCGTGGGTGGCAAGCTTTGGCAGATTGTGCGGGCCGCAGAACTGGAGCTGCTTTATTCCAAGCGCGAAATTCTGGAGGCTTATCTCAACCTGACCCCCTATGGCGGAAATGTCGAGGGGGTAGGGGCAGCCAGCCTGATTTACTTTGGCAAGCGCACCCATAGTCTGAGCCTGCCCGAGGCACTTACGCTGGCGGTGATTCCGCAGGCACCGGCGCATCGCAGCTTGTCGCAGCAAACATCGCTCAATCTGGTTGCGGCACGCGCGCGCCTGTTTGAGCTGTGGTGCCAGGAGCATGCGGAGGCGCGCGAGCAGGCGGGCTTGCTGACCTTGCCGCTCAATCTGCGCGGAGTGGGCAAGCTGCCGTTTGCCGCGCCCCATGCCGCCGCCATGCTGCTGGCGGATCACGCCAGCCACGGCGCGGCAGTCAGCAGTGAAATTCACAGCACGCTCGATCTGCGCCTGCAACAAACCCTGGAACGGCAGGCGCAGCGCTATCTCGCGCAGGTGGGACGCATCGGCATACGCAATACGGCGGCCATGCTGCTGGACTACCGCAGCATGGAAGTAAAAGCGGTGCTGGGCTCGGCGGATTTCTTCGATGATGAGATCGAGGGCCAGGTCAACGGCACGCTGGCCAAGCGCTCGCCGGGCTCCACGCTGAAGCCCTTCATCTATGCGCTCGCCATGGATCAAGGCCTGATTCACCCGCGCTCTATTCTTAAAGATACGCCCACTAATTTCGGCGCATTCAATCCGGAAAACTTCGACGGCAATTTTGTCGGCCCCATCTCTGCCACCGATGCCTTGATCCGCAGCCGCAATATTCCGGCAGTGGCATTGTCGGCACGGCTATCGAAGCCCGGCTTGTACGACCTGCTGAAAAATGCCGGGGTCAGCCGCATGGCCAGCGAGTCTCACTACGGTTTGGCACTGGCATTGGGGGGCGGCGAGGTTACCATGGAAGAGATGGTCGCGCTGTATGCCATGCTGGCCAATCGCGGCGAATTGAAACCGCTGCGCTATCGCGCAGGCGATGCCAGTGTGGCGCTGGAACGCCTGTTGTCGGAAGAGGCCAGCTACATGGTGATCGACATGTTGCGGCAAAACCCGCGTCCCGACAGTGCCATAGGCGCGCGCGCAGGATTGCCTGTGGCGTGGAAGACAGGGACCTCGTGGGGCTTTCGCGATGCCTGGTCGGTGGGAATATTCGGTCCTTACGTGCTGGCGGTGTGGGTGGGAAATTTCGACGGCGAGGGCAACCCTGCGTTTATCGGGGCGCAGGCGGCGGCGCCCTTGTTCTTCCGCATGGTGGACGCGGTGCAGGCCATGCAGCCTAATCTGCAGGAACCGATCTTCCGTGACCCGCCCAATCTGATTCAGGTGGAGGTGTGTGCCGCCTCGGGCGACTTGCCCAACAGCTATTGTCCATTGCGCAGCAAGACCCTGTTCATCCCCGGAAAATCGCCAATCCGCGTGAGCGACATCCATCGCCCGGTGACCATCGACACCCGCACCGGGCGTCAGGCGTGCCCGCCGTATGATCCGCGCCATGTAAAAGTAGAGGTGTTCGAATTCTGGCCCTCGGATATCCAGCGCCTGTTCATCAAGGCGGGCATGCCGCGCCGTCAGCCACCGGCCTTGCTGTGCGGGCAGGAGTCCGTTCAGGGTGCGCCACCGGCGATCACCTCACCTCTGCGCGGTGTGGAATACCAGCTGCGCGCAGGACGTGTGGAAAGCGAGAGCGTGCCATTGACCGCTAACGTCAGCGGCGAGGTGCACACGCTCTACTGGTTCGTCAACGATGCCTACGTCGGCGATTCCCGCCCCGGCACACCCTTGGTATGGAAGCCGGGACGCAGTGGAAAATTTCTGGTACGTGCGGTGGACGAGCAGGGACGTTCCGACGTGCGCGAGTTACGTGTTGGGATCAGCAGATAAGGGCGGTGACTGTAGAATAGGGGCATGTCTTGCGGTAGTACAGCTTGCATCCGTAGCCGCATGAATTTTCTGCAGGGATTTTTAGACACGCAAATTTTTTGAGAGTACAAAAAGCATGAAGAGCATAAACGAGCAATGCGTCGCGCAATACGGATTATTTTCACCTGCCATGTCGGCTGTCATGGTTGCGCAGTTCCTGTCTGCGATGGCCGACAACGCGCTGTTGTTTGCCGCCATTGCCTTGCTGAAGCTGAATCACTCGCCGGATTGGCTCACTCCCGTGTTGCAGGAGGTGTTTGCCTTTTCCTTCATTGCTCTCGCGCCTTTTGTCGGCCCCTTTGCGGACGCTATCCCGAAGGGCCGTGCCATGCTGATCGCGAATGCCATGAAATTTCTGGGTGCTGCTGCCATGCTGCTCGGGCTCAACCCATTTTTGTCCTACAGTCTGGTCGGCATCGGAGCGGCCGCTTATTCGCCGGCCAAATACGGCATCCTGGGCGAGATGGTCGGGCCGGATAAACTGGTCAAGGCCAACAGCCTGATGGAAGGCTCCACCATCGTCGCCATCCTGCTCGGCGCCGTTCTGGGCGGCGTGCTGGCGGATTGGTCAGTGAGCGGCGCGCTGGCTGCGGTGGCTGCCTGTTATCTGCTGGCTGCCGTGGCCAACCTGTTTATCCCTAAGCTGCCTGCAGCGCATCCGGGAGAACACTTGGCTTTCCTGCCGCTGGTCAGGGATTTCTGGGACTCGCTGCGCACGCTGATGAAGAATCCCGATGCGCGTTTCTCGTTGCTAGGCACCAGTGTGTTCTGGGGTACCGGCAGTACACTGCGTTTTCTGCTGGTGGCGTGGGTTCCTGCGGCGCTGCTGATCGTGGACAACCAGACACCGGCCAATCTGAGCGGGGCGGTTGCCATAGGTATCGCTCTGGGGGCTGCGGCAGCGGCGCGTTACGTGTACCTGCACACTGTCAACCGCGCACTGCCGGCGGGCATCTTGATCGGCCTGCTGATCATGGTGTTTGCCCATGTCACGGCCATGCCGACAGCGGCCATCATGCTGGTGCTGATAGGAGCCTGTGGTGGATTTTATGTTGTACCGCTGAATGCGCTGCTGCAGGAACGCGGCCATCAAACAGTCGGTTCAGGACATGCCATTGCCGTACAGAATTTCTTTGAAAACTTCAGCATGATGCTGATGGTGGGTATCTACGTTCTGATGACCAGAGCGGGGCTCTCTGCGGTTGCCGCAGCGACAGGTTTTGGGGTGGTGGTAACACTGGCAATTTCTGTGCTGAGCTGGATGCGACTCAAAAAAACCATCCTCTAAACTTAATGCCGCTTCCACCAGTCTGCAATGATGCTTCCTACTGCCGGGTTGACCAGATAGCCATAGGAACGATGTCTGTTCAGGCCTTCATTGGTGCGGAAAAAATTGTAGATTCCCTGGCAGTGGTCTTCAATGGATTCAACCAGACCTTGCTCACGCATCGCCTTGAAGCTGTCGTGAAAATTGCGGTTCAGGGCGGCGAGGTCGCCTTCAGCGGATAAATTTATCCAGTGAGCTATCATTCCGGGATAGCTTTTCCTGCCGCGTTTGTTCATGCCCATCAGGTGTCGCTGTATATAGTGCATGCCCAGCGGGCTGCCTATGGTCAAGAAGTCTACTTTTCCGTGCAGCCCTTCCTGATGAGTCAGTTCCCACAACGCATCGTAGGCAATAACTGAACCCAGGCTATGAGCGATCAGCAGTATGGGCTCTTGTTTTTGCAGCAAGGGGCGCAATACATGTTTTGACAATTTGCGAATATCAGCTGCCACGTTATCGCCATTGGTAAAATAATGTTTAATTTCCTGGTCAGTGCTGCGCACCTCTTCCGGCAGAAACCGTATCAGCGCGGGTATATGGTCCGCCAGATTCAGAATAAAACAGCTTATCCGTATATTCCAGGAGTTGGCTTCCTCGATATCCTGTTTTGTGGGGCCATGTTTGTTGATGAGTGCGTCGATCCATGGAATCTCGCGGGTGATATCCTTGTAGCCGTGGTAGTAAAGGTAGTTCCAGCTGACCAGGTGGAATTGTTCCTGGTGGGGCTGTAGTGTATCGGCAACACTGCTATCCGCGCGGCGCACTCCTTCAATGAGGGTGCGCCAGAGCAATTCGCGATGCTGCGCGGCACGGGGCTTGGGATTTTTACCCGGCACGAAAATGAGGTGTTTGCTAGTCATTTTTTGTTTACCTGAATACTGCGTAGTTTACAGGCCATGAAGTTTTTTCGGAGGTATTTGGCAATGAAGCACAGGGTGTTGATTCTGGGTTATGGGGAGATGGGGCATGCCATGGAGTATCTGCTGGCAGAGCGGCATGATTTGCGCATTTGGGATGTGGACGGGGTTAAGGATTACCACACCACTCTGGAGGAAGAGGTCGCAGAGGCGCAGGTGATTCTGTATTGCCTGCCAGTCAATCCGCATTACGAAATTACCACCCGAATTGCGCCATTCCTTGCTCCAGACAGCTTGTGCATGACCATTGCCAAAGGCTTGGATGAGTCTGGCAGGACTGCTGCACAGGTGTTTTCCAGTGTGTTGGCAGAGCGGAATTACTATGGAGTGATGTACGGCCCGATGATTTCGGAGGAAATCAGGTTAGGGCGCTACGCTTTCGCAGATGTCGTGACTTCCGACCTAAACCAGTTTCAGAAAATACACAGCCTGTTTCAGGGAACGGCACTGGTCTGCATGCAAACGGCCGATATGCATGGCCGTGCCTGGTCGGCGATATTAAAAAATGTCTATGCCATCATGTTCGGCGTATCCGATGAGTTAAGGCTGGGAGACAACATGCGTGGACACCTGATGGTTACCGCCATCTCTGAACTGTCGGCCATTGTGAAAGCGTTTGGCGGCGAAACGCAAACACCTTATAGCTATGCAGGTCTGGGTGACCTGCTGACTACTGCCACCAGCGAAGATTCCCATCACCATGCCTTGGGTAGGCAATTGGCCTCCGGGCAGTTTACGCATATATCAGGAGAAGGGGTGCACACCCTCAGGATGGTTGAAAAATATGCCCGGCGGTTTCAAGATCCAAGTGCAACAAGGTTAAGTTGATTTGCCCAGTAAGTCTTAAAGTCAAAAGCGCCTTCAGGAAGGAAGACTTCAGCAGGGCATTTCCAGTTTAGCGTTTTTCTGGGGCGCGTGTTGAGTTTC
>JANYJE010000007.1 GCA_025408405.1 Nitrosomonadales bacterium | reverse complement strand
GTTTCCGCGAGCATTTCCAGCTCGCGTATCAGCTCCTCCAGCAGCACATCGGGAGAGGTCGCGCCGCTCACCACATAACGGATCTGCTTCTTGACATGCACGGCCTTGGCGAACGGGCACAGGTTGAGGCCGATGACGGCCCGCTCCACCCACGTTTGCGTGGCAGCGATGATGACTTCATCAGAAGGCGCGCTCATTAGCGTCCGCGCCCGCCAGTGCGGTGCAAGGCTGGCACGGCACTGGCCGGCTTGGCATGACCGGCAGCACGTGGCTGGCCGCCTGTACCCGTGCGCGCTTGCCCGCCTGTAGTGGCGCGAGCTTGCCCGCCGCCTGTACCTGTACGCGCTTGCCCGCCAGCACCTGCACCTGCGCGAGGTGCCGACTGCGACCTGCCCTGGCCCTGACTGCGTCCCTGTCCTTGGCCGCGACCTTGTCCCTGACCGCGTCCTTGCCCTTGCCCTCGACCACCTTGGCCGCGATTCGATCCATTCAGGATAGGCTCGGCCTTGATGCGCGGATCGGGCTCGAAGCCCGGCACCTGCACCACCGGAATTTCACGCTTGATCAGGCGCTCGATGTCATGCAGCAGCTTGTGCTCGTCGATGCAAACCAGCGAGCTCGCTTCGCCTTCAGAGCCCGCGCGGCCGGTACGGCCGATGCGGTGCACATAATCTTCCGCCACGTTGGGCAGCTCGTAGTTGACCACGTGCGGCAATTCGCTGATGTCGATACCGCGCGCCGCGATGTCGGTAGCGCACAGCACCTGCAGCTTGCCGGTCTTGAACTCGGCCAAGGCGCGCGTGCGTGCCGCCTGGCTCTTGTTGCCGTGGATGGCCATGGCGGGGATGCCGTCCTTGCTCAGGTTTTCCGCGAGGTTATTCGCGCCATGCTTGGTGCGCGTAAACACCAGCACCTGGAACCAGTTGTGATCCTTGATCAGCTTGGTGAGCAGCTCGCGCTTACGCTCGCGGTCCACCGGGTAAATCTTCTGCGTGATCAGTTCGGCCGTGGCATTGCGGCGCGCCACTTCGATCAGCGCGGGCTTGTTCAAGAGGCTGTCGGCCAGCGCCTTGATCTCGTCGGAGAAGGTGGCGGAGAACAGCAGGTTCTGGCGCTGCCTCGGGAGCACTGCGATGATTTTCTTGATGTCGCGGATGAAGCCCATGTCCAGCATGCGATCCGCTTCGTCCAGCACCAGAATTTCCACGTGCGAGAGGTCGACGGTTTTCTGCTGCAGGTGGTCGAGCAGGCGTCCGGGTGTCGCCACCAGAATATCCACGCGGCTCTTCAGGCGGTTGATCTGCGGGTTGATGTTCACCCCGCCTATCATCGTCATCGAATTCAGCTTCAGGTATTTGCCGTAGTCGCGCACGCTTTCCTCGACCTGTGCGGCGAGTTCGCGCGTGGGGATCAGCACCAGCGCGCGGATCGGTGTCTTGGTGCCGGTGTGCGGGGTGCTGGTGGAAAGCCGCTGCAGTATCGGCAGGGTAAAACCGGCGGTCTTGCCGGTGCCGGTCTGCGCGCCCGCGAGCAGGTCGCCGCCGGACAGCACCGCAGGAATCGCCTGCGCCTGAATCGGGGTGGGTGTGGTGTAACCGCGCTCGCTAACGGCGCGCAGGATTTCGGGAGAGAGTCCGAGATTTTCGAAAGTCATTGTGTGTTCCTAGATAAACATCGGCCTGTCGCCTTGAAGGGCGCCAGTCTTAGGCAGACGGAGGGGTAAAGCAAAACCGGAATCGGTAGCAACAACGAGACTGAAGCTATTGTTGCGGGGCGTATTGTAACAGAGTAAGGAAAGGATGGCTGATCTTCGGCCTATGCAGCCTTTAGCAGCCAATCTTTTAGATTTCCGCTTTGTATGGTGCAGCAGACATAATGCATTTTCATTAACCCGCACCAGTCCTGGGCTGCTCTTTGCCACGAAGTGCTTCATATAGCTGCGCAGGTCCAAGCAGAATATCCTTCAATCCGCTACGCACCTTCTCCGAATCTAGTGCCTGCTTGCTCATTGTTGTATGCGCAGAAAGGGCATCCATCACTGCGTTCATAATCTCTGTAGCAAGATCCGGCGAGTTCGAGAATTGCTCCTTGGTGTTGTTGCTGGCTTGACGCACCAGTATGTCGGATTCCAGCAGCTTGCCTTTCAGCACATGGTTCACGTACACCAGCTTATCGTCGTCGCTCAGCTCGCCCTCGAACAGCGTGTTCACCTTCGCGATGATTTCTGCAAGGTGCGCCTTTTCCTTCTCTTGCAATTGGCCTTCACCAGCCTCCGTCATCGGCGGCAGCGGTTCGCCGACGCCCAGCGGCAAAGTGCGTTTGCCCTGATTTTTCAGCTTGTGATGCGTCAGCACTACCTTGGATAAATCCACGCCTTCGCGCTCGCGGCCAAACTCCAGCAGCGGCAGCAAGCGGCGGAAGAAGATCGCTCGCTTCTCGATGGCCGTGTTGCCGTAGTCGAATATCTGCGACAGGAAAGCATACACCCGCATGAATGTGCCAAGGTCGCGCTTGAACAGTTGCAGCGCATTCATTTCATCCTGTGCAACTTGAATAGCTTTTTTGTCGTTCAGCGCCTGCGCGTCCTGCCACGCCTTGCGCGCGGTCGCATAACGCTTCAGCAAACGATCCGCCACCGGCTCCAGCGCGGCATTCAATTCGTATTGCGCCGAATTTTCACTCAGCTCCACCTTCACCACGCGCTCGACTTCATTTTCGTCGTAATGGCCTGCCGCATCCAGCTTGGCGCGCAGGTCGTACACCAGATTCGGATCGGTTACACCCGCCAAGGTCGCCGTGGCGTAATACGTCTTGAACGCCTCCAACACCTCCTCCGCCACATTCACAAAGTCGAGCACGTAGGTCGTATCTTTGCCGGGGTAGGCACGGTTCAAGCGCGACAAAGTCTGCACCGCTTGGATGCCCGCCAAGCGCTTGTCCACATACATGCCGCACAGCAGCGGCTGATCGAAGCCGGTCTGGAATTTATTCGCCACCAACAAAATCTGATACTCGTCGGTTTTGAACGCCTCGCGTATGTCGCGCCCGTTCAAGTTGGGGTTCAGCACCTTGCTGTTTTCGGTGAAAGGATCGATTCCGGATTCCTTGTCGTTCACTTCGCCCGAGAATGCCACCAGCGTACCGATCTTGTAGTTCTGCGATTTGACGTACTGCTCGATCGCCAATTGCCAGCGCACCGCCTCCAGACGGCTGCCCACCACCACCATCGCCTTGGCGCGGCCTTCCAGCAGCGGCGACACATTCTCGCGGAAGTGCTCCACCACCACCTGCACCTTCTGGCTGATGTTGTAAGGATGCAGCCGCACCCAGCGCATGATGCCCTTCATCGCCGCGCTGCGTTCCACTTCCGTTTCGTCCCACTCACGCCCCTCGCTGGCGAGCTTGAATGCCAGGTTGTACGGCGTGTAGTTCTTCAGCACATCGAGAATGAAACCTTCCTCGATGGCCTGGCGCATGGAATACACATGAAACGGCGCGGGCAGGTTGTCCGGCCCGGCAGGCAACGCCGGGTTCGGGCGACGCCCGAACAACTCCAGCGTCTTGGATTTCGGCGTAGCGGTGAATGCCACATAGGTAATGCCCGCATCCCCTGTATTTCCTGAAGAGGCGCGCGCCGCCATCTGCGCGGCGAGCAAATCTTCCGTGCTCACCTCGCCGCCGTCGGCCAACTCCTGCAACTCTTCAACAGAAAGCACCGCCTTCAGGTTGGCCGCCGCCGAGCCGGTCTGCGAACTGTGCGCCTCGTCCGCAATCACCGCGAAGCGCTTGCCCTGCGTTGCCGCCAGCTCCTGCACCGCCTTCAGCGCGAAGGGGAAAGTCTGAATAGTACACACCACAATCTTCTTGCCGCCGGAAAGCGCCTCGGCCAGCTCCTTGCTTTTGGAAGCGCTCTCGCCCTTGATCGTCGCCACCACGCCCGAGGTGCGCTCGAAATCGAAAATCGCTTCCTGCAACTGCGCATCCAGCACATTGCGGTCGCTCACCACCAGCACCGAATCGAACAGCTTCCGGTGCTGCGCATCGTGCAGGTCGGCAAGGAAGTGCGCCGACCACGCGATTGAATTGGTCTTGCCGGAACCGGCGGAATGCTGGATCAAATACTTCTGCCCCGCGCCGTGCGTGGTTGTTGACGCTTCAGCGTCTTTACAACCACGGCCTACCCCTTGCGGGTGCTCGGCCAGCACAGTCGCCAGCAGTTTGCGCGTCGCATCCAACTGGTGATAGCGCGGAAAAATACTTGAGATAACTTGCTTTTTGCTGTCGCGCTTGGTCACGATGTAGCGGCCAATAATCTCCAGCCAGCTGTCGCGCGCCCACACCTCTTCCCACAGGTAAGCCGTGCGGTGTCCGTTTGGATTGACCGGGTTGCCCGCAGCGCCATCGTCGCCCTTGTTGAACGGCAGGAAAGTGGTCGCCGCACCCAGCAGGCGCGTAGTCATATACGCCTGACTGTTGCTCACCGCAAAATGCACCAGCGCCCCGCGCGGAAAATCCAGCAGCGGCTCGGCGGCAGACTGCCCCTTCGGCCTCGGGTGGCGGTCGAAACGGTACTGATCCACCGCGTCTTCCACGCTCTGCGTGTAATCGCTCTTCAACTCCACCGTCGCCACCGGTATGCCGTTGAGGAGCAGCACCAGGTCAATGGAGTTTTCGTTGTGCAGCGAATAACGCACCTGCCGCACCACGCGCAAACGGTTGGCGGCGTACTTCGCCTGCAAATCGGTATTCATCGCCAGCGCGGGCTTGAACTGCGCCAGTGCAAGCGGCTGGCGCAGCCCCAGCATCTCTACGCCGTGGCGCAATACATCCAGCGTGCCACGGTCATCCAGTTGCTTGCGGATGCGGTCGAGCAACATGGCCTCTGCTGCCGCACCATTGTTCTTGGTCAGCGTTTCCCATGCCTGCGGCTGCGTGGCCTGCACCCATGCGATGACATCGGTAGGGAACAAAGCACGGGCACGGTCGTAGTTTGTGTGGTCGTTTTCTGCATACAGCCAGCCGTACGCCGCAAGGTACGCGCAGATGTCGTTTTCAAATTCAATTTCCTTGTGCAGGCTCATGCAACCTCCGTAGGTCGGGTTTCAACCCGACTGCCTCTTGTCGGGATAAATCCCGACCTACCAATCATTCCGACAACGTCTCATCCAGCCAAGCCGCATCCCACAACGAATAATCGCCAATCCGTTCAACCAATTTCGCTCGCAACGGATTCGCCACGACATACCGCGCCATCTTGCGCAAATCCTCATCCTGCCGGACCGCATGATCGTAATAATTCGCCTGCCAAATCGCTTGCCCAATGGCGTGCGCAGAACGCCCCTTCAGCAACTGCACGGCTTCAGATAGCTTGCCTTGATGCAGCGCCATCAACCAATGCAAATGATCCGGCATCACCACATAACAAAGCGTCTCTGCCCGGCCTTCAGTTTGTAACGCCATCAACTGTCGCACCACCTTGCGCCCGTTATCGAGCGATGTGAAATAAGGTGTCCGGTTCTGTGTCACCGCCGTAATGTGATACACCGCACCCGATTGCGAAACACGCCCCTTGCGCAAATCGTTATAAGTCATCACGCACCCGTAGGTCGGGCTTCAGCCCGACTTTCCCGACATGTCGGGATAAATCCCGACCTACGTACATCGATCTTGCCAGTAACGGCGGCGGAAATCAGCGCGCTACGGCGCTCTTGCAGCAGGGCGATGGCGCGGTTGGCTTCGGCGGTGAGGGTGTCGAGTTTCGCAGTTTCGGTGTCGAGGTGAGCGGCGATGGTTTGTTGCTCTTCAAGTGGTGGAACTGGCATAAACAAATCTTTTACATTTCCACAGTTCAAATGTGGATGCAGTGCGCCAGTTTGTATAGATAGCAGGCTATGGAATCCATAATCAGAATTAAGAACTAACGATAGCCATACTCCATGTATCACCGACCTTTTGAGGGCGACGATAATCAAGGCATGGCAATTACATCCCGCGAATTCTTCTGTTACCACCGCAACTTGCCCAATATCACCTGTTTGAACAATCAGTACATCGCCCGTTTCAAGGATGGATTTCTGGTGTTCATTGCTCCATTCCTCGGTTACGAAGTACGGATCATCAAATTTGATTCGATTATTTTTAATATGCAGCGACTGCAAATATCGCACACCATCATCAACAAGGATGTCTCGCGTTGGGCCAACGTACCCGTTAGTAATTTTGGTGCATAGCGAAGAGATGCTTCGCACTTCCCAATGCACCGGTACCTCACCCAGCCAGGCTATGCCGGAGTCTTTCATCCTGGCGTTCGGGTTAAGTCCCTTGGTGACGGCGTGGGAGATGACGGCCTGGCGCTTTTCCTTCAGCAGCGCGATCAGCTTTTCCTGCTCCGCCACCAGCGCGTCGATCTTCCCCGTCTCGCGGTCGAGGAAGGTGGCGATGGCTTGTTGTTCGTCCGGCGCTGGGATTGGCATTTTGATGCCATACAAATCATTCTGAGTCATCGAAGGCACAGCCGACCCAAATTGAAAATAACCGAACGGAATGGAAGTGCAAAACCAATAGAAGAACTTGGGGTGCGTATCTGCCGCAATCTTGGTGTAGAACAGCGTATCAACTGTCCAAAAAGGTTCCTCGATATACAGCGGGTTATCAATAGTGCCTTTTCTACCCAGCAAAACCGAAGGCTGGTCGTAGATGAATTTTGAAATTCGTGCAAATTCACCACCGCTTCCTAAAACCGGATAACCACCTTCTGCAACTTCGCAATCCTTGAAATCAGAACCATTCTGGATGGTGGCGGCATAGCGCAGACTACGCATCTTCCAATGCCCCGGCACCTCGCCCAGCCAGGCCACGCCGCTAGCTTTGTATTCTGGATAATGCGGCAGGCTCATGCCTCATCCTCTTCCGGTGCGTTCTGCAAATAGAATTCGTGCAGCTTGGCTTGCAGCAGCTTTTTGTCCGGCAACTGGGTCTGGTATTCGGCGATGAGGGCGGGCGAGAGGCTGCGACTCAGGGCGTACTCGACGACTTCGTCGTCTTTGCTGGCGCAGAGCAGCACGCCGATGGCGGGGTTTTCGTGCGGTTTTTTGATGTCGCGGTCTAGCGCTTCGAGGTAGAAGCCGAGCTTGCCGAGATATTCCGGCTCGAAGCGCCCGACCTTGAGTTCGATGGCGACGAGGCAATTGAGCCCGCGATGGAAGAAGAGCAAATCCAGCGCAAAGTCGCGTCCGCCGACTTGCAGCGGATATTCGGAACCGACAAAGCAGAAGTCGCGCCCCAGCTCGATGAGGAAGTCCTTGAGCTTGTGCAGCAGGCCGTGGTGCAGGTCGGCTTCGGCATGGCTTTGCGGCAGGCCGAGGAATTCGACCAGGTAGCTGTCCTTGAATACGCTCAGGGCTTCGGGGTGAGTTTGTGTCAGCACTGCTGACACTTTTGCGGGAGTAAGTACGGCACGCTCGAACAGGGCAGTTTTGAATTGACGCTCCAGCTCGCGGCTCGACCATTGTTCCTGCACAGCCATGCGCAAATAAAATTCGCGTTCTTCCGGGCGTTTGCTCTGGCTGAGGATGATGAGGTTGTGCGTCCACGGCAATTGTCTCAGCAGTGCTGAGACTTTTTCATCCCCTTGATAGGTTTGATAAAACTGGCGCATGCGGAACAGGTTGCGGCGGGTGAAGCCGCTCAGGCCGGGCTGGGTACGCGCGAGGTATTCCGCCAGTTGGGTGACCACGCCATCGCCCCACTCTGCGGCTTCAATCTTACGGCTGATGTATTCGCCCACTTGCCAATACAGCTCGATGAGCGTGGTGTTGACGCTTTGCACGGCGCGCTGGCGCGCGGCGGCGATGAGTTTGGCGACTTCGGCGAAGTGGGTGTCGGGGGTGAGGTTGGTCATGCTGCCCCTAGAAAAAGTAACCCCCCGGTTTGAGCGTCACGCCGATGAACTGGCAGATAGGCTTGGGGGGTGTTGTTGGCGGGATTATACATGGCAACGCTCATGCCGACAGCCCCGCAATCATGGCCAAAATCCGATCCGTGCATTGCTTGAGTTCGACATCAATATCCGCCAGCTCGCGCGGCGGCTCGAACACGTAGAAGTGGCGGTTAAACGGGATTTCGTAGCCGACTTTGGTTTTATCGTGATCTATCCACGCATCCGGCGCATGGGGCAGCACTTCGCGTTTGAAGTAGCTTTCCACGGCTTCCGACAGCGGGACGTTTTCGGTGTCGCGCAGGCTGGCATCGGTTTGCGGCTTGCCTTTGAGTTTGCCTTTTTCGTTGAGCAGCACTTTGCCTGCTGCATCGCGCAAGGGGCGTTCGACGGTAATGGTCCGGTAGCCGAAGTCTTCGTTTTTGAAGATGCGGCTGATCGGCTTGCCGTCCTTTTCTGATTCGATGCATTCACCAAACAAGCGAGTGATCTCGGCGATGTGTGCGTCCGACAGTTCCTTGCGCTTACTGCCCAAACTCTTGCGCATCTTCTGCCAGAAGGATGATGCATCGATGAGTTGCAGCAAGCCTTTGCGGTGTGCGGGTTTGCGGTTGGAAAGTATCCACACGTAGGTGGAGATGCCGGTGTTGTAGAACATGTCGGTGGGCAGGCCGATGATGGCTTCGACCAGGTCGTTCTCTAAAACATAACGACGTATTTCGCTTTCGCCGCTACCTGCGCCGCCGGTGAACAGGGGCGAGCCGTTGAGCACGATACCGAAGCGGCTGCCGCCATCCTTGGCCGGACGCATTTTGTTGATGAGGTGTAGCAGGAACAGCAGCGAGCCATCGGACACGCGCGGCAAGCCGGGGCCGAAGCGGCCGTTGTAGCCCTGGGTTTCGTATTCCTTGCGGATTTCCTTTTCGACTTTTTTCCATTCCACGCCGAACGGCGGATTGGAAAGCATGTAGTCGAATTTCGTGTGCGGGTGGCCGTCTTCGGAAAGGGTGTTGCCGGGAATGATGTTGCCGACGTTCTGCCCCTTGATAAGCATGTCGGCCTTGCAGATGGCGTAGGACTCGTCGTTGAGTTCCTGTCCGTACATGGTGAGGCGCGCTTCGGGGTTGTGCTCTTCCAAATATTCCCCGGCGATGGAGAGCATGCCGCCGGTGCCAGCCGTGGGATCGTAGATGGTGCGCACGACATGCTGTTTGGAAAGCACGTCGTCATCTTCGATGAACAGCAGGTTTACCATCAGGCGGATAACTTCGCGCGGCGTGAAGTGTTCACCGGCAGTCTCGTTGGAGATTTCGGCGAACTTGCGGATCAGCTCTTCAAACACCAGCCCCATCTGCGCGTTGCTGACGGCTTCGGGGTGCAAGTCGATGTTGGTGAATTTTTCGGTGACCTGATACAACAGGCCAGCCCGCGCCAGCCGGTCAATCTGGATGTGGAATTCGAAGCGCTCGAAGATGTCGCGCACCGCAGGGGCAAAATCCCGGATGTAGCTGTAGAGGTTCTCGCGGATGTAATCCTGATCGCCCATCAGCTTTTTCATGTCCAGCGGCGAGGTGTTGT
>JANYJE010000006.1 GCA_025408405.1 Nitrosomonadales bacterium | reverse complement strand
CCAGCATCAATATACTCAGCACGAAGCTGATCAGGTCATAGCTGTAGGGTTGCAAGGTGTTGGTCATCATAATTTTTTGCCGGTGTTGGGGAAATTCCGGTGATGCGGGAAATTACAGCAGGGCTGTATGCTCAGCTACATTTGCATTATACCCGCGTGCTTCGCCAGCAGTGACACGCCCAGCGCGGCCTCGGCATGCCGAGCCCGGGTGACGGGCACGCCCAGCAACCTTGCCCGCATCTGTTGCCACACGGGGTTGTTCGCGCCTCCACCACAAGTCGTCACCGATGCGAGCGGTGTGGCTCCCAGCTCGGCAAACCTGGCATAGCCGGCGGCTTCAATGCGGCTCAGCCCCTGCAGCAGTCCGTGCAGAAATGCGACATCGTCCGCCTGCCCTGAGCCCGGGACAAGGGGGCGCGGGCTCAGGCGCGGCACAAGCTTTGGATCGTTGTGAGGGAAGCGTTCCCCAGTGCGGGGCAGCGGGTAGTAGTCGAGCGGGCTGTCGGCTGCGGCATCGATGCGGCTGCTCAATTCAATCAGCTGCGCATCGGAGAAGTATTGGCGCAACACGCCGCCACCCGCGTTGGAAGCGCCTCCTGCCAGCCACAGATCGCCATAGCGATGGCTGTACACGCCGTATTGTGCGGCTTCCACGCGCTGTTCCGACAGCAGCTTGAGAACTATGGTCGTGCCGAGTGAGGTGACCGCAGCGCCGGGTTGATGCACATCCGCGGCGATAAAGGCGGCGATGCTGTCGGTAGTGCCTGCGTGCACGGTGCAGACCGGATTGAGTTTGAAATGTTCTGCCACGGCCGGGCTGATTTCCGCAATCGGTTTGCCCGGAGCCAGCACCTGCGGCAACAGGTGCGAGTGCGGCAGGCGCGTGACCCACTCGGGCCAGCACAGGCGCTCGACGTCATAGCCGCTCTTGAGCGCGTTGTGGTAATCCGAAGTGCCGCCCATGCCGGTGAGCAATGCGCTGAGCCAGTCGGCCTGATGCAAGAAATGGCTGGCTTTGCCGGTGTCGGCATGTTGCGTCAGCCACAGAAACTTGGCCAGGCCAGAGCTGGCGCTGCACACGCTATGCCCAGCCGGGGCAAGCTGTTTCAGTTGCTCGGCTTGCGCGTGTGCACGGGCATCATGGTAGAGCAGGGCGGGGGAAACGGGGTGCAGCTCGGTATCGCACAGCAGGACAGTGGCCGAGGTGGCATCCACCGCGATGCGTTGCAGCCGCGCTGCAATGTGCTGAGGCAGGCCCCGCAGCAGGGCATGCAGCGCTTCGCGCCAGTCTTGCGGCGTTTGTCCGGCGGCATCTCGATAGGCGCTGCGCTGTTCATGCGCAATGGTTCCGGCTTCATCCAGCACGCAGGCGCGCGCGCCGGTGGTGCCGAAATCGAGCCCGAGAAACATTTAAGCTGGAAACAACAATGGGTTTAACCGCGGGTATTCGACTGGGTTTCGAAACTCGCCAGCTCGACGCGCGGAGCGGGTTCCCAGCCGGGCTTGCGGTGTTCGGCGATGACGTTGGTGAAGATGCCGCCGCGCACGTAGAACTTGGCGGTGAGACGCATGAAGCGCGGCTGGGTGACGGCCACCAGGTCGTCCAGAATGCGGTTGGTCATGTCTTCGTGGAAGTGGCCTTCGTCGCGGAACGACCACATATACAGCTTGAGGCTTTTCAGCTCGACGCAAGCCTGGTCGGCAATGTAATCGAGAATCAGCGTGGCAAAATCCGGCTGCCCGGTCTTGGGGCACAGGCAGGTGAATTCCGGTATTTCCATGTGGATATGGTAATCGCGGCCGGGATTCGGGTTGGGGAAAGTTTCCAGATTTTTGCCGGGTTGAGTGGTCATTTTGAAATGTCGTAGGTGTCGGTTAGAATGCAGCGCATTATATCGCCAACCCGTTAGTTTTCAGCCTGGTTTAAATTGCGCTTATCCCATATCAAACTTGCCGGTTTCAAGTCCTTCGTAGATCCCACGCATATTGCGCTGCCCGGTCAGCTCGTCGGCGTTGTCGGCCCTAACGGCTGCGGCAAGTCGAATGTGATAGATGCGCTGCGCTGGGTGCTGGGAGAGTCGCGCGCTTCCGCACTGCGTGGGGAGTCGATGCAGGACGTGATTTTCAACGGTTCGGGCAACCGCAAGCCGGTGGCGCGCGCCAGCGTCGAGCTGGTATTCGATAACAGCCTGGGCAAGGCGGCGGGGCAGTGGTCCAGCTATGCCGAGATCGCCATCAAGCGCGTGTTGAAGCGTGACGGCGACTCCAGCTACTACATCAACAACCAGAATGTGCGGCGCAAGGACATCACCGATATTTTCCTCGGTACCGGTCTGGGCGCGCGTGCCTACGCCATTATCGAACAGGGCATGATCTCGCGCATTATCGAGGCCAAGCCGGAAGAGCTGCGCGTATTTCTGGAAGAGGCTGCCGGCGTATCAAAATACCGCGACCGCCGCCGCGAAACCGAATTGCGCATTGGCGATACACGCGAGAACCTGCTGCGTGTGGATGACATTCTGTTCGAACTGGATAAGCAGCTGGTACATCTGGGCGAACAGGCCGAGGTGGCGAAACGCTACCGCGAACTGGAAGGGCGGCGCGATACCACGCAACGCATGTTGTGGCTGCTGAACAAGCAGGAAGCGGAAACGCGCCGCGCGCGTTTTGCCCAGTCAGTGGAGAAAACCAGGAATGAGCTGGAGGCTGAAACAGCGCGTTTGCGCGAAGTAGAAAGCCAGCTGGAAAGCTCGCGCAGCGAGCATTACACCCTGGCCGATACCTTGCATAGCAAGCAGGGCGAGCTGTATGCCGTCAACGCCGAAGTGTCGCGGCTGGAGCAACAGCTCGCTTTCCTGAACGATCAGCACAACCGCCTGGCGCAACAGATCAGCGCGGGCGAGCGCCAGATCGAGCAGCAACGCGGCCAGCTGCAGGGCACGCAAGGCTTGCTTGCGCACTGGCAACAGGAGCAGCAGGAAGCCGCCGTGCGGGTCGAGGTGAATGAGGGCCGCGCCGAAACCGAGACCCTGCATCTGCCACAGGCGGAAGATGCCGCGCGCGCCGAGCAGGAACGCCACAACGCCATGCAGCGCGAGCATCTGTTGCAGCAGCAGCAGGTGCAGCTGGCAGAATCGCAGCGCGGCCATATCCAGCGCAACCAGCAACAGCTGGATGCGCGCAAATCGCGCCTGCAGCTGGAGCAGGACAATCTGCCGCTGGCAGATACCGAAGCGCTGCAGCAAACACAGCAGCAACTGGCCGAGATGCAGGCAGAATACAGCGAGCAGCAAATGCAGCTGGAACAGCTGCTGCAGCAACTGCCTGGCGCCGATGAGGCGCGACGCAGCAGCCGGGTTGCCGCACAGGAATCGGAACGGCAGCTGGCGCAGATTGATGCCCGCCTCAATGCGCTGGAGCAGTTGCAACAGCAAATCGACCAGGACCAGAATCTGAAAAACTGGCTGGCAAAACACCAGCTGGAGCATGCTCCGCGCCTGTGGCAGGCTATTCGCATAGAAGCAGGCTGGGAAGATGCGCTGGAAGCAGTGTTACGTGAACGCCTTAATGCACTGGCAGTAGCTCACCTCGATGACACTGCGCGCTGGAGCGAAGTGCCTCCGGCCAAGCTGGCCGTGTTTGCGGCGGATGGCTCGCGTGCCGTCGCGCAAGGACACGCCGGTTTTATCCCGCTGGCGCAGTATGTGCAGTGCCTGGATGCACAGGCAGCTCCTGTGGTGGAAGACTGGCTGTCCGGCGTGTACGCCGTACCCACTCTGGCAGAAGCGCTGAACCTGCGCAGCAGTTTGCCGGCAGGTGCGTGGCTGGTGACGCCGCAAGGGCATCTGGTGGGCGCGCATAGCGTGTTGTTCCATGCCCCGGACAGCCAGGTACATGGCGTGCTGGCGCGGCAGCGCGAAATCGAAAAATTGCAGCAGGAAGCGCAACAGCTGACGACTGCAGTGGAGCAGGACAAACAACAGGTGCAGCAGGCAGAGCTGGCATACAACGCGATAGAAGGACGCATTGCGCCGCTGCGCTCGGCCGGTAGCACCCTGCAGCAACAGCAGCACGGTGTGCAGATGCAGATTCTGAAGCTGACCCAGACCAGCGAGCGCAGCCATGAGCGCAGGGCGCAGATTGCACAGGAGCTGCAGGAGCTGGCCGAGCAGTCAGCCGGGGAACAGGGGCAGCTGGCGGAAATTGCCGAGCGCATGGAAGTGCTGCGCGAAAACATGGAAATGCAGCAGGCCAAGGCGGAAGAAGTGCGGCAGCAGGTTGCAGCACAGGAAAGCAAATTGCGCGAGCAGCGCGAGCGTGCGCAAAAAGCGCAGCATGAGTTGCAGGAGGCGCGTTTCTTTGCCAAGACCTGTGCCGAGAAGATTGCCGATCTTGAGCGCAATCTGCAGCAGACCACGGCGACCCTGACGCAGCTGGAAGAGGCTTTGGCACACAGCCGCAGTGAGCTGGCAGAAATGACTGACAGCGACGCGCAAGAGCTGTTGCAGGAAGCGTTGCAGCAGCGCCAGCTGCGCGAACAGGCACTGGCCGAAGCGCGCAATGTCCTGGAATACGCCACGCTGACGCTGAACCGACTGGAGCAGGAGCGTATGTCCTGCGAGCAGCAACTGCACCCGCTGCGCGAGAAGGTGGGCGAGATGACACTCAAGGAGCAGGAGGCGCGTCTGCAGTTTGAGCAGTGGGCAGAGCAACTGCAGGGCGTGGATGAGGCGCCGTTGTTGCCGCTGCTTGAAGGTGCCAGACAGAGTGGTTTGCAGAATGAGCTGAACCGTGTGGCAGGTGAAATTACCGTGCTGGGGGCCGTGAACCTGGCGGCCCTGGAAGAGCTGCAGGCGGCGCAGGAGCGCAAGTCCTATCTGGATGCGCAGGCAAAGGATCTGAATGAAGCGATGGCTACCCTGGAAGATGCGATACGCCGCATCGACAAGGAGTCACGCGATTTGCTGATGGCGACTTACGACGAGGTGAACCGTCATTTGTCAGAGCTGTTCCCGATTCTGTTTGGCGGTGGCGATGCGCGCCTGGTGCTGACCGGAGAGGAAATTCTGGATAGCGGCGTGCAGGTGATGGCGCACCCGCCGGGCAAGAAAAATGCTTCCATCCATTTGCTCTCCGGCGGAGAAAAGGCGCTCACCGCGATTGCGCTGGTATTCTCGCTGTTCCAGCTGAACCCCGCGCCATTCTGCCTGCTGGACGAGGTGGATGCACCTCTGGATGATACCAACACCGAGCGGCTGTGCAAGTTGATCAAGAAAATGTCGCAGAACACCCAGTTTGTGTTTATCAGCCACAACAAGATCACCATGGAGCTTGCTCAGCAACTGATAGGCGTCACCATGCAGGAGCGCGGTGTTTCCAAGGTGGTGTCGGTGGATATCGAAGAAGCCTTGCGCATGAGCGACAGCAGCCCGCTTGCCGCCTGACAGTGCGCTAGGTTGCAAGCAAAAAACGCCCCGCCTTAGTTGCAGCTACTGCTGATGGCCTTGCGTGCCTCAGCGATGCGTTGTTGGCGAGCATCGTCATCCAGGAAAGACTGTTCCCCCTGTGTATCGTAGGTAACCAGGCGCGGGGCGTTTTCCAGCGTGGCCAGGCTTTCACGCGCGCTATCGCAATTCTTTTTCTTGTTGGCAGCATCCTCTTGCGCTTTGGCGGTTTTCTGCTCGGTTTCACTCTTGGCTTGTTGAGTTTTTTTCCAGTCTGCTTCACGCTCGGCCACTGTCTTGGGGGCAGCTACACCACTGCTGCTGGTTACGCTATCTGAGGCAGCAGAAGAGTCTCTCAAGATTTTCGTCTTGACACATGCGGGAGAGGGCGTGTCGGTATACGACACATTCCCCTCGGCATCGACACATTTGATCTTGCTGCCGTAGGCGCTAAAGCTGATCAATAGCAGGTAAATCGCCAGATAACGTTGCATTTTATGTTCTCCTCGCCAGTGGTTTATTTGAAGTCGCGATTTATTGACGGGTATCAGCTTATCATAATGTCATATTGGTTAAGCATTTTGCCGCGCTTGCATATAACTGAGGGGATGCAGCCAGGGCAGGATTAACAAGCGGCTGCAATTTGTGCATAATGCGTTTTCTCCGAGCTGACAGGTTGGTTTTGTTGAGAACTAAATTTCAAGCAGTGCGCAAAAATAATGTCACAAGAAAAATCAGATAACGCACTTCAAAATTATCATAACACCAACAAGAATCACAATCTTGCGCTGAAGTTATTCAATAGTTACTACCGTTCGCATAATCACACGGGCAAGCTGTACGAAGAATTGCCGGATATGTTTCTGGTGCAGCCGGGTGCGTTGGCAGTGCAAGACCTGGCCACCCGCCCTTCTGATAAATTAATTCTCGAAGACTGCATTCAGCGCGCGCATGCGCGCAATGGCTATATTTGCGTTACCAAATATTTGAATCCCAAACTGAACTATTACTGGCTTGAACTGAATGTGCGCCCATTCATGCTGGGTGACGAGGTGAATGACAACAATCGCAGCGAATTTTTTTATTTGCTGACCCAGTTTGTGGAATACGCCAAACACAACCCGAAAATTTACGGGGATCTGACAGCAGAGCTGGATTCGGATAAGGATCTGGCGCTTATGCTGAAGGAAATCAACAAAATGGGTGACAAATTGCTGCCTGTGCTGGATATTTATCCGATTGAGCAGCTGGTCTGTTTTAACCCGAAATGGCCTGCATCTGAAGTCAATAAGCTGCTGTTGGCACTTAAAGGCAATGAGCAGGGATGGTGCGAGGTTTTTTTCGAGTATCTCATCTACGTCATGGGGAAAAAGACCTGAAGGGCACCCTGCAAAATAAGGCACGTTTACCCATCCGCCCAGCTTGCGTATAATGCACGTTTTGTCGAGGATGGTTTTCATGCGAATTACTCAAAAAGCACTAACCTTTGACGATGTCCTGCTGCTACCTGCACACTCCCATGTGCTGCCACGTGATGTCAGTCTGCGTACCCAACTAACCCGCAATATCACCCTGAACATTCCGCTGCTGTCCGCTGCCATGGACACCGTGACGGAGTCGCGCCTGGCGATTGCACTGGCGCAAGAGGGCGGTATCGGCATTATTCACAAGAATATGTCGGCCAAGGCCCAGGCGCAGCACGTGGCCAAGGTCAAGCGCTTCGAAAGTGGCGTAGTAAAGGACCCCATCACCATTGCGCCTGACATGACGGTGCGCGATGTGCTCAATCTGACGCGCCAGCACAAGATTTCCGGTTTGCCCGTGGTAGAAGGCAAGAAAGTGGTGGGGATTGTTACCAACCGCGACCTGCGCTTTGAAACCCGCCTCGATCTGCCGGTACGCAATATCATGACGCCGCGCGAAAAGCTCATCATCGTAAAAGAAAGCGCCAGCCGCGATGAGGCGCGTGCCTTGATGCATGAGCACAGGATAGAGCGCGTGCTGGTGGTCAATGATGCATTTGAATTGCGCGGCCTGATTACCGTGAAGGATATTCTGAAATCCAGCGAACATCCCAATGCCTGCAAGGACGAGCTGGGGCGTTTGCGCGCAGGTGCTGCGGTGGGCGTGGGCGAGGGCACCGAAGAACGCGTGTCACTGCTGGCCGAGGCTGGCGTAGACGTGATCGTGGTGGACACGGCGCATGGCCATTCACAGGGCGTGCTGGATCGCGTGCAGTGGGTAAAGAAAAACTTCCCCAAGATTGAAGTGATAGGCGGCAATATTGCTACAGCCAATGCTGCCCGCGCCTTGCTGGACCACGGTGCGGACGGTGTGAAAGTGGGCATCGGCCCCGGCTCGATCTGTACCACGCGTATGGTGGCTGGCGTCGGAGTGCCGCAAATTACCGCGATTGATAATGTGGCCAAGGCATTGCTGGGCACGGGCGTGCCCCTGATTGCCGATGGCGGTGTGCGCTTCTCCGGCGATATTTCCAAGGCGATTGCTGCCGGCGCACACGTTGTCATGCTGGGTGGATTGTTCGCCGGCACGGAAGAAGCTCCCGGCGATATTGAATTGTTCCAGGGACGCTCATATAAATCCTATCGCGGCATGGGCAGCCTGGGCGCAATGCAGCAAGGTTCCAGTGACCGTTACTTCCAGGACGGAAGTGAAGGCAATCAGGACAAGCTGGTGCCTGAAGGCGTTGAAGGTCGTGTGCCTTACAAGGGGAGTGTGCTTGCGGTGATCCATCAACTGATGGGGGGCTTGCGCGCAACCATGGGCTATCTGGGTTGCGCCGATATTCCTGCAGTGCATGTCAAGGCCGAGTTTGTAGAAATTACCTCTGCAGGCATTCGTGAGTCTCACGTTCACGACGTACAGATCACCAAAGAAGCGCCGAATTACCACGTTGATTAAATCGGTGATAAGGTGAAAAGTGAAACGTGAATGGGAGACAACCCGCACATTTCACTTTTCACGTTTCACATTTCACGGTTCCTAACATGTCCCACGCTAAAATTCTCATCCTCGACTTCGGTTCCCAATACAGCCAGCTCATTGCGCGTCGTGTGCGCGAGGCGAACGTTTATTGCGAACTGCATCCCTACGACGTCGACGAAGCCTTTATCCGTGCCTTCAAGGCCGATGGCATCATCCTCTCCGGGGGGCCTAATTCTGTGATCGAAGGCGATACCCCGCGCGCACCGCAAGTGGTGTTTGATGCGGGTGTGCCGGTGCTGGGCATCTGCTATGGCATGCAAACCATGGCGGCACAACTGGGGGGCAAGGTAGAAAATGGGCTGGTGCGCGAATTCGGTTACGCCGAGGTGCGCGCACAGGGCCACTCGGCCTTGCTGCGCGACATTCAGGATCGCAGCAACGAACAAGGCCATGGCCTGCTCGACGTATGGATGAGCCACGGCGACAAGGTGGCCGTGCTGCCGCCTGGCTTCAAGGTAATTGCCAGCAACGCAGCGACCCCGATTGCCGCGATGGCGGATGAAACCCGCCGTTTCTATGCCGTGCAGTTCCACCCGGAAGTCACCCATACCTATCAGGGCAAGGCATTGCTCAACCGTTTTGTGCATGACATCTGCGGCTGCGGACAGGACTGGAATATGCCGGACTACATCAACGAGGCGGTGGAGAAGATACGCGTCCAGGTTGGGCGGGAAGAAGTCATCCTCGGCCTGTCCGGCGGTGTGGATTCATCGGTGGCAGCAGCCTTGTTGCATCGTGCCATCGGCCCTCAGCTGACCTGCGTGTTCGTGGATAACGGCCTGCTGCGTCTGAATGAAGGCAAGCAGGTAATGGAGACCTTCTCGAAAAACCTGGGCGTGAAAGTCATTCACGTGGATGCGAGTGCCGAATTTCTGAAACATCTGAAGGGGGTGTCAGACCCTGAGCAGAAGCGCAAGATTATCGGGCGCGAATTCGTCGAGGTGTTCCAGCGCGAGGCCGGCAAATTGCCGCAAGCCAAATGGCTGGCGCAAGGCACCATCTATCCTGACGTGATCGAATCTGCCGGTGCCAAATCCAAAAAAGCGCATGCGATCAAGTCGCACCACAACGTGGGCGGTCTGCCTGATACCCTGCACCTCAAATTGCTGGAGCCCTTGCGCGAACTGTTCAAGGATGAGGTGCGCGAGCTGGGCGTGGCGCTCGGCCTGCCGCACGACATGGTGTACCGCCATCCTTTCCCCGGCCCCGGTTTGGGCGTGCGTATCCTGGGCGAAGTGAAACATGAGTATGCCGAGCTGTTGCGCCGCGCCGATGCGATATTTATAGAAGAGTTGCACGCCTCCGGCTGGTATGCCAAAACCTCCCAGGCCTATGCCGTATTCCTGCCGGTGAAATCGGTCGGCGTGATGGGAGATGGGCGCACCTATGAATGGGTGGTTGCGCTGCGTGCCGTGCAAACGCAGGATTTCATGACCGCGCACTGGGCCGAACTGCCCCACGCCCTGCTGGGTAAAGTCTCCAACCGCATTATCAATGAAGTGCGCGGCATCAACCGCGTGGTCTACGATATTTCCGGCAAACCGCCTGCCACCATCGAGTGGGAATAAATAAATAGCCTGTTTTTCTGCCGTTATTCGGAGCTTTCCGCCACGGCAGAGCTGCTACCTTAGCGTCGTGCCAGTACGTCTGGTGTTCGTTCGCGATGGGGGCAGGTTATGTCAGCACAAAAGAAAATCCGGTTGGTCAGTTCGCAGGCAGAGGAAGTCCGCGCCGAGCCAGGGCTTGTTCATCGCTCCGGGTCTGAACTTATTCAAGAAACGCGCAAACGCATAGAGGCGGAAAATGAGGCCGAGCTGGCTAGCGAGGCACGTGCCCGCGCCGAGGCTCAGTCTCGTGTCGTTGCCGAAGGCCGGCTGCGCCAGGAGAACGAACTGCTGGCACTGCTTGAGAGCAAGCGCCGGGCTGATCTGCAGCTGATTGAGGAAGTGAATTCTCGCCTGCAACTGGAGTGTGAATTGCTTGGCGAAGCCCAGGCAAAATTGCTGGCGGAGGCGCGCCTGGCTGAAGAAGTGCATGCCCGATTGCGTGCCGAACGCACGGCTAAGACTGAGCTGGAATCCAGGTTAAACGCAGAGCAACGCGTTCGTGCCGAACAGGAAAAAAATACAGAGCGGGATCGCGAAGCAGCCGCCGCTGCTCAGGAGAAGGCACGCGCGGAAGCGCTGATTGCCAAGGCGCTGCGCGAGAAGGTCAATGCCGAAAAGGAAGCGCAGGCCTTGGTTAACGCCAGGTTGATTGCCGAGACGGCGCGTGCGGATGCGGCCAAGGAGGCTGCTCAGATGCAAGAGGAAAGCTTTGCGTTGCTGCAACAGGCTGAGCGTGAGGCACACGAGCAATTGGCATTGGCAGGCCAGGCCAGGCAGGTTGCCCAAGACAGGCTGCAGGCAGAGCGTGATTTGGTCGTGGTGGCACGGCAGCGTGTAGAAGAGGAATTGATCGCTGCACGCGGCATCGAATTTCAGTTGCAAGCCGAGGAAGCGGCGGTAGCAGCGGCCAATCATCATGCAGAGCTTGCTGCACTTGCCCGGCAGGCTGCAGAAGAAAAAGCTGCAGTTGAAATGCAGTACGCGCAGCAAGCCCTGCTGTGCTCGCAGGCAGACCGGCAGGCAGCGCATGACTTGGATCAGAAACTGGCCGCGATAAATGAGTTGTTGCCCATTTCTGAGCAGCGCGCACGGCTGATGGTGGCAGAGCATCAGGCGGTAGCCCAGAAGTTGGCGGCAGAGCGCAAGATTGTCGAAGCCGAGCGCGCACGTGTGGAGAGCGAGCAGCAGGCTGCTGCAGCGCTGCAGGCAAAAATTGCGCTGCAGGAAGAGGCTGCACAGGTCGCGCAGGCTCGCTTGCAGGCCGAGAATAATACAATTGCCGGGATTGCTGCACGCATGGATGCTGAATTGCGTGCGATCGAAGCCGACAACGAGTGCTATGCACTGGAGATGCGTGCCAGAGAAATTGCGGAGGCACAATTCCTGGCCACTGAGGAAGCGATTGCTGCGGCCAAGTTGCAGGAAGAAGCCGGGGTTCGCAGTTTGCATATGTCCAAGCTGCATGCCGAGACCGAGAAAAAGGCTGCGCAGGCGGCAGAAGAGGCGCTGCAGGCAGAAACCCTTGCGGTGATGCTGGAGCGCCAGCGCATAGTCGAAGCGCAGCAGGCGAAACAGGCCGCTGAAGAGCGCATAAGCAGAATCAATGCCGAGGCAGAGGCAGCGGTTGCACAAGCTGAAGCGCGGCTCGGTGTAACCGAGGCACGCATCACCGAGCATATGCACCGGCGAGTTGCGGCGGCGCATCAGGCGCAACTCGCCGCTGAACAGCATTTGGCCAAAATAAATGCCGAATCAGAGGCGATGGTTGCCCGGGCTGAGTCAGAGCTACACGCGGCTGAAACTCGCATAGTCGAACATATGCGCCAGCGTACTGAGGTAGCACAACAGGCCAGGAAGCTGGCGGATGCGCGTATGGAAAAGCTGCTTAAAGAGTCAGCGGCCGAGCTTGCTCAAACCGAATCCGCAGCGCTGCTGGCACAGGCACGAGCTACCGAACTGGGCCATCAACGCATTGCTGCCATGCAGCAGCTGCAAGAATTAATCACGCAACGTGAATGCGATGAGCAGCGCAATCTGGAGCTGGTACAAAAGAAATGTGAAGCAGAGCAACGCGAGCGTGAATTGAGTGCCTCTCGTCAGCAAGCAGAACAAAGCGCAATAGCAGAAATTGAAACGCGCATCGCGGCTGAAAACCAGGCGCTGCAACAGAGACTTGATGCGCGGATGGCACTTCACAACGTGCCCGTGCTGCACGATAGCGTTGAGACTGATCGACAGCTGACGATGCAGGAGGAATTTGAGCGCGTCAGCGCGGAAATTGAAGCTGAACGTTTTGTGAACAGATTGCGCAAAACACAACGCAACCGGAAAATATTCCAGCTCTCTTTGCTGGCGACTCTGGCGTTCAGTTTTGCCTTATGGCTGCCTGACTTGATGTCTGCCGTAGCACCTGAAGTTCCGGTGCACCAGCTCGTGCAACAGGGTACTGCTGCGCCTGCGCCTGCGCTTGATGCAGAAACTGCGCAGCCGCCAGCCAGCCAGGCCACTATGGAACCCCAGGAAGACATGCAAGCAAAGCCATCGGCAAGTCCGGATCATGTGGCGGTGGCAGATTTGAAACTGTCACCGGAATTGCAATCCTATCGCCTGCAGGGCAGTCTCAAGCAATAGCATTTGCGTCCTGGCGGCTGTCAGGACAGCTGATGCAGCAGTTCTTCGCGCAATGTGGCCAGTGCCTGTGGCTGGTTAAGGGCTGTTCCAGCAATCCAGAAAGTGTCTTCGGCGCGCGCACCCAGGGTGTTGATCTTGGCACTGCGCACTTCTATCTGGTGGTGTGCCAGTGTGTGGGCAATGCGCGCCAATAGCCCAGGTCTGTCGCCAGCAATGATAGAAAGCAGGTGATTGCCTTTTTCATCCTGGCTGATGTCAACTTCCGGTGTAATGGGGAAATGTTTGAGCTGGCGGCTGACCCGCCCAGACTTGGATAATTTGGGCAGCTGCGGCTTGGCCAGCTGCTGTGTCAGTTCATACTCGATGAAATTCATCATGTCGCGATAGACAGTTTTGTCATTTCCCGCATCCATTACCAGAAAACTGTCCAGCGCGTAGCCATGCTGTGTGGTGTGTATCTTGGCTTCCATGATGTTGTAGTTGATGCGCGCAAAAAAATCGCAGATGCGTACAAACAGATAGGCCTGATCCGGGCTGTATACCATTACCTGTATGCCTTCACCGATGCGGCTCAAACGTGCTTTTACAATGGCTTCCCGGCTGTTTACTCGGTGCGCCAGCTGGCGCGTATGCCAGGCAATTTCATGCGGTTCATGGCGCAGGAAATACTCGGCATCAAGTTGCGCCCACAGCAGTTCGTAGACTTCGGGGGCGATGGCATAGAGGCTGAGCATCTCGCCAGCGCGGCTGCGCACTTCGCCAACCTGGTCTGCGATCTTGCCCCCCATCATGTAACGCCGTGTCGCCCAGAACAGATCTTCCAGCAGTTTGCCCTTCCAGGCATTCCATACCTTGGCGCTGGTGCCGCGTATATCAGCTACGGTGAGCAGGTAGAGCGCGACCAGATAGCGGTCATTCCTGATTTTTCCGGCAAACGCCTCGATCACATCCTGATCGGACAAATCCTGTTTCTGTGCCGTGGCAGACATGGTGAGATGATTTTCTACCAGCCACACCACCAGCCCGGTGTCCTCGCGCGTCAGTCCGTGTTGCTTGCAGAAACGTGCGGCATCGGCGCGGCCAAGTTGGGAGTGATCCCCGCCGCGCCCCTTGGCGATGTCGTGAAACAGCCCTGCAATATGCAATACCTCTGGGAGGGCAAAATCCTTGATGAGTTTGCTGCACAGGGGGAATTCGTGGGCATGTTCCTCCAGGGTAAAGCGGCGCAGGTTGCGCACCACCATCAGAATATGCTCGTCAACTGTATAGACATGGAACAGGTCGTGCTGCATTTGTCCGACGATGCGGCCAAAGGCGGGCAAGTAACGCCCGAGCACGCCGTGCTGGTTCATGCGGCGCAGCGCATGGGTCAGCCCTTGCGGCTGGCGCAGTATGGCCATGAACAGCTCGCGATTATGCGGGTCGCGGCGGAATTCGGCATCCATGCGCGGCAGCGCGCGCCACAAGGCTCTCAGGGTTGGGGCTGAAAACCCGTTCAGGCGCGGGTGCTGCTCTATCAGCAAAAAACTCTCGAGAATGGCGCTGGGTTCGCGTTCAAACAGATTTTCATCGCGCGCTTCCAGCAGGTCATCGCGCGCGACAAATCGGGCATTGACAGGATGGGCTACGCCTGCCTCGGGAAACAGGCGGGCGCGCAGATTCTGCAGCAACACGCTGTTAAGCTGCAGTACGGCCTGTTTGGTGCGGTAATAGCGCTGCATCAGGATTTCGCTGGCGCGGCGTGTCGGGCTGGCTACGATCCCCATCTGGGCGGCGAGTGCAGTCTGATAATCAAACAGCAGTCGGTCTTCGCGCCGTGCCGCCAGATAATGCAGGCGGATGCGCAGGGTTTGCAGTAGCGCTTCATGGCGGGCAATGGCGCGCGCTTCCGGGAGAGTGATCATGCCCAACCTGGCCAGTTCGTGCCAGCTCGTGCCAAAATTGCAGGCGCGGCTGATCCACAGCACGGTCTGTAAATCACGCAGGCCGCCGGGACTTTCTTTCAGGTTGGGCTCGAGGTTGTAATCAGTGTCGACAAAGCGCGTGTGCCGCTGTATCTGTTCCTGCTGCTTGGCCAGAAAAAATGCACGGCGGCTCAGGTGTTGTGCCAGAGTCTCGCGCATTTCCTGAAAGAGGCTGCGGTTGCCGGTAATCAGACGTGCTTCCAGCAGATTGGTTTGCACGGTGACGTCTGAAGATTCGGCCATGCAGTCACCCACGGTGCGGATGCTGTGGCCAACTTCCAGACCGATGTCCCATAACACACCGACCAGTTCCTGCAGGCCTTGCTGCAAGGCTGTATCCGGTTGTTGCGGCAGCAGAATAAGCAGATCAATGTCGGACTTGGGATACAGCTCTTCGCGGCCGTAACCGCCCACGGCCACCAGGGCTAGCCCGGCTGGCATGGCGAGCATCTGCCAGGCGGCACGCAAATGCTCATCTACCAGTTTTGTATGCGCACGCAGCAGGCGCTGAGCATGGCCATGTTCGAGGTAATCCTGCTGCAGTGCCGAACGAGATGCACGCAAACTGTCGCGAATTTGTAGTGTGGTTTGCACTGCCTGTTTCAGAAATTAGGCTGCAGGAATCGGCGGCGATCCGGCTGATAGCGTGAGCACTTCAAAACCTGTTTCTGTCACCAGAATAGTGTGTTCCCATTGCGCTGACAGGCTGTGATCCTTGGTGACTATGGTCCAGCCATCCCCCAATTGTTTGATGCCGGCCTTGCCCGCGTTAATCATCGGCTCTATGGTGAAGATCATTCCCGCTTCCAGTTTCAGGCCGGATTTTGGCTTGCCATAGTGCAATACCTGCGGATCTTCATGAAACACGCTGCCTATGCCGTGGCCGCAGAATTCGCGCACCACGCTATAGCCCATGCCTTCAACATAACTCTGGATGGCATGGCCGATGTCGCCCAGATAGCTGCCTTGCCTGACCGCGCGTATGCCATGCCACATGGCCTCGTAGCTGGTTTCGCACAGGCGTCTGGCCTGAATCGAAGGCTCTCCGACATAAAACATGCGACTGGTGTCTCCGTGGTAACGGTCTTTGATGGTGGTGATGTCGAGATTGACGATGTCACCGTTTTTGAGCTTCTTGTCGCTGGGCACACCGTGGCATACCTGATGGTTAATCGAGGTGCAGATAGATTTCGGATAAGGCGCATGCCCGTGCGGTGCGTAATTCAGCGGGGCAGGAACGCAACCCTGCACATTGACCATGTAGTCGTGGCAGAGCTTGTCCAGCTCATCGGTAGTCACACCGGGTTTTACAAATGGTGTGATGTAATCCAGCACTTCTCCGGCCAGACGGCCGGCAATACGCATTTTTTCGATTTCTTCGGGGGTTTTGATGCTGACAGGCATGATTTTCTAATTTAAAAAAGTGATCGCAAGGATAGTAGATAGCGGCCACAATAACAACCGTGCAGGTGGGATGTTTTTATTGCTGTTCACGCCTTGTGGAACTAAAATGCGGCTCATGCCGTTTGTTTCACTTTGGTTTTGATCGGCTTAACCGGATAGGAGAAGTGCAATGAGAAATGTAATCTTGCCGGCGCTGGCTTTGCTGGCGGTGAGCACCGCTGCCTCAGCTATCGATGGCGGTGCAGTGCTGGGCGGGGCGGTAGGAGGAGGCGCGGGTGCAGCAATAGGCGCTCAAATTGGCGGCCGCAACGGTGCCATTATCGGCGCCGCCATAGGTGGGGGAACGGGTGCGGCAATCGGTGCCCAGAAGAACTCGCAGCCGGCTCCTGCACCCGTGCAGACACGTCAACGTGAAGATGATGACGAGCATGAACCTCATGACAATGGGCGTCACCTGGGGCAGCACAAGCATAATCACGAACATGACGATTAAGGGATGAAAATGAAAAATTTAGTATGGTTGAGCTTGTTGTTGCTATCCGCCTGCACGGCTGATGGTCGCCTGCGTGATGATGCGCTGGGCGGTGCTATTGGCGGTGGAGCAGGTGCCGCGATCGGATCTGAAATTGGCGGCCGCAATGGCGCCATTATCGGTGGAGCAATCGGCGGGGCTACCGGTGCCACGATTGGTGGAAACAATGAAGGGCGTCGCGAATCTCGTCGCGAGGATAGCGAACCACGTCGAGAGGATCGCGACTCGCGTCGAGAGGATAATGACGGATATGAGCGTCACGACAATGGCCGTCACCGCGGGCATGACAGGCGTGACGATGCAGAGGACGACTAATTATCGAGCCACGGTGCAAACGATGATGAATAAAAAAGGCACGGATTCGTGTCTTTTTTATTGCCGTGAAATGTAACAAAAAATTCATACTACACCAGCGCATTCTGGGATAATGACTCGCTTATTTTGTAAAGGCAAACCTATATCGAAAGGTAGGGGCGCAAAGTTACCGGTCTAAGGAGTCCCCCACGGGATCTATGACAGCGGGATTGCCGGTTAGCCACATGCTTTTCTTGTTTTTTGCGGCTATCTGAATCTCCCCCTCTTCTCATCCTGCCCCTGACTTTGCTGCCTTTTACCCGGTTAGCAGCGAGTTATGTACATCCTATAATTTTTTGGAGGCGGCATGTTTCATTCTTTACCCAAGTATTTTCTTCTGTTGCTAGTCATGATTCCGTCTGCCTTTGCGGATGATATTCATGGAGCGGGAGCTACTTTCCCTGCGCCGGTATACCAGAAGTGGGCGGAGAATTACACCGTGCGCAAGACAGGCAATGTGTATTACATGGGCGTGGGCTCCGGCGAGGGGATCAGGCTCATTGATGCGAAGGGGGTCGATTTTGGCGCTTCAGACATGCCGTTGAAGACTGAAGAGCTAAACACAAAAGGATTGCTACAGTTCCCCATGCTGATGGGGGCGGTGACCCCTGTGATCAACCTGCCCGGGGTGTTTCTGGCACAGATGAAGCTCGATGGCCCCACGCTGGCAGCAATCTATTTGGGCAAGATAAGCAAATGGAATGATCCTCAGCTGAGTATGCTGAACCCTATGCTGCATTTGCCTGATCTGCCGATCAGCGTGGTGTATCGCGAAGACAAATCCGGCACGACTTTCAACTTCACCAACTATCTGTCCAAGGTCAGTGCTGATTGGAAAGCCAGCATGGGGGAAGGTTTAACCGTGAAATGGGCAGTGGGACAAGGGGCTAAGGGTAACGCGGGGGTATCGGCCAAGGTCAAGGAAATGCCAGGTGCCATAGGCTATGTGGAATATGCTTTTGCCATGCAGCATCAACTGGATTATGTACAACTGAAAAACCATGATGGATTTTTTGTAAAACCGAACGAAGCCAGTACGCGTGCAGCGGCTGCGGGCGCGCAATGGGATGCCGCCAGTGGCTTTTACCAGGTGCTGACCAATGCTCCGGGTGAACAGAGCTGGCCAATTGCCGCAACTACCTTCATCCTGGTGCCGAAGGATGCGAGCGATGCAGCACATGCCAAGGAAGTGCTTAAGTTTTTTGACTGGGCTTACCGCACGGGCGAACTGTCGGCTGTGTATCTGGACTATGTGGTGCTGCCACGATCTGTGATGTCTCAGGTTCGCACCTCCTGGCTTGAAATTAAAAGCCCAGAGGGCCGGCCAGTGTGGAATTAATTTTGAGATAGTGCACTGCGCCTATTCAGCACGAATGATCAGGGATCAGTAATTTAAAAATACCAGATTAGCGCGTCAATAATGCAAAAACAGAAAGGCACGCCTGAGCGTGCCTTTCTGTTGGATGCGTACCAATATGAGCTGAGTCAGGAAGCTATGACCGGCTCATATTCTGCTGCCTTTTACCACTTGTTACCATTGGTGTTGCCGCCACGGCCCTGTGAAAATCCGCTGGCCGGACGACGCGGTGCGCCTTCACCTGCGCCTGTGCGTGGTGCGCCTGAGTTAAAGCCACCGCTGCGCGGGTTGCCTGCGCCTGTGCGCGGTGCGCCCGAATTAAAGCCGCCTGAGCGAGGAGGAGCACCTGCCCCCGTGCGTGGTGCGCCCGAGTTAAAGCCTGTACGAGGGGCGCCTGTGTCGGCACGGTTGCCATTGCTATGGCGCGAATCGGTGTTCGCGCCAAAACGATTGTGCGATTGTCCTTCACGATGAGCCTGGCCGCCGCGACTATCACGCGGGAAACCATGACGACTCTCCGGAGCATGGTGACGCGGTGCGCCGTTGCCACGGCCGCTTGGTGCCGGGCGCGGCTTGAACTTGGGTTCCAATCCGGCCACGGTATGTGCTTCGATACGTTGGCCTGTGTACTGCTCGATCTTCTTCAGATTCAGTGCGTCGCGGTTAGATGCGAACGATACGGAGATGCCGGTAGCGCCGCCGCGGCCGGTACGGCCAATGCGGTGCACGTAGTCTTCGGCAGCTTTGGGCAGGTCGAAGTTGATCACGTGCGAGATGCCGGCTACGTCAATACCGCGAGCGGCAACGTCGGTGGCAACCAGTACGCGAACCTGGCCGCGGCGCAGATTGACCAGGGTGCGGTTACGTTCGCGTTGATTCATGTCGCCGTGCAAGGCCGCTGCAGAGTGACCTTGCGCCGACAGGCTGTCAGCCAGGGAGTCTGCATCGCGCTTGGTGGCGGTGAACACGATAGCCTGATTCAGCGCTGTGTCGCGCAGAATATGATCGAGCAGGCGATTCTTGTGTGCCATATCGTCGACGTACATCAGTTTCTGCTCAATGTTTTCATGGCGAGCCGTGGATGCGGCAACGCTGATGCGTTTCGGAGTCTTCAACAGGCGGCTTGCCAGGTTGCCGATCATGCCATCCAGTGTGGCGGAGAACAGCAGGGTCTGGCGTGTCGCCGGGGTGGCGGCAGCGATGCGCTCCACATCGTCGATAAAGCCCATGTCCAGCATGCGGTCGGCTTCGTCCATGATCAGTATTTCAAGGCGCGAAAAATCAATACGGCCGCGTTCGATATGGTCAATCAGACGGCCAGGAGTGGCCACCAGGATGTCTACCGGACTGGACAGCAGTTTGTTTTGCAGCGGATAAGGCATGCCGCCGAGAATGCTTACCACCTTGACGCGCATGTTCTTGCCGTATTTGGTGGCAGCATCAGAAACCTGTTGCGCCAGTTCACGGGTAGGGGTCAGTACCAGTACGCGCGGGCCCTTGCTGCGAACGGCAGAAGGCTCGGCGATGCGATGCAGGGCTGGCAGAATGAACGCGGCGGTTTTGCCGGTTCCGGTTTGTGCCGATGCCATCAGATCATGTCCCGCCATTACGGTAGGAATGGCTTCTGCCTGAATGGGGGTAGGTATGGTGTAGCCGGATTCTTCAATGGCCTTGAGGATGGACGGATTCAGGCCCAGGCTGGTAAAAGTTATAACTTCAATAGCGGCGGCTGTATTTTCGCCAGTCACTTCAATGGGTGCAGCTGTGTTTTTAATAGACAAAATAATTCCTTACGTTTAAGTAATAGCGCATGCGCGGCACATGGCCACACAAAAAATTCAGTAGGAGTATTTTTAGCTCTACCGGCGCAAAAACATCGTCGCTAACCGGTAAAACAAGACGCGTCTTGATGATTTGAAGTCTGTATGACTTGAATCTGGACGCTGAGGGGTCAGGAAACGATGAACCACTGCTGCATGTACATCACAGCAAGCGACGCATTATAGAGAGAACCATCGAGAATGCAAGCTAATTTTAAATGCGGGTCTGGTGGCGAGTGTAGCGCTGAACATGTGGAAGAATGCGCATATACTTCAATATGCCGACTTGATGGCAGAAATAGGGCGCGCTATGAATGACAGAATACGTCAGATTCTCGAACAGATAAATGCGCTCGAAGATGAGTTGCGCGCTGAGTTGCTTGAGAAACAGAGTCGATGGCTTTACAAGATCATGGGCAGGCGCGTCGAGTTTGAATCCGGTATCAGGGACATGCATCGCCGCCTGAAGCTGGGCGTGTTTCGCTGGTTTATGACGGTGCGCCCGCAGAACTATCTCACTGCGCCGGTTATTTACGGCATGATCGTCCCGATTGTTTTTTTCGATTTGTGCCTCATGATTTACCAGTTGACCTGCTTTCCGATTTATCGGATTCCCCGTGTACGGCGCGCCGATTACATTTCTTTCGATATGCGCCACCTTGCTTATCTCAACTGGATTGAGAAATTCGACTGCCTGTATTGTTCATATGGTAACGGGCTGATGGCTTATGGGCGCGAGATTCTTGCGCGCACCGAGCAATATTTCTGTCCGATCAAGCATGCGCGCCAACTGAGGGGAGCTCATGCGCGCTATGAAAAGTTTCTCGATTATGGTGATGCAAACGATTTACATGCCAGGTTTGAAGAGCTTAGAGTAGCTCTTGTCAAAGAGGGAGAAAATGTCAACGAAGGGGAAAAGGCTGCGGTGCCGCCAAGCGCCGATTCTATACCTCATGATAAAGTTTAACTTTGGGAATGCTACATGGCGCCTGCCTGCATGCAATTCGTGATCTAAAAAGAGTGGCAAGTTTATGAAGAAAAAAATCACGCACAGCAAACTCAATCCTCTTGCGCCTGATCTTCTGTACAGCCATTGTGATTTGGCACTGCTGACCTTTAATACTTCTGCAGAGCTTGAGGATCTGGCTGAAATCGTAGGCCAGGCCAGTGCGGCAGAAGCAATCCAGTTTGGGATGGGCATGCGCCATGAGGGTTACAATATCTACGTGCTCGGACCGGCCGGGTCGGGGCGTTATGCATTGATATGCAAAGAGCTGGAAGGGCGTGCCGCGACGATGCCGACGCCGGCAGACTGGTGTTATCTGAATAATTTTGAGCTGTCGCACAAACCGGTTGCGGTCAGTTTGCCGGCCGGGCGCGGGGCAAGATTCCAGCAGCATATGCGCCAGTTTTGCGAAGAGTTGAGCGGCGTGATTCCGGCAGCATTCGAAAGTGAGGAATATCGCAGCCATATCGAAGCGCTTAATGACGAATTCAAGCAGCGTCACGGCAAAGTGTTCGAGGACCTGGGGCATGAAGCGCTTGCGCAAGGCATTGCGTTGATTGATACCCCGACAGGTTTTTCTCTGGCGCCCTACAAGAATGATCAGATTGTCACACCGGAGGAATTCGACAAGCTGTCTGATGATGAGCAGCAGCGATTTAACCAGCTACTCGATATTTACAACGACAAGCTGCGCAAAATTGCCCATCAGATTCCCCGCTGGCAACGCGAACACCAGGCTCGAATACGCGCATACAACCGCGAGACGATTGCGCTGGCAGCCGGGAGCCTGATTGAGGAGTTGCGGGGGCAATATGCAGACCTGCCCAAGATTCTCGATTTCTTCAGTGCCGTGCAGGCAGACATCATCGAGAATGTGAGCGAGCTCCGGGAGCGAAAATCCAGCGATGATTTCACTGTCGCGACTGCACCACTGCAACGTTATCAGGTCAATCTGCTGGTGGATCACAGCACCTCACTGGGCGCCCCGGTAGTGTTTGAAAACAACCCCACTTACCAGAATCTGCTCGGCCGTATCGAGCATGTCACCCACATGGGGACGCTATTTACCAATTACAGTCTGATTAAAGCAGGAGCCTTGCATCGTGCCAACGGCGGCTTTCTGATACTCAATGCGGGCAAGCTGTTAAGCCAGCCCTATGCCTGGGAGGGGTTGAAGCGCGCGCTGTTATCGCGCGAAATTAATATCGAGACCCTGGGCGAGATTTTCGGCCTGGTCAGTACCCATACCTTGCAGCCGCAGCCCATTCCTGTCGACGTGAAAGTGGTGTTGTTCGGTGAGCGCATGTTTTATTACCTGCTGTACCAGCTGGATGCGGAGTTTGCCGAGCTGTTCAAGGTGGCGGCTGATTTCGAGGAAGAGGTGGAGCGCAATCCGGAAAATACCTTGCTGTATGCGCGCATGATAGCCACACTGGCGCGCAAGAAGTCGTTGCGCGCCTTTGACGGTTCGGCTGTTGCACGAGTGATCGAACAAAGCGCGCGCATGGTGGAGAACGCATCCAAGTTGCTCACCCATGTGCGCAGCCTGACCGATTTGCTGACAGAGGCCAACCATTACGCCGAAATCGCTAGCCATGAGGTGGTGAGTGTTGCGGACGTGGAAAGTGCGATCGCCGCGCAGATTCACCGTGCCGAGCGCCTGCGCAAATCCTACCTCAACGACATTCTGGATGGCACCGTGCTGATCGATACCGAGGGTTTGCATGATGGCCAGATCAATGGCCTGGGCGCAATCGACCTGGGCAATTACGTGTTTGCGCTCCCCATACGCATTACCGCAACTACCCGTCTGGGAGAGGGCAATGTGATCGATATAGAGCGCGAGGTGGCGCTTAGCGGTGCTATCCATTCCAAGGGGGTGTTGATCCTTACCGCCTTCCTCGCCTCGCGCTATTCCCATAGCATGCCGCTGTCACTCAACGCCAGCCTGGTGTTCGAACAGTCCTATAGTTCCGTGGAAGGGGACAGCGCCTCCTTGGCCGAGCTGTGTGCGCTGCTTTCGGCCCTGTCGGGATTGCCGATTTATCAAGGATTGGCCGTGACAGGTTCGGTGAATCAGTACGGGCAAGTGCAGGTGATAGGTGCGGTCAACGAGAAGATCGAAGGCTTCTTCGACGTGTGCAATGCCCGTGGCCTCAACGGCAAGCAGGGCGTGCTGATACCTGCTGCCAACGTCAAGCATCTGATGTTGCGCCAGGATGTGGTGGAGGCGGTGCGTGCCGGAAAATTCAGCGTCTACGCGGTGGAAAACGTGGATCAGGCCATGGAACTGCTGACCGGTGTTCCTGCGGGCGTGCCGGATGCCGAGGGTTTGGTGCCCAAGGATTCGGTCAATTATTTTGTAATGGTGCAATTGATGCAGCTGTCGCAGATGCGCAAGGAGAATGCTGTCCCGTTACCCGTAAGGCGCAAGGCAGTGCGCAGGAAGCCAGCCGGGAAGGCCGGCAAGAAGTGATTTCAGTGATGCGGGAGCTTCAACCAGGAATTCGTTGGGGAATTATCTAGGCCTTTTGAGATATTGATTTTATTGTATTTTTAGGCAACCATGCGCAGCTAGTGGTTATGCTGCTGAACAAAAAATTGGCCGGTATTAAATTCGACTGAGCGCCCGAGATTCTTCAGGTCGCAATACTCCCTCTCCTAGAGGCAGAAGAACAGACCCAGGCAATGTCATCAGCAAAATTTTCGCCACAGCCGGGTAAATCTAAAGGTAAGTGCCAGGATAAAACTGGTTTAAGAATTGGGGCTTTAGGGATATGAAGCAACGCTGGGACCAGAGCATACTTTACCTTACGACGATCGCCGTTCTGGTCATTGCAGTCGTCATCGGCGCTTTGTTCATTGATGTCGCCAACCGCGTGACCCGCGAACGTATCCAGCAGCAATCTGTTGCACGTCTCGGTGAGTTGCTGGATACCGTGGAGAGTAGTGCCAGTTCTGCCTGTTTTGCGGAAGATCCGTCACTCGCGAGAGAGGTGGCCAACGGCTTGCTTAAGCACTCCGGTGTTCTGGGGGTGGTGATCCGCACCGACAAACTGGAACTGACCCGCAGTTACCGAAACTCAGCCACTGCGCAGTCATTGGAGAAAGCGGCAGAAGGCAGGCTGGTGCGCATAATTCATTCGCCCTTCAATCCCGATGATAGCGTTGGCGAGATTCAGCTGGATCCGGATCCCGATGAATTCGAACGCCAAGCCAGCCAGGAAGTGCATTTCGTCGGCAAGCTTCTGGGTGTCCAGATTGCGGGTACTGCGGCTGCAATTTTCCTGGTATTGCTGATCTGGATTGTCAGGCCGATCAAGTCGCTATCAGACCGCCTGCATCGCATGAATGCCACTGCGGGAGAGCAGCTGCGCATTCCACGCGGACACTCGCAAACCGAAATTGGGCGCCTGGCAGATGATATCAATGCATTGGCAGGCCGTCTGCTAACCTCACTGGAAGACGAGCAGAAGTTGCGCATGCAGCATGAAATCGGTGAGAAGAAATATCACGCCATATTTGACAATGCCGAAACTGGAATTTTTATTGCCAATCGCGAAAGCCTCATCGAGTCTTTTAACCCCGCCATCTCCCGGCTGCTGGAATTGCCTGCAGAGCCAGTGGCTGAAATTGAACAGAAATTCCTTACCGATCTTGCATGGAGCTTGCCGGACAAGCTGCATCAGATTGTCGGTGACTGTGTTGACAGCAAGGAAACTGCTTCAGCCGATATGGAATTCATTATGCGCGATGGCTCGACACGCTGGCTTCATCTGCTGCTCAGCCCGATTGACGGCGACAGGGTACAGGGGGTAGTCAGCGATGTGACCGAGCTTAAACGTGCCGAACATACTGCCCGTTTGCAGATCATTACCGATCCTCTGACAGGTGTGGCAAATCGCCCGGGAATCGAGCAGGCATTGCAGATGAGCATCCGCAAATATGGCATCGTATCCGATGCCGGGTTTGCCCTGATGCTGATCAATCTTGACGGGTTCAAGCGCGTCAACGAGGCACTCGGTTTGCCGGTGGGTGACGAGGTTTTGAAGGCAGCGGCAAAGCGGCTGAGCAGTTGCCTCAAGCCTGGCGATACGGTGGCACGCATAGGCGGCGATGAGTATGCAGTCATTTTGCCGCTCGCATCCGAAGATCACCTGGCTGCGCGCATTGGTGAACGCATAATCAATGTGCTACGGGAAAATTATGATGTGCACACGACCCCGATACATCTGGGCGCCAGCATCGGCATCACGTTTTTCCCCGGCGATGGAAAAGACATGCCTACGCTGTTGCGCAATGCCGAGCTCGCCATGAGTCGTACCAAGGCTGGCGGCGGCAATCGCTACACTTTCTTCAATCTGGGTATGGCCGAAGCGGCCGAACAGCGCCGTTCGCTGGAAATGGACATGCATCAGGCTTTGCGGCGCGATGAATTCAGGCTCTATTATCAGCCGATAGTGGATATTGTCGACAACCGCATAGTGGGTGCCGAAGCCTTGATTCGCTGGCACCATCCGGTAAATGGCCTGATCCCCCCTGATGCTTTTATTCCACTGGCTGAGGAAACCGGAATCGTCGTGGACATTGGATTCTGGGTGCTCGAAGCGGCGTGCAAACAGTTATCCGAGTGGCGGGCGGAAGGCCTCGATTACTACCTGTCGATCAATATTTCCGGGCGGCAGATACCGGATGGAATATCTCCGGCAAGACTGCTGGAAACTGTTCGTCGCTACGGTGTAGACCCTGCGCGACTGGTGCTGGAGATTACAGAAGGTGTGCTGCTGACCGATGTCAGCCAGGCATTGAGCTGGCTGAATGCGCTGCGTGAGCAGGGTTTCCGTATTTATCTGGATGACTTTGGCACCGGCTATTCGTCGCTTTCCTACCTTAAGCGCTTTCCGGTTAACACCGTCAAGATCGACAAATCATTCGTGCGTGACATGAGCAGCGATTCCAGCGACCTGGCTTTGGTGGGGGCGATTATCGCCATGGCGGGCAGCCTGGGGCTGGCAGTGGTTGCCGAAGGAGTGGAGAATCTTGCTCAACTCAAGTTATTGCGCCAGATGAACTGCAGCAGTATTCAGGGATATTATTTCTCGCGACCGGTTGCGCCAGATGAATTTGCCGGTGCGGCCAGTCGTATCCAGGCCTTGCTGAGTTCAATCGAACACGTCGATCACAAGCTGGTTGCATAGTTAGCTGCCGCCAGATTCACGTTTGATTATGCTCGCTTCTGGCTCGCCTGGTGTTTATGCAGGAAAACGACTCAATGTCGATCAAGCCACACCGGGATTGCCGAGGCACCTCCCCCGCGACTGGCGCTTTCCGGCTGGCTGCCAACCACAATAAAAACAAACTGTCTAGCAGCGCCCGGCATGTGTTAGAATGCGCGCCCTTTGAATTGAGTCAGGTATCAGAACATGTCGCGCCAACTCCGTAACATCGCCATCATCGCCCACGTTGACCACGGTAAAACTACCATGGTGGACAAGCTGCTAGCCCAAACCGCCACTTTCGCCGCGCACCAGCAGGTTGCCGAGCGCTTCATGGACAGCAACGATCTGGAAAAAGAGCGCGGCATTACCATTCTGGCGAAGAACTGCGCGGTGGATTACGAGGGCATACACATCAACATCGTCGACACACCGGGACACGCCGACTTCGGCGGCGAGGTTGAGCGCGTGCTGTCGATGGTGGACGGCGTGCTGCTGCTGGTTGATGCCGTAGAAGGCCCGATGCCGCAAACCCGCTTCGTGACCAAGAAGGCGCTGGCGCTGGGATTGCGTCCTATCGTGGTGATCAACAAGGTCGATCGCCCCGGCGCGCGTCCTGACTGGGTAGTGGATCAGACCTTCGACCTGTTCGACAAGCTGGGCGCATCGGACGAACAGCTGGACTTCCCTGTCGTTTACGCGTCCGCGCTGAACGGTTATGCCACGCTGGATATGGAGAAGCCAAGCACCGATATGCGTCCGCTGTTTGACACCGTGCTGAAGCATGTGCCGGCGCCTGTGGGCGACAGCGCAGCCCCGTTGCAGTTCCAGATTTCCGCGCTGGATTATTCATCGTTTGTGGGCCGCATCGGCGTGGGGCGCGTTACTCGCGGTACCATCAAGCCGGGCCAGGAAGTCATGGTGCTGAACGGCGACAAGCCGCCGAAGAAAGGTCGTATCAATCAGGTGCTGGGTTTCCACGGCATCGAGCGCGTGCTGATGGATGAAGCTGGCGTAGGCGAAATTATTCTGGTCAACGGCATTGAGGAGATCGGAATCGGCGTCACGCTGGCCGATGTCAACAAGCCCGAGGCATTGCCCATGCCCAAGGTGGATGAGCCGACCCTGTCGATGAACTTCCAGGTCAATACATCACCGCTGGTAGGGCAGGAGGGGAAATTTATTACCAGCCGCCAGATCCGCGATCGCCTGAACAAAGAGCTGCTGGTCAACGTGGCGCTGCGTGTGGAAGATACGGCGGACACCGATTCCTTCCTGGTATCGGGTCGCGGCGAATTGCACCTGACCATTCTGCTGGAAAGCATGCGTCGTGAAGGTTTCGAGCTGTCTGTTTCCAAGCCGCGCGTGGTGTACCGTGAAGTCAACGGTGAGAAGTGCGAACCTTACGAAATGCTCACTGTGGATGTGGAAGACACCCATCAGGGCGCGGTGATGGAAGAGCTGGGTCGTCGTCGCGGCGACCTGCAGGATATGCAACCGGACGGCAAAGGCCGTGTGCGTCTGGAATACCGCATTCCGGCGCGTGCGCTGATCGGCTTCCAGGGCGACTTCATGACCATGACCCGCGGTACCGGCCTCATCTCGCACGTGTTTGACGACTACGGTCCGATCAAACCCGATATGCCTGGCCGCCACAACGGCGTGCTGATCTCGCAGGACGATGGCGAAGCCGTGGCTTACGCGCTGTGGAAGCTGGAAGATCGCGGCCGCATGATCGTGGCTCCCGGCGACAAATTGTACGAAGGCATGATTGTCGGCATTCACAGCCGCGACAACGATCTGGTGGTGAACCCGATCAAGGGCAAGCAGCTCACCAACGTGCGCGCTTCCGGTACCGACGAAGCGGTGCGTCTGACTACGCCGATCAAGCTGACGCTGGAAGCCGCCGTGGAGTTTATCGACGATGATGAACTGGTGGAAATTACGCCCAAGTCGATTCGCGTACGCAAGCGTTACCTGACGGAAAATGAGCGCAAGCGCAATGCACGCTAGTTATTGATTGGAGTTGTGCGATGCAGTAAAAAGGGCGCCCAGGCGCCCTTTTTTACGGCCTGGAAATTGCCGCCATCTTCGCTTCCCACAGCGCCGCATGGCAGGTGCTTGGGTATTCCGGCAGTGCATGCACGGTGGATGCCGGTAATATCGACGACATCGGCTATTTCTTTGGCGCTAACCGTAGAACGCTATACAATCCAAGACCGCTTCTCGGCTAGTCTTTGCTAGCCCTATGTGGAACAACTCTAAGGAATTATGATGTACAGCCGAATATTGCGAATTTGTATGGTGTCTTCTTTGGTTTTAAATGCCGGCACTGCTTATAGTGCCGAGCAAGACGAAAATTGCCTGATGGATGTGACCGCGATTGCAAGGCCGGCGTTTTTTTCCGACAAGGATTTCTCAAAGGCGCAATGGGATGACAAGAAAAAAATCGCCACCTTCACAACCGTCAGGAATGAGGTTTTTGTAGTCAAATATTCAGCGTGTGAAAACTTCGGTGTCGATGGGGAATTGAGCACCGACCTTGCCGATCCTAAAGCGCTGACGCAAGAGTTGATCGCATCTCAGGTAAGGTGGATCGCCAGGAAGATTTTTTACAAGCAAAACAAAAGTGAGATAGCGGCGGCCGACAATATCGAGAATGCAAAGCAATTCAAGCAATTCTTCACGGCAGGAATATATAACAAAAAGCCGATGCTATTTGCTATTACCAACGATTCGTATTCTGACGCCGTGTTAAAGGTTTTTATATCAGATAAAAAATTAGTGGTGACGCTAACCACCGTTTCGCAGGGTTGACGTTCACCGCGTAAAACGTTGGGCTGCGCAGGCTCAGCGCCTGGCTGCTTGAAGAACGGCGAAAATTGGCAATGGCTGGGCAAACAAAGAACGCTTGCCCACCCTGCATATAATTGATGGCGAGGCTCTGGATTGTGATGGTTGAAATTGTATTGATGGTTGTAGTGCTGGTTCTGGTCATCGTACTTCTGGTGATGCAGCAGCGTTTGCCCGCGCATGCCGCACGGGTGCTGGAATTGCAGCATCGCGCCATGCTCACCGATCTGCACGAGGGGCTGAACAGGCAGGGCGAGCGGCTGATAGCGGCTCAGGCTGCCGAATCGGAGCGGCTGCGCGCGGCGGTGAGCGACGAGCTGCGCGCCACGCGCGATGCGCTGCACGCGATGCGCAGCGAGATGCTCACACAAACACTGGCGAAGCTGGCGGAGCAGGGCCGTGCCGACCAGGAGCTGATCCAGAATTCCTTCCGCAATGCCACCCAGCATCTGGCAGGCAGCGTGGAGGCGCTGGCCAAGACGGTGGACGGACGACTCGAACAGATTTCTGGACGAGTCAGCGAACGTCTGGATGAAGGCTTCAAGAAAACCAACGAGACCTTCGTCAACGTGATGACCCGTCTTGCCACCATCGACGAGGCGCAGAAGAAGATCGACGGCCTGACCACGAACATGGTGAGCCTGCAGGAACTGCTGGGCGACAAGCGTTCGCGCGGGGCCTTTGGTGAAGTGCAGCTGGAGGGGCTGGTGCGCAACATCATGCCGCCGCAATCCTATGCCATGCAATACACCCTGCCCAACGGCACGCGCGCGGATTGCGTGCTGAAGCTGCCGGAACCGACCGGCATGGTGGCGGTGGATTCCAAATTTCCGCTGGAGAACTATCACCGCATGTATGCGGCAGCAACTCCGCCCGAGCGCTTGCTGGCTGAGCGCCAGTTCAAGGCGGATATCAAGAAGCATGTGGACGACATCAGCGGAAAATACATCATCCCCGAGCTTACCTCCGATGGTGCGGTGATGTTTATTCCTGCCGAGGCCGTGTTCGCGGAGATCCACGCGCATCACCCAGAGGTGGTGGATTACGCCATGCAGAAACGCGTGTGGATAGTCTCTCCCACCACCCTGATGGCCGTGCTGAATACCGCCCGCGCCGTGCTGAAGGATGTGGAAACGCGCAAGCAGGTGCATATCATCAAGGACGAGCTGGGCAAGCTGGGCAAGGACTTCTCGCGCTTCGACGAGCGCATGAAGAAGCTTGCCGACAACATCCGCAAGGCGCACGAGGAGGCTGGCAATGTGGAAATTTCCAGCCGCAAGATCACCCAGCGTTTTGCCAGCATCGAGCGCGTCGATCTCGATCATCTGCCATTGTTGCCGGAGAGCGAGGACTAAGCCGGAGATATTCAGGCGCTGACCGCTGTTTTCTGTTCGCCGCCTTTTGTTGTCCGGATGAAACGTTGTTATGATGCGTGTCTCACAAAGCGCGCTAAAAATGTATGAAACTCGCGATTGCCCAAATTAATTGCACACTCGGCGATCTTTCCGCCAATGCCGCCAAGATGCTTGATTACGCAGGCCGTGCCAGGCAGCAAGGTGCTGCGCTGTTGCTTACGCCGGAGCTGAGCCTGTGCGGCTACCCGCCGGAAGACCTGCTGTTGCGCGAGGGGTTTTACCAAGCCTGCGCTGCTGCGTTGCAGGATATGGCACTGCAGGTTTCAGGTATTGCGGTGGTGGTTGGCCATCCGCACGAGGTGGACGGTGAGCGCTATAACGCCGCTTCTTTGCTGCGCGACGGCAAAATCATTGCGACCTATCTCAAGCACGAGTTGCCCAATTACAGCGTGTTCGATGAAGAGCGCTACTTCACCCGTGGCGTATCTCCCTGTGTGTTTGAACTGGAGGGGATCAAATTTGCGCTCAACATTTGTGCCGATATCTGGCAGGAACATGCAGCACAACATGCACGCGATGCAGGTGCACAGGTGCTGCTGGTGCTGAATGCCTCGCCTTACCATATCGACAAGCAGCAGTCGCGCTATGAGGCCATCCGCGACCGCATCGGTGAAACCGGGCTGGCGGTGGTGTACGCCAACATGGTGGGCGGGCAGGATGAGCTGGTGTTTGACGGCGCTTCCTTCGCCATGTCTGCAGAGGGGCATCTGACTCACCAACTGGAGTCTTTTGAAGCATCGCTGGCGCTGCTGGAAATCCAGGATGGCAAGCTGCTGGCGGGTGAGCGCGTGCCGGCGCTGAAGCGTGAAGACAGCATCTATCGCGCGCTGTGTCTGGGGGTGCGCGATTACATCGGCAAGAACAAATTTCCCGGCGTGCTGCTGGGCTTGTCCGGCGGCATCGATTCTGCGCTGACCCTGGCGATTGCCGTGGATGCGCTCGGAGCCGACAAGGTACGTGCGGTAATGATGCCGTCGCCTTATACCGCACAGATCAGCCTGGAGGACGCGCGCGCGATGGCAGCTATCCTGGGTGTGCGCTACGAGGAGCTGGACATCCAGCCGACCTTCAGCGCATTGCTGGATACGCTGCAACCCTCGTTCCAAGGCTTGCCAGCCGATACCACCGAAGAGAATTTGCAGGCGCGCATACGCGGCACGCTGTTGATGGCCTTGTCCAACAAGACAGGTGCGCTGGTGCTGACCACGGGCAATAAGTCGGAGATGACGGTGGGCTACTGCACGCTGTACGGCGATATGGCGGGCGGTTTTGCGGTGCTCAAGGACGTCAGCAAGACCTGGGTGTATCGATTGGCGAATTTCCGCAACACCCTCGGCCGTGTCATTCCGGAGCGCATCATCACGCGTCCTCCCAGCGCCGAATTAAAACCTGACCAGACCGATCAGGACAGCCTGCCACCTTATGACGTACTCGATGCCATTATGGCGAGTTACGTGGAGAAGAATCTCTCGATCGCCGAGATAGTCGGGCACGGCTATCTTGATGCGGATGTGCGGCGTGTGGTGAGGCTGATTCAGATTAACGAATACAAGCGCCGCCAGTCGCCTGTCGGGGTGCGCATCACCGATCGCGGGTTTGGCAAAGACTGGCGCTATCCCATTACCGTGCGCTATCAGGATGAATTTTGAAGCTATGTTAGGGAGTGTGAAGTGACCAGCTTGCAGCATCCCTCACGCAGGAAACAGGGGCGTCTTTTGAGGCTGCTTGCGGGACATTTTCGCCTGGCATGGGAAGTGTTGTGCCGGTTGTCTGCGTTGGCAAGATGGCCGGTGCGCCAGGTACTGCTGAAACAATTGTATTTTACCGGAACGGAATCCATAGGGACGATAGGCGTGGTTGGCTTCGTCGTCGGGCTGATTGTGATCACCGAGATCAACAACCTGGTAGGACGCAATGAGCTGCTGACGCTACAGATCATGATCTGGACGCTAGTGCGCGAGTTGGGACCACTGCTTTCCGCCATTGTGATCATCGGCCGCAGCAGTTCGGCGTTTGCCAGTGAACTGTCATCCATGCAGGTTAACAGCGAAATCAAAAGCCTGCGCAGCATGGCGATTTCACCCATTTCCTACCTCGTGCTGCCGCGCGTCTTGGCTATGACTCTGGCCAGTATTGTGCTGACCTTTTATTTCCAGGTGGTGGCCATCAGCACCGGCTGGGCAGTCACTGCATTGCGCATGGATATTTCCCTCGTCGGCGAGATCATCAATTTTTTCGAGATCATCGATTTCCGTGAAATTGCAGCTTCTTTGTTGAAGAGTGCGGTGTTTGGTATTCTGGTGTCGCTGGTTTCTTGTTACCATGGCCTGCGCAGAAAATCAGCCATGACCGAGGTGCCGCAAGCGGTATCACAGGCAGTGATCAGGAGTTTGCTGGCGGTGTTCGTCGGCGATGGTATCGTCACTGTGCTGGTGTTTTAAAATGGCTGCGCTGTTGCAATTCACCGCTGTGGCAATCGATAAAACCAGCAGTTTATCGTTCAGTATTGGCGCCGGAGAAACGCGGATATTGAAAGTCGCCTCGCAGGAGGCGAAGGCTGCGGCCATCGATATGTCCTTGGGGGAAATGCTACCTGCGCAAGGCGAGATACTGTTGCAGGGCAATCCACTGCAAACGGCCAGGCGTGGCGGCATAGGCTTTATTCCCGCGGCGGGCGGCTTGATCAGCAACCTGAAGACCTGGGAGAACGTAACGCTGCCTTTGTGGTATCACGGCAGACGCCAGACGCAGGCTGTCGAGGAAACGGTCTCGCGCTGGCTGACAGAACTGGGACTCGATCCGCAGGAGTGGGAAAAATTCATGGCCAGCTCTGCTGCCCGCTTAAAGCCGGTGGAACGTAAACTGGCCGGCCTGTTGCGCGGGCTGGTGCAGGCGCCGCAGGTGCTGGTGATTGATGCCGCTCTGTTTGAGGAAGTGGAAGCCTCCCAATCGCGGATTTGGATTGCTGTGCTGGAAAAATTTGTGCACGAGGCAGATGGCCGTGCGGTACTGGTTGTGGCTCATGTAGCCACATTGTTGCCCTGGAGAATAATAGAGTGAGCCCAATATGAAGTTGCTGGCCGATAAGGACGAACGATTCAAGGGGCTGTTTGTTAAAGTCTTCATTTTTGTGCTGCTTGCGGTCGTGGGTGTGTCGCTTAATCTGCTGTTTTCCGGTATCAAGAAAGGATTCTTTACGCCCAAGTCCATAATTTATTTTGTTGCGGGCACGGGGCAGGATATTAAGGAGGGAATGCCGGTCAAGCTGAGTGGATTCAAGATCGGCTCTGTCAGCAAAATGGAACTGGATAACAAGGCGCATGCCCAAGTGGAGATGCTGATCGAGAATCGCTACCTGTCTCTGCTCAAGGAGGATGCGGTGGTTAGCCTGAAAAAGGAAGGCGTCATCGGTGACAGCATACTCGAGGCCCGGCGTGGCAGTGAGGAAAAAAAATCATTGCATGCGGGCGCAACGATAGAATTCGAGCGTGGCGGTGGTCTGGATCAGATTGCACAGGACCTGCGTGATCGCCTGTATCCGGCACTGGATGAAATCAACAAGCTGTTGAAGGATGCCAATGATCCCAAGGGAGACGTGCGCCAGATGCTGGGTAACCTGCGCCAATTCTCGGCGGAAATGCGCGGCACCCGCACGCGCATAGATCATCTGCTGGGGCAGGTCGATGAGGGGATCGATAAAGATGTGCGGCCGACGTTGCGCTCGGTGCGACAGTCTGCCGAAAGCATAGAGGCGATCATAGCGAAATTGAATCAGGAGTTGCCGGGCTTGATCAAGAAAACGGATACCAGCATAGACAACCTGCGCCAGACCAGCGAGACCATCAAATCCGCCGTGGATAATTCAGCCCCGCAACTGTCCGGTTTTTTGGGAGAGACACGCGGATTGGTGAGCGATACGCGCAACATCATGGACTCGGCCAGCACCAGCTGGCCGCTTAAAAACATGATGCAGCCGCCAGAGCAGGGGTTGGTGAAAATGGATAGCCATGACTGAACACACTATGGTTAATAAAACATGGCTAGTCTTGCTGCTGGTGTTGCTGGCTGGCTGCGGCAGCGCTCCGCCACGCCAGCCCGCCGCCGTAGAGCAGGCCAATAAGACCGATCAGGCGGCGCACCGGGCTGTGCGCGATGGCGATCTGATGCGCGCGCGCGAGCTGTTCAGGCAGTCCATGCTGTTGCAGCAATCACTGGATAATCTGAATGCCAGCGCCATGGCTGCCATCAATCTGTCTTCGGTAGCACACAAGCTGGGGGATGATAGTGCGGCACTGGATTTGCTGGAGCGTGTTCTGTCTGACACCGCGCCACAGTATCCATCCGAATTACGCGCCACAGCCGCCTTGCGCAAGGCCATCATCCTCGCGGATAGCGGCAAAGCTGCCGAGGCTGAATCTGTCTTGCAGCTGGCTGAGCGGGAGTGCAGGCAGCAATGCGCATACACGTCTGCGATGAATAATCTGCATGCACGGTTGTCGCTGGGAAAGGGAGATTATGCAGCGGCACTGGCGCTGTCAAAAAGCGTGATGAATAGCAGCGCTGAAAAAGACGAGCTGGCCAATGCACAGCGTGTAGCTGCAGCAGCAGAAACTGCCCTGGGCCAGCACGATGCGGCCCTGGCACATTATCTGGTGGCGCTGGAACTGGATAAGGAGCTGGGAATGAGTGCGCGCATCGCGATGGATTTGCAGGGTGTAGCCGGGGGGATGGAGAAACTTGGACGCAAGGCGGAAGCAGATGCCTATGCGCGCAGAGCGGCAGCAGTCACAGAGGCCGCACGTTTATTGCCCGCAAGCGCAGCGAAAAAAGCCATTCCCTGAAATGTCGGGGCTATGCTTTCAGCGTTACTTTCAGATACGTTATACTTGCACAACAATTTTTTACCGGGGTTACCATGAAAAAAATAGAAGCCATCATCAAGCCATTCAAACTCGACGAAGTGCGTGAAGCCCTGTCTGAACTTGGGGTGAGCGGTTTGACCGTGACCGAGGTGAAAGGTTTTGGCCGTCAGAAGGGCCACACGGAACTGTATCGCGGCGCTGAATATGTCGTGGATTTCCTGCCCAAGATCAAGATTGAAGTCGTGGTGACATCGGCGATGCTGGAAACGGCAGTGGATGCCATCGTCAAGGCTGCACACACCGGCAAAATTGGCGACGGCAAGATTTTTATCACACCGGTAGAGCAGGTCATTCGCATCCGCACCGGCGAAACAGACGACGCAGCCATCTAGCGAGATTGCCCCCGTGCCAACGGGCCCAGTCTTTTCATGTGTAGAACCGGCGTGTGTCAAGGTGGTTGTCGCCTTAATCGGCCTTATTCCTTTGCCGCCTGCATTTGCAGCACCCTCGCCGCACTATCTTTGACCGCATCGGGTGTAAATTCAACAGAGCGCATAGCTTATGCCACCGATTATCAGCGCTACAGGTCTCGTTAAGAACTACCCGGGCGTTATCGCGGTCGATAACATCAATCTCGCCATTCCGCAGGGAGTTTGCTTCGGCTTGCTCGGCCCTAACGGTGCTGGAAAAACCACCACCATTGAGATGCTGGAAGGCATACTCCTGCCCACCAGCGGCAGCGTGCTGTATAAAGGCGAACCTCTGGATGCGCGCTACCGCGAAGAGGTCGGTATCCAGTTCCAGCACACAGCACTGCAGGAATTTCTCACCGTGCGCGAGACGCTGGAATTATTCGAACGGCTGTACCAGCACACCTTTCCCATTGCAGAACTGATAGCGCTGTGTGCGCTTGACGACATCTTGCATCGCGACACGCGCAAACTTTCCGGCGGGCAACGCCAAAGGCTTTTGCTGGCGCTGGCCATGATCAATGATCCGGAATTGATTTTTCTGGATGAACCTACCACCGGGCTGGATCCGCAAGCGCGCCGCAATTTCTGGGAGCTGGTGACGCTGGTCAAGTCGCGCAACAAGACCATCGTGCTGACCACGCATTACATGGAAGAGGCTTACGCGCTGTGCGATGAGATCGCCATTATGGACAAGGGTAGGATTGTTTCCCAGGGCACTCCAGAGCAACTGCTGGCCGATCATTTTGGCGATGTGGTGCTGCAAATCCCCAAGGACGATGCGGGTAGCAAGATCTTTGAATCAGGGTTGTCCATCGCGCATGCCGCTGATTTTCTCGAGATCAAGACCAGCCGGCTGGATTACACGCTACGCCAGCTGATGGATTGCGGCGCCAATCTCGACCGCCTGCGCATCCGCGCCTGGACCCTGGATGACCTGTTTATCAATGTCACAGGCAAATCATTGAGGCCTTGATGATGAAAAAATTTCTGGCAGTATTGCATGCACGCAACATGGAGTTCCTGCGCGATCGCTCGGCCCTGACGTGGAATCTGGCCATGCCGTTTTTCCTGGTTATCGGCCTGGCGTTCACGTTCTCCGGTAGCCCCAGGGACATCTACAAGATCGGCGTCGTCGGCGGGCTTGACACCTTGGCACGCGTTGCGCCCGCCCTGCAAGCAACCCGGCATCTCCAGTTCATTCACTATGACAATCTCGATTTAGCCATCGGTAAGGTAAGCCACCAGCAGCTGGATATGCTCGTCGACGTAAGCAGCCCGCCCCGGTATTGGGTCAACACCACCTCACCGAACGGTTACCTGTTGGAACGCATTATCTGGGGAGTAGAGGGGCAGCGCTTTGCACGCCAGCCAGTGGAGGGCGCGGAGATACGCTATGTGGACTGGTTCCTGCCCGGTATCCTGGGTATGAACATGATGTTCAGCTGCCTGTTCGGGGTCGGCTACGTGATGGTGCGTTACCGCAAAAACGGTTTTCTGAAACGCCTCAAGGCCACGCCGCTGGGCGCATTGAATTTTCTGTTGGCACAATTGGCCTCGCGCCTGCTATTGATTATGGGCATCACCATTACGGTTTACGCCGGCTGCAATCTGTTTATTGATTTCAACATGCAGGGTTCATATTGGGATCTGTTGCTGATCGCCACTCTGGGTGCCGTGTGCATGATCTCCATCGGTCTGTTGATCGCCGCGCGCACCGCGAGCGAAGAGTTTGCCGGCGGCATCCTCAACTCCGTTACCTGGCCGATGATGCTGCTTTCTGGCGCCTGGTTTTCGCTGGAAGGCACCCACCGCTGGGTGCAACAACTGGCGCAGCTATTCCCGCTTACTCATCTTATCGACGCCTCACGCGCGATCATGAACGAAGGCGCAACGCTCTATCAAGTGATGCCGCATGTGTTGGTCATGGCCGGCATGAGCGCTCTGTTTCTTGCCATGGGAGCGTATATTTTCAAGTGGGAATAGGCTGGAGGCATGGTTAGCGTGATGCCTTGCCTTGGTTCCTGTTGGAAGATGTACGCGTCTGCTCAGAGAGAACTATTTGCGCCAGGCACCTGCCCGCTGAGGCTTGAAATCTGTGCGCGGAGATTGGAGATTAACTGAGATGAGTTCACCGGCTTATGTAGCACCGGCCAATCAAAACCCCTGGTGTGGCGGAGGGTCGTGGCCGATGTATCGCCGGTCACAAGTACCGCACTGATGGGCTTGCCTAGTTTTTTCCGGAGCTGATTCAGGAACTGAATGCCATTGAGCGTGCCGCCCAGCATATAATCGGCGATGTAGCAGTCGGCATGTGCCATGCTGGAATGGCGCAAGGCCTCTTCCGCACTGTGGAAGCATTTCACTTCCCCTCCCATTCCCTCCAGCAAGTTGATCATGGCCTGCGCGACTATGGTGTCATCTTCCACCAAAACAAAACGCTTGCCGCGCGCGAACTGCTCATTGGCCACGTCATCCGGTGCCGCAACAGCGGCCTGTTGCGGTAGCGTGTACGCGGTAGGGTCAGCGGGCAGGAGAAATCCGAATACCGAGCCGAGCCCGACCTGCGAGCAACAGGTGATTTTTCCGCCCACCAGCGTCAATGCGCGTTTGGCAATGGAGAGTCCCAGCCCCAGCCCCCTTGATCTATCGCGTTGCGGGTTGTTGATCTGGTAGAACTCGTCGAAGATGCGTTCGATATTTTCGCCCTGAATACCCATGCCGGTATCCCATACCTGGAACAGTACATTACCTCCGCGGCGCCTGGCGCTGATCAGGATGGCGCCGTGAGTGGTGAATTTGAGCGCATTGGAAACAAGATTCATCAGCACCGATTTGACCAATCCGATGTCGCTGTGAATGACCAGCCTCTCACGCATCGAAAAGTGCAGTTTGAAACCCAGCTGTTTCTCGGCGGCCAGCGCCACAAAATTCTGTTCCAGCCAGTTCATGAGCTCGGTCACATTGATCGCGGTGTATTCTGGACGGATGATGCCCGCGTCCAATTTTGAAATATTCAACAGCGCATCAAGTAGCTCATTGAAATTGCCCATAGCCAGTCCCAGGCGCTGGATGATCTGGCTCTGCCCGGGGCTGGGTTCGGTAAATTTGAGGGCATCTATGAACAGGTTGGCCGCTGCCAGCGGCTGCCGCAGATCGTGCCCGGCTGCTGCCAGAAAGCGGGTCTTGGCCAACTCCTTTTCTTCCAGTTGGCGCATCGATTCCTTGATGACTCTCGCGGCTTCTGCGCGCTCCGAAATGTCGTTCGTGATCAGCAGAAGGTGTTGCCTGCCAACAATGTCGATGGGTGAAAAAATGCAATTCAGAATCACGCTCTTGCCGAATGAGGTCACGCCTTCGATATCGTGCTGGATAGTCCGTCCCGTTGCAAACACCTGATTGGTGATATCGAGCAGGCCATTGCGCTGCCACGATACATTGTGGCGAAAATTCTGCTGCAGCATATTTTCGACCGTGGCACCGATTGTTTGCGCATAAGCCTCATTGGCCATGATGCATGGCCCGCTTTCCATATATACGGCGATACCCGAAGGCGATCTGTCCAGGATGGTCTTGTTGAATACCAGTAAATTGCCAAGTTGCCGTTCCGTCTCCTTCTGGTCGGTAATATCGCGCCCCACCCCCAGCACCGTGGCAATTCCCCCAGCCGCATCGAACTCCGCCGTCAGGCGGATATGGCTGCAATATTCACGGCCATCCTTGCCGGGCCATTTCAGCTCGAAATGAGTATCTTTGCCGCTGGCGAAAACCTCTTTGATCTTGGCCTCGTAGATTGCGGCATTGGATCCCCCGGGGTTTTCCGAAGGCTTCTTGCCCAGTAATGCGCCAATACCGCCTTCAGCCATTGCAGCGAAAGCCGGGTTGACATAGGTGCGGCGGCACTCGCGATCATAACGGGCAACGGTATCGGGAGAATTCTCAATCAAAGTGCGCGACTCTTGCTCCTTGATTACGAGTGCAGCCGTTCTTTCCTCGATGGTCTGCTCGAGGGATGCGTTGATCTGGTTAATCTGCCTTATGTTCTGGTTAACCGCATCAGCCATGGCAATAAAGCTCTGCTTGAGATCGCCCAGCTCATTGGGCAGCATCTTTTCCTTATCCAGCTGGCTGAGTTCGATGCTCAGCATCACGTCTTGCCTGCCGCTGGCAACGCCGCGAAAAATACGGCTGAGGACGGTGAGGGGGCGGGAGATTGAGCTGGCAAAATACCAGGCAAGCGGAAAGACGAATAACAGACCCGCCACCGCGATCAGCACCAGCGTTCGTATCGCTTCCCTGGTGTTTTTCTGGACGGCGTTCTTGGAGTGCAGCGTGGCGATGCTGCCAGCAAGTTTATGATCGGTGTAGAGAGGTATCAGGCCCTGATAAAAGCCGGCTCCCTCTATCATGATCTCATTGAGCTTGATTGCCGGCGCCAGATCCCCTGCGCCTGCCTGTTCAGCGCTCCATTCCGGCTTCCTGTAGGCCGCTACGCTACCGCTGCTGAAGCCCTGCGGGGTGAAGATATTGATAGCGGTATCGGTCAAGCGCGAGAGGTGATCGACAAAGGGCTGATCGAGCGGTATCACCATGACAACCAGACCGAGTTGTTTAATTTGCGACTTCCCGGTGGCCGGACTAAAAGTCTCGCCCATGATCGGAGTCCGGCTTTCGAGCGACAGCAATCCATCGACTTCTGCATAACGCACGCTTTCCTGCTGTGGCAGAGGCGCGCCGAGTTCGAAGTCGATCCCGGCCACGCTGTTCGACGTTCGCAAATTTCTTTGGGAAAACTCTTCTCCCTCTTTCAGCGTGGCAATCTTGAATGAAGGGTTAGGGAAGCCCGCCACAAACCCGGCGCGCTCATTGGCGTGATCGAACAATGAAAAAGAGATCAGTTTGCCCGCTGAATTGTAGATGGCAATCCTGGAAACCTTGGCGATATGACCTATCTTGTGAGTGTCCCTAACTATTTGTTGGTAGGTGTTAAACAGTGTTTCGCGATCTATGTCTGACCGCGCATATTGCGTCAGATACCAGAGAGTGGAACCGAGATTTTTCTGTCCCGCTAACTGGCGCGATGCCGCCAACAGATTGGCTTTGCGCTCTGCCAGGCTGTCCTCGATCACCCTCGCCGCCTTCAGCAACAGGGCATTGGACTGTTCCAGATGCTGCTGGCGAATGACCCAGGAAACAGCCGACATATAGGCCAGCGCCAGCAAGATGCTGACGGCAACGGCGCTCAACAGGAGTTGGTTTCTTAGACTCTTGATGCGCATGTTCGAATCGTCATTTTCAGACTTTGCATGCTGCGGCACTGCGCTATGTCGCAGTGCAACGAGTTATCCCGGGCGCGCAAATCATTTGCTCCCACTGTGAACTCCTTGGGGAGTATAGGAAAGAACGGGCATATATCCTGCCGGCGCAGTGGAAGTGCCGAACGGGTATGCCGCATAGTTGCTGCGGTCAACCAGCCCGAGCTTGATCAGGATGGTATGCGGCAACTCTCGCGTTCTTCCTTCCAGAAAATTTACTGCGCTATCGACGGCTACCCGCGCCTGGCTGACGCCTTTGGTGTCGGCGGCGGCAAAGATATCCCCGTTGCGGATAAGGTCGGCTATCTCACGCGTCAAATCGTAGGCGACAATCCTGATTTTTTCATTCAGTCCGGCTTCCTTTAGCGGCAACCTTGCTGCTGGAGCACAGCCGCTGCAACCGAGAATGTAGTCGAGCTTCTTGCCATGCTGGGCGAGCAATTGTGCCGCCAGTTGCGACTGTCCGACGCGGTCGCTGTCGCCGTACTTGATCGCGACGATATTGACCTTGATTGTCGCCTTTTGCGCGGCATCCAGGGTGCCCGCAACTTCGCCCTTGACCCAGCCGGCGTCAGCCGGGCCCGGCAACAACGCAATGTTGATCGATTTCATGCCGCGCTTTTGCGCATCGCCGATCACCCATTGGGTGGCATCGAGCCCCATGCTTCTGAGCGAAGTGGTCACCTTGATCGTCAAGTCGTCGCTGGTGCTGTCGTTTGCCAGCTCGAACACCGGAATGCCCAGCGCGAGGGCGCGGCTGATGGAGGCATTGTTGGCCGTCAGGCTGAGCGGTGAAATGACGATGGCATCATATTTTGCCGCAATGACTTCATCCATCTTGCGCAGCTGTCCGACCAGGTCGTCATAGCCGTCTGCCGGAAAAATATCCACGGCGATGCCCAGGCGACGGGCTTCGCTAATCACGCCGTAACTGCAACCCGTCCAGTAGGGATCTTTTATGTGCGGAAACAGAAAGGCAATGCGCCATGGCTTGCTGGCACGCTGGGCCATGGCGTAATGCTCATCAACCACGCGACCGCTGGCAAATGCCTCGTCCGCCGAGCCGTGGGGCTTGAGCGGCGGGTAAATGGAATACACCGGGATGGGATCGAATTTGTCGGCAAAGGCAGGCTTTAGGGTATCTGCGGTAGCACGGGCTGCGCCCAGCAATAAAACGCACATGACGACTTGCAGGGGAAGGCAACGGACGAGCATGTTGTTCAAACTTAGGGTCTGCATTCTTAAGCGTTTCGAGTTGCCCATCTGTTCCGATATTTTTACAGTCACCTTTGCGCGGCATTATATCTTCCTGAGCTGGAAAGTTGCATGGCTTTCAGGAATGCAATGGATGGAGGCCTGCATTGACGACACAAGGCCATCTTAATCTGCATCTGCGCTGATTTCTTTGCGGTTTGCCTTGAGCAGCACCCACACCGCACCGCCTCCGCCCGCATTAGCCGGCGCTTCGATAAACGCCAGCACCTGTGCATGCTGGGTCAGCCAGTGGCGCACACGGAGTTTCAATATCCCCTCACCACCTTGCGTGCGCCAGCCCTTGCCGTGGATGATGCTGACGCAACGCAGGCCGTGTTGGCCGGCCTGGTGCAGAAAATCCACCAGCAAGCGGCGCGCGCCATCGCTGGTGTTGCCATGCAGGTCTATGCTGTCTTGCACTGGCCAGTGGCCGCAGCGCAGTTTGCGCAACGTCATGCGGTTCAGTCCGGGACTCAGGAATTCGCTGAGCGGGATATCGCTGGCTGCGTGATCTGACAGGTTGTCAGTGGCGGCAGGCGCGGAAATTCTGGTAACGGGAGCCTTAAATTTTGCTGCAGCGGGGGAGGGGGGAAGGCGGTTAGAGGGCGGCAGCGGAGTGACACCCTCTAAGGCCTGTTGAAACAAATCTGCATCGGCTGATTGTTCCGGTTTCTTCTTCACTTGCGCCGCATCAATATGCGATCAGACTTTTCCCAGCGCGGCCAGGTATTTGTCCGCATCGAGCGCAGCCATGCAGCCGGTTGCTGCGCTGGTTACCGCCTGGCGGTAAATCTGGTCCTGCACGTCGCCGGCGGCAAATACGCCGGAAATGCTGGTGGCGGTGGCATTGCCCTGATTGCCGCTGCGTGTGTTGATATAGCCGTTGTTCATTTCAAGCTGGCCGGCAAAGATGTCGGTATTCGGCTTGTGGCCAATCGCGATGAACACGCCGGTAAGGGCAAAGTCTTTGGTCGCGCCGCCCTGCACCTGTTTCAGGCGCATACCGGTTACGCCGCTGTTGTCGCCGAGAATTTCGTCCAGCACCTGGTTGAGCTCCAGGGTGATTTTTCCTTCCTTCACTTTTGTCATCAGGTGATCAACCATGATGCGCTCGGCGCG
>JANYJE010000005.1 GCA_025408405.1 Nitrosomonadales bacterium | reverse complement strand
TAGCTTCCAGACCGCCGATACCAGGCATATTAAGATCCAGCACCACAACATCTGGCGTACACTCCTTGTAACGATCGCAGGCTGTTTCGCCATCGCCCGCTTCAGCCACCACCTTGATATTCGGAGTCTGTTCCAGCAAGCGACGAAAACCGTCACGCACTACCGGGTGATCATCCACCAATAGCACTGAGATAGATTCATTAATATTCATGATGTTCCCCGTGATTAAGTGGCAAGCTGGCGTGAATGTGCGTCCCCTTCCCCGGCTCACTGTACATGACAAAGCCTCCCCCCGCTGCAATGACCCGTTCGCGCATACCTAACAAGCCCATGCCTGTGGTCGGCTGCGCAGTATCAAAACCTACGCCATCATCCTCCACGTTCAGCATCAGAACCTCCTCATCAGGATCATTTTCCGCCTCGCGCTGTAGCGTCACTGTCACTCGGCTTGCCTGTGAATGGGTGGCAACATTATTGAGCGCCTCCTGTATCAGTCGGTAAACAGTTATGTTGATATTTTCGCTCAAGCCTGCAAGAGGTGCATCCAGATTGAATTCACAAATCACGCCGGGGTGAGTGCGGCACCACTGGCGCTGTTTTTCGCGCAGGCTGTCTGCCAAACCCAACTCATCCAGCAAGTTGGGACGCAAATTGCGCAGCATACCGCGCACCACCTCATGCACTGCGCTGGCACTTTCGCTGATCGCTTTGGCACTGTCAAAGATTTCTGACTCAGGGGGGCTGATATTGCATATTGCATGAGCCTCAGCCTGAATGGCGGTGAGCCACTGCCCCAGCTCATCATGCAATTCCCGCGCAATATGGCGGCGTTCTTTCTCCTGTGCATCAAAAAGACTGCGTGTCAGAACACGGTTCTCTTTCAACAATTCGGCGTGGAGATTCGCGGCCTTCTTGATCGCAGTAATATCAACACCCGCCCCCACCAAGCCTATTATTTCCCCTTTGGCATCACGATAAGGTGCACGCACAACAGAAACATAAATCCGGTTACCGTGCAAATCATGCATTGCATATTCCGGAACCACAGAGGGCACGCCAGTATCCAGCACTTGACAGCTGCTGCGATGGAAGTCTTCAGCCACCTCTTGCGGCAGTACGTCGAAAGCTGTTTTTCCGATCACATGGGCGATTTTATAGCCGAAAAAATCTGCGAAAGCCTGGCTGACCGCGAGAAAACGCAGATTGATATCCTGGTAGAACACCACGGCAGGAATGGCTTTGAGCAATGCTTCCTGAGCCGCCAGGTTGCGATGAAGCTCCTCAGTCGCAAGCCATTGCTGCGTGATATCAATAAGTACCGTATGGCATGAATCCTCCCCCTGCACGGCCGCACTCTGCAGGCGGACAATTCGCGGCACAGCGCCACTGGTCGCTATTTTCACTTCAGAAACAACATTGCACTGAGTTGCGAAAGTTTGCTGCAGGTGCTGCAAAAAAGCTTTCGTTTCCTTGTGAGTAAGGACTGATGATAAAGTCTGGCCCACAATATTCTGTCGCTCCCACCCCAGCATGGCAGCCCCGGTCAGATTTATTTCCAGAATTCTTCCACTTCCATTAAGGGTGATATAGCCCACCGGAGCGAAATCATAAAGATTGGTGTAGCGATCACGCACCTCCTCCAGTTGCTGTTGCGTTTGCCTGAGCTCCTGATTCTGTGCCTTCAGCTCTACCTGATGAACATGCAGCTCATGCACCAGGTGGGTAATGCTGTTATCTGAACTGACATTGTTGCACGCAATCTCCTGTATCAGCTCGCTCTTGCTGCGCGCCTCAATGTCGCCCTCCCTGCGTTTTTCAAAATCTTCGCTCACGTAGATATCCGCTCAGTGATGACAATGGCGTGTGGCTTGCCGCCATCGCCCAGCAAGACAGATGTGGTCAGCCACACCTTGATATCGCGACCATCCTTGGCGCGACGCCAGCTCTCACAGGAAGGGGCGGCCTGACCCTGCTTCAGGTTGTTATACAGCTTGCGATATCGTTGCGTGCCCGCTCTGCAACCGGCTGGCCGGCGCTGAGCTGCGGCACCTCCTCTGCGCTGTAACCATACATCTCGACCCACCAGAATTGATCTTATCTGCGCCGGAAGCGCAGCCGCATCCTGTTTGCTGGAGGATTCGTGTTGAGGTGCTTTTTTTCTCATGCTTGCATTCCGCTTTGCGCTCACGTGCGATGTCGAATTTCTACAACTATAGGTGCTACTCTGTCATTTCACAATGGCATTCCACCAGCGGTCTTATCCCTTCTCTCTGCTAAACTTCACCTAATTAAATCTAGACCCAGCAGCGCATGACCAAAATCGTTCAACGCCCCTACCCTGCCGATGTTGCCCTGACCCTGTCAGAAAACGGCATGCCAGCACTGCTGGCACGCATTTACGCGGCACGGGGTATATGCAATCCTGCCCAGCTGGATACCGGCCTAGCCCGGCTATTGCCGTTTACACAGCTCAAAAATGCACAGGAAATGGCACGCCTGCTGGCCGATGCCATCGCCGCAAAACGCAAGTTGCTGATCGTGGCCGACTACGACGCCGACGGTGCCACTGCCTGTGCTGTGGCCTTGCGCGGACTGCGCGCTTGCGGCGCACAAGTGAATTTCATCGTGCCCAACCGCTTTGAATACGGCTACGGTCTGACGCCTGAGATTGTTAGGCTGGCAGCAAAATCCTCGCCCGATATTATCGTCACCGTAGATAACGGCATCGCCAGTGTGGAAGGCGTGACCGAAGCGCGCAAGCTGGGAATCGAGGTATTGGTTACCGATCACCACCTGCCCGGGGACACCTTGCCGGATGCGCTGTGCATCGTGAATCCCAACCAGCCCGGCTGCCCCTTCCCCAGCAAAAATCTGGCCGGCGTGGGCGTGATGTTCTATGTGCTGCTGGCCTTGCGCGCCGAACTGCGCGCACGCGGCGCTTTTGCCAACCAGCCTGAACCCAATCTCGGCAACCTGCTGGACTTGGTGGCGCTCGGCACCGTGGCCGACGTGGTAAAACTGGACGAAAACAACCGCATCCTGGTGCAACAGGGCTTGCTGCGCATACGTGCAGGGCGCGCCTGCACGGGCATACAAGCGTTGCTGCGGGTGGCGAAAAAATCACCCGCGCAAGCTTCGGCCTATGAGATGGGCTTTATCGTGGGGCCGCGCCTGAACGCCGCCGGCCGCCTGGAAAACATGGGGCTGGGGATACAATGCCTGCTCAGCGATGATCCCGGCGAGGCCGATGCAATTGCCGCAAAACTCGACGCGCTCAACCAGGAGCGGCGCAGCATCGAAGCCGACATGCAGCAGGCCGCTCTGGTAGCGCTGGAGAACATCGATCCGACTGACGGCTATAGTCTCTCCCTGTTTGACGAGAGCTGGCACCAGGGGGTGATCGGCATCCTCGCGTCGCGCCTGAAAGATCGTTTTCATCGCCCGGTGATTGCCTTTGCACGTTCCCAAGTTGTAGATAAAAAAGGGGGCGTCGAACTGAAAGGCTCAGGACGCAGCATCCCGGGCCTGCATCTGCGCGATGCGCTCGACCTGGTGGCCAAACGCCACCCGCACCTGTTGCAGAAGTTTGGCGGCCACGCCATGGCAGCGGGCCTAAGCCTGCGCGAGGAACATTTCACCGAGTTCCAGGACGCCTTTGAATCCGTTGCGCAAAGCCTGCTCACTGCGGCTGACCTGACCAGAATCCAGGAGACCGATGGTGAGCTCGGCCATGATGAATTTTCTGTCGAAATGGCGCGCAACCTGGAGCAACAGGTTTGGGGTCAGGGCTTTCCACAGCCGCTGTTTGACGGCGTATTCGGCGTGCAGAGCCAGCGCGTAGTCGGCGAGAAACACCTCAAGTTACAACTGTCCACCCCCTCGGGCACTTTTGATGCCATCCATTTTTTCAGCATCGATCCCATGCCAGCCACTATTCGTGCGGTATACAGCTTGAGCATCAACGAATACAATGGCCGTGTCAGCTTGCAGCTTATGGTCAGGCATTGGCAGGCAGCCGGGCAGTAAACCCCAAGGAGAAAGACATGGAAACTTCATTCTTGCAGGGCAACGGCATCGAAGCACTTCCGCAATATCTCACCAGTCTGGCCATCGGCCTGTTGATAGGCCTGGAGCGCGAGCGCAATCCCTCGGCCAAGGCCGGATTGCGCACCTTTGCGTTGGTGGCATTGTTCGGAACCCTCACCGCCATGCTTTCCAGCAAGGCAGGTTCTCCCTGGCTGCTGATTGCCGGCTTGTGCATAGTGGGCGTGATGATCATAGCGGCTTACTTCAATGGCCCCGGCGAAGAACAGGATCCGGGCACCACAACGGAGGTCGCCTTGCTGCTGTGTTACGCGTTTGGCGCGCTGGTCTGGTATGGACAGTCAAAATTGGCCATCATGCTCGCCATCGCGACGACCATCCTGCTCTATTTCAAACCTGAACTGCGCGGCATGACGCAACGCCTGACGCGGCGCGACCTGGTTTCCGTTCTGCAGTTTCTGGTGCTCACCTTTGTTGTCCTGCCCATCTTGCCCGATCAGAACTACGGGCCTTATGGTGCCTTTAATCCGTATCAGGCCTGGATGATGGTGGTGCTGATTTCCGGCCTGAGCCTGGCGGGTTATGTGGCCCTGCAATGGACCGGCCATCGCTATGGCCCGCCGCTGCTGGGTTTCCTGGGCGGGCTGGTTTCCAGCACCGCGACTACCCTGGCTTACGCCCGTCACGGCAGAAATAATGAAAGCATGTTGAACCTGTCTGCTGCGGTCATCCTGATTGCCAGCCAGGTGGTACTGGTGCGCCTACTGGTAATCAGCGCCGTGATTTCGCCCGCTGTGCTGCCCAGCCTATTGCTTCCCATGGGCACAGGGTTGGCGTTCGGGGTGGTTGCCACCTTGCTGGGCTGGCGCAGGCTGCGCAGCACAGCAGATTTGCCCAGACCAAGCAGCACCAACCCAACCGAAATTCCAGCTGCCTTGGGATTTGCCATGGTCTATGTAGTCGTGCTGCTCGGCTCGGCCTGGCTGACCGATCTGGCGGGCAACAAGGGGCTGTACGCGGTGGCTGCAGTTTCCGGACTCACCGATGTGGATGCCGTTACCCTTTCCAGCCTGCGCCTGTTCCAGCTCGACAAGCTGAGCGGGGATCATGCTGCAATGGCCATCACCATCGCCTTCCTGTCCAATATGCTGCTCAAGTTCGGCATGGTGTTTTTCATCGGCGGCAAAAACCTGGCCAAGCATGTTGCAGGTGGGTTTGCTGCAATGAGCGCAGGCGTAGCACTGGGCCTGTTGCTGCTTTAAATTACTCTTTATATCAAGATCGCCAGGGCGTGCTCCTGCCCCATCCAAGCAAGCTTTCGGCTATAATTACCGACTTTTCAGCACGCGACAAAAATCATGGAAGCCGAACAACTTAACGCCCTTACCAACCAGTTGCAGGATTTGCGCGTACGCAACCTTGAACTTCGGAGGTATCTTTGACTTTGCTGGCAAGCAGGACCGTTTAGCAGAAGTCGTCAGCCTGGCCGAAGATCCGGCCATCTGGGAAGACAGCAAACGTTCGCAGGAGCTGGGGCGCGAACGCAAGATGCTGGAAGGCGTGGTGCTGACCCTGCAGAACGTCGAGCAAACGCTGAACGACACGGGCGAGCTGATGGAAATGGCACTAGCTGAAAATGACGACGACAGCCTGTACAGCATCGCCGAAGATATCAAACGCACCGAAGCGCAAGTGGCGGCGATGGAATTCCGCCGCATGTTCTCCGGCAACATGGATCCCAACAACTGCTTCATCGACATCCAGGCAGGCTCCGGCGGCACCGAGGCGCAGGACTGGGCATCCATGCTGTTGCGCATGTACCTGCGCTACTGCGAACGCAAGGGCTTCAAGGTCGAAGTGCTGGAACAATCCGATGGCGAAGTGGCCGGCATCAAGGGCGCTTCCATCAAGGTGACCGGCGATTACGCTTACGGCCATCTGCGCACCGAGACCGGCGTGCATCGCCTCGTGCGCAAATCCCCTTTCGACTCCGGCAACCGCCGCCACACCTCTTTCTCCAGCGTATTCGTCTACCCCGAAGTGGACGAAACCATAGAGGTGAAAATCAATCCTGCCGATTTGCGCATCGACACCTACCGCGCCTCGGGTGCGGGCGGACAGCACATCAACAAGACCGACTCTGCCGTGCGCATCACCCACGCTCCCACCGGCATCGTAGTGCAATGCCAGAGCGACCGTTCGCAACACCGCAACCGCGCCGAAGCGATGGCCATGCTGAAGTCGCGCATGTACGAGGCGGAGCTGCGCAAGCGCAATGCGGAAAAACAGGCGATGGAAGACGGCAAGACCGACATCGGCTGGGGCCACCAGATTCGCTCTTATGTGCTTGACCAGTCGCGCATCAAGGATTTGCGTACCAACGTGGAAATTGGCAATACCCAGGGCGTGCTGGATGGCGACCTGGACGAATTCATCAGCGCCAGCCTGAAACAAGGCGTTAATTAAAAACGGAACTATCATGACGACTACCACTCCAGAACTACCCGACGAAAACCAGATCATTGCCGAGCGCCGCGCCAAACTCACCGCGCTGCGTGCCAAGGGTATCGCCTTCCCCAACGATTTTCAGCGCGAGCATCTTGCAGATGCGCTGCATACCGGCTACGGCGAACTCGGCAACGAACAGCTGGAAGCCAATCCGGTAACCGTGTCCGTTGCCGGGCGCATGATGCTGAAGCGCGTGATGGGCAAGGCGAGCTTCGCCACCCTGCAGGACATGAGCGGGCGCATCCAGCTGTTCATCAGCGTTAACGATTCGGGTGAAGCGCTACTCGAAGAATTCAAGCACTATGATCTGGGCGACATCCTGGGCGCTGTGGGCGTGCTGTTCAAAACTAAGACGGGTGAGCTTTCCGTGCGCGTGACTGCCTTGCGCCTGCTCACCAAGTCGTTGCGTCCGCTGCCGGAGAAATTCCATGGCCTCACCGATCAGGAACAGAAGTATCGCCAGCGCCACGTGGATCTGATTACCAACGAAGACACGCGCCGCGTGTTCGCCATCCGCAGCAAGACCATCCAGGCGATACGCGAGTTTTTTGCGCGCCACGGCTACCTGGAAGTGGAAACACCGATGATGCACCCCATCCCCGGCGGCGCATCGGCCAAGCCCTTCACCACGCATCACAATGCGCTCGACATGCAGCTTTATCTGCGCATCGCGCCCGAGCTGTACCTCAAGCGCCTGGTGGTGGGCGGCTTTGAAAAGGTATTCGAGATCAACCGTAACTTCCGCAACGAAGGCTTGTCCACGCGGCACAATCCCGAGTTCACCATGATCGAGTTTTACGAAGCCTATCGCGATTACAAATACCTGATGGACTTCACCGAGAAGCTGTTTGCCGAAGTGGCACGCAAGGTCCTGGGCACCACGGTAATCAGCTACCAGGGACGCGAACTCGATCTGGGCCAGCCCTTCCATCGCCTGACCATGACCCAGGCGGTACAGAAATTCCACCCGCAATTCACCGATGCACAGCTGAATAACCGCGACTTCCTGCTCAACTGTTTGCAAGACCTCAAGGCAAAATACCGCCCGCAGGATTCAGTCGGCGGTTTGCAGCTGTCGCTGTTTGAAGAGCTGGCCGAAGCACATTTGTTCGAGCCCACCTTTATCGTCGATTATCCCGCCGAGGCCTCTCCGCTCGCACGCAGCAGCGATACCAACCCGGCCATCACCGAGCGTTTCGAGCTATTTATGGTGGGACGTGAAATTGCCAATGGCTTCTCCGAGCTGAATGACCCGGAAGATCAGGAGGCACGCTTCGATGCGCAGGTGCTGGCAAAAGAAGCCGGTGATGAAGAGGCCATGTTCAAGGATGCAGACTATATCCGCGCACTGGAGTACGGCCTGCCACCGACTGCCGGCGAGGGCATCGGTATCGACCGCCTGATCATGCTCTTAACCGACAGTGCCAGCATACGCGACGTCATCTTGTTCCCCCAGATGCGTCCCGAAGCGTAACTTCCTGCCATGCCAGACAGCGGCCTGCAACAACGCCTGATACAACACTACCCCATGCTGCGGGAATTGCCCGCGGCTCAGCTGCACAAGCTGCTGGCGGACGGCAGCATGCGCCTGCCAGCCGGCACCATGGTGTTCGATGAAAATCAGGCATGCATGGGTTTCCCACTGCTTCTCTCCGGCAGCATTCGCGTCATCAAGGCGGCGCCCAATGGCCGTGAACTGCAGCTCTACCGTGTCGGCCCGGGTGAAAGCTGCATCCTCAGCAGCAGCTGCCTGCTGGGGCATTCCAACTATCATGCGCGCGGCATCGCAGTGCAAGAAGTCGAAATGCTGGTGCTGCCGGCAACCGTGTTCAGAACTTGGCTGGCCGAGCACGAAACATTCCGCGATTACGTGTTCAACCTGTTTTCAGAACGCCTCACCGACCTGATGCAACTGGTCTCGGCGGTGACCTTCCAGAAACTCGATCAGCGCCTGGCTGCCCTCCTCGCGGCAAAATCCGGCACCATACACAGCACCCATCAGGCTCTGGCGGATGAACTGGGCAGTGTGCGTGAAATTGTCAGCCGCCTGCTCAAGAATTTCGCCGAGCAGGGCTGGGTAAAGCTGGGACGCGAGCAGATCGAGGTAATCAACGCGGCTGCGCTGAAGAAATTTTCCGAGCTTTAGTAACTTTCCTCACAGACGCCGCGGCGACTCTTCCCTATCCTGCGCAAGCCAGAGCAGGCGGATATTCATGCTGCCGCAGTCGCTCCACTCACCTTAAATTTTCGGAAAGAGCATATGAAAACTAATAAAATCGCCTTGGTTTCCCTGTTGCTGTGGGTTATCACCGTTGCCGTATTTGCCTGGTTCTTCGTGCGCGGCAACACCACCGCCGGTACCGATAGCCGCACCGCCGTAGTCCTTACACCTGCCGAGCGCAACCTGATCCTGAGCGAGATGCGCGGCCTGCTGTCCGGGGTGCACGATATTCTCGAAGGCATCAATCATAACGACATGAAACAAGTTGCCAGTGCTGCCCGAGCTGTGGGCATGGGTTCTGCCGCCGACGTGAATCCTGCGCTGATCGCCAAGCTGCCCCTGCCCTTCAAACAGCTGGGCATGAGCGTACATCACGACATGGATGCATTGGCTCAGGAGGCAGAGAGGGGTAAGCCCGGCGCCGAACTGCAGGGCATGCTGAGCGCCACGCTGGCGAAATGCGTCGGTTGCCACAGCGCCTGGCAGCTCAAGTCAGAAAATCGAACCTAGGATGCGGGAGCTGCTTAGAGACTCTGGTAGCTGATAAAAACGCGCGTTTTGGGCAGGCCTAAACCCAGGAAAAACCGCTCAGCAAGCTTGCTGGCGGCTTCCGGCCCGGCAATATACACATCGCCGTCCGTGACTTCAGGGTGCTCATTGATTATGCCTTTCAGCATCGTCAGCAAGGCCTCCTCACGCAGCGCCGTCAGGTGGGACAAATCATGACCTGCCACCAGTGCGGTGTAATGAAAGTTATCCAGCGCATCTGCCCAGGCACGCGGAATATTGGGCAGGTAAATACTGCTGTCGCTCGAACCTATCCAGTAAAGGTGAATCGCCTCGGCGGCATCCAGCGACATGGCATGCTCAAGCAGGCTCTTGATCGGCGCGAAGCCGGTGTCAAACGCGATGAAGTAAAGCGGACGCGTGGTTTTCTCCTGCAGGATAAATTCGCCTGCAGGGCCTTCAATATCCACCACCTCATTGCTCTTGAGGCGGTTAAAAACATAATCTGAAAACAGGTTTCCCGGCATGCGCCGCACATGAAACAGTATGTTGCGCTCGTCGCACGGGCAGCTGGCGATAGGAAGTTGCGCCGTGAGCGACTTGCTCAATTGGAGCATGACATATTGCCCGGCTAGAAAGCGCAACCTGCTGCTGCGCGGGGTTTGCAGGTGCAACAACACCATGTCATGGTTGAGCCCGGTAACCGATTTCACTTTAGCCGCAATCTGCTGGAACGGGATGTCCTGCACACCGCCCGCCACGGGCGCCTCCAGCTCCACATCGGTCACCGCGGTATTGCAGCACAGCAACACGTAGCCCTGGCTCTTCTCGGATTCCGTCAATACGTAATCATGGTGACGGGTCTTTTTGACTTGCCCGGCAACGACTTTGGCCCGGCACAGGCCACAGTTGCCACCGCTGCAGCCATAGTTGAGCGGCAAACCTGCACGCAACGCACCTTCCAGCAGGGTGTCCGCGCCCTCGACAAAGAAATCATGGCCGCTGGGCAGCACGGTGACATGGGCCGCCATGACACGCAGCAAATTGTCCCGCACCGCCAGAGGATTGGCATAATCATGCTCCAGCGCGGCTGTTGTCTCGGCTGCGAGCCAGGTCTTGAGCTCGTTCACAGCAGCTTTTGCATCGGTCTGTTTGCTCATGTCGGTTAATTTGTCGCGTAGCCGGTCCAGCAGAAGTTTGAATTGTTTGACTTGAGTCTGGCTGAGGGTCAGCTCTTTACTCAGTTCGGTGACACGTGTGGCCAATGTTTCCGCATCCGGCATGGCACGTTCAAACACGCGCTTGCCAAAAGCTGCTTCCCTGATGTGCAACACACGGCTGTACTCGGTGTCGTCTTCCAGTTGTGCCCTGGGATAGGCGCGCAAAAGTTCGTCTATGCTGACCATGCCATCAAAGGCATGCAGATCACCATGCTGGATTTTCTTTTGCAGCTCGCTGCGGTTCACCCCGATCAGGCGTGCCGCCCTCGACAGGCTGAGCAAGTGGGTCAGATGCGACATACTATCCTCCGTATGACACTAGCGGTCAGCGCAGATACATTGCCGCTTCCCATAACGCCGAATTTATACCAAGAAATTCAGGATTTGTCCGCACAGCCTATTCAAAAACAGGAAAGAGCATACCAAAAAATTCAATTGCCTATATCCATCTGACGCCCCAATGTCTCACGGTGTTTTCTTTTGAAGGGGAGGAAGGCACATTGTGTCTCCATGACGCGCTCGTTGTAGTAGATGAACAGGCGCGAGGAGACAAAAGCGGGCTTGAGTTTCTGTTTGCGCCGCTCGAACTGGATGGCGCAAGCTATGGCATGGGCGGTGCAACTGCCGAGCTGGCCCTGGTCATAAACTGGCGGACAATGGCTGCGCAGGTCGGCCTTGGCGGGTAATTTTGCGAGGTGAACGACGGGTGCGGCATACAGGTGGTCGCGCTGGTCAGGCACGTCCGGCAACCCACCGTAGCGGCGGTTTGAAGTTTTCTTGTGCACTTAGAGTCCCCTTTTGATGCAACTCAAACTGCCGGGTGTGCTGTTATATTTTCCGCACGCTCAACGCGACTTCTTCCCCCCTCCGCTTGCCAGCCCTCCAGTCAATCCGATGGCCATGATTTCTGTGTGGGCATGCTAACTGGTATTTAATTTGTTAGCTACATTAAAGATGTTGGCCATTTAACTATGCGCAGATAAAAAATACCGCAAGATTTGCGGTATTTTTTCTGCAGCCGTCCTGAGTCAATGTGTCAGGCTGATTAAGTCGATCAGGCTTCGCGCATCATGAGGGCATACTGGATCTTCATGGTAATGGCTGAGGCGGCAATAATCGCAGCCAGCACCAGGAACGAGCCCAGCGACAGCGTGGACACCCCGGTAATGCCCTGGCCGATAGTACAGCCCATGGCGGTCACACCGCCGAATCCCATCAGTATCCCGCCTATGATGTGGTACAACATGTCCTGCGAGGATGAGAATGCCTCCCAGCGGAAAGACCTGGTAATCAGGGCAAAGATGAAGGAGCCTATGCCTACACCGAACACCGTGGCAACAGCGAAGGTAACGATGTTCGAAGCATCCGTCCAGTATGCCCACAACTCCAGCGTGTAGGCGGTCGGCGCGATAAAGGACATCGATTCCGCCAGATGGGAATTAGTACCGAAGTAGGTCATTTCCAGTGTGTCAGGATTTTCTGCCAAGCCCATATGGCCGGTTACATACCATCCCGCCACCACGACCAGGCCGATAACCAGGCCCGCCAGATTGTTGTCGAGGTGCTTGCGGAATTCCCGGTCCGTGAACACAAAAATCAGGATGGCCAGCGCAACGATACTGGTGACCAGCACCTGCATGGTTTGCGTATTCCAACCGCCCATACCGGCCAGCAAGGCCGGTATGGTTTGGCCATGATCCAGTTGCAGGGTCACGGCATTCGCCTGCAACACGTTCACGCGGAACGCGCCGAATATGCCTTTCAGTGTGACCATCGCGGCATATCCCATGTAGATGAATACGACGACCGATTTAAGGTTGCCACCACCTACACGCACCAGCGTCTTGTTGCCGCAACCCGACGCGAGCGTCATGCCCACGCCAAAACAGGAACCACCCACCAGATAGGCCAGCCACGGGAAACTGTTGCCGGTATAGATGGCTTTGCCCAGATCGATGTAGCCCAGATAGGCCAGCAGGTTCGTACCTATCATCGCCACGGCAATGGCCAGCAGCCAGGCGCGCATGCGCCCCCAGTGCCCCATATTGACCACATCCGAAACGGCACCCATGGTGCAGAAGTTGGTCTTGTTGGCGATAAAGCCGAAGATGGTTCCTAAACCGAATCCCAACCAGACTATGGTGGAAGTCAAACTTGCAGCGCCCATGTGTATCTCCTAAAAATATTTCCACGTTCCAAACTGAATTCAATAAACGCCATAATCGCTTCAGGCAATGCCGTCATTGCCTGCCACGCCAATCAGTTTCGGCAGATTGAGTTTGCGCGGTGTAATGACTTTCTTGTCGCGCAAATAGCCGGAGACGACGTCCCAGATCGGCTCACCGCTCGCCCCCTCCGCCACAGGCGCCCAGCCTGCCACCTTATATTTCTTGTTCGGATCCAGCGCCCGGCCATTAAGCATCATGTTGTTGATGCGCCTGCCCATGCCTTGGCGCAAGTCGCAGGTGTAGCTGATGCCGCCGACACGCACCATGTCACCGCCCTGTTGCTTGTAGGGATCGGGGTTGAACAGGTTGTCGCAGACATCTTCCATAATGTCCTTGATGGTGGTACCGGTCATTGTGGTGAGTGTGGTTTGCGGATAGGTGATCGCGGTCTGATCCATCACATGTTCCATGGTGATGGCTTCGCCCGGCAACAGCGAAGTGCCCCAGCGGAAGCCGGGCGAAAACGCGGCATCTGCGCCCTTCACTTCCATCAGTGCATCCAGAATCAGCTGGTCGAAGGTGCCGTTGAAATTACCACGGCGGTACAGGGTGCCTTCGCTGACGGCGAGTTTTTCTGTCAGCTTGTCGGCATAAGGTGCGCGCGCTTTTTGGATCAGCGCTGCCATTTCCGCATCGGGTTCTATCAGGTTGGAGAACACCGGCAGCAGTTTGTATTTGAAGGCTGCAACCTTGCCGCCTTTGACATCGAAATCCAGCACGCCGAGGAATTTGCCATTGGAACCCGCATTGCTCACCAGGGTTTGCCCGCCCGAATTTTTTACGACAGAAGGCACGGGGACGCCGTCATGAGTATGGCCTCCCATGATCGCGTCTATGCCACTCACGCGGCTGGCCATTTTCAGGTCCACGTCCATGCCGTTATGAGACAGCACTACCACCACCTGCGCACCCTTGGCCCGTGCTTCGCTGACGACCAGTTGCATGTTGTCATCCTGGATGCCGAAGCTCCAGTCAGGAACCATATGGCGCGGATTTGCGATAGGCGTATACGGGAAGGCCTGGCCTATGATCGCGACAGAAATGCCGTTGATTTGCCTGATCACATAGGGCTGGAACACCGGGTCGCCAAAATCGTTGGTCTTGATATTCTGCGCGACAAAATCCAGCTTGCCCTTGAAATCGTTGTCCACGATCTGCTGCACACGCTCGGCACCCAGGGTGAATTCCCAGTGGCCGGTCATCACATCCACGCCCAGCAGCTTGCAGGCGTCTACCATGTCCTGTCCTTTAGTCCACAGCGCAGTGGCCGAGCCCTGCCAGGTGTCGCCGCCATCAAGCAACAACGAACCGGGGCGGCTGGCGCGTATTTTCTTTACCAGCGTAGCCAAATGTGCGAAGCCGCCGACCTTGCCGTAGGTGCGTGCCGCCTGTTCAAAATCCAGATAGGTGAAGGCATGCGCCTCTCTGCTGCCGGGGCGTATAGCGAATGACTTCAGCAGTTGTTCACCCACCAGATGCGGCGCCACGTTGCGGCTTGCTCCCAGGCCGATGTTGACGTTGGGCTCACGGAAATAAATGGGTTGCAGCTGTGCATGGCAATCGGTGAAATGCAGCAGGGAAACATTGCCGAAAGCAGGCAGGTCATAAAAACTTCCGCCACTCTCTGCAGACAAGGCTGACCTGCTATTCAGAGCCAGGCCGGCAGCAGAAGCCGCCGCCAGCAGTTGCAGAAATTCACGACGATTCATCGACACGGCTATCTCCTGAAATGGAATGATGTTGCTTGAAGTTGTGAACGCAGCAACCCGGCCATTGCCAGGCTACTGGTTCGTGCAGCTTTACTTGCGGAACACCGGCGTCTGCATTTTCAGACCGTTGCTCAGATAGGTCATGAAATATTCCAGGTTGTTATACTCTTCGCTGTTGAAATCCAGCACGGGCATCTGGGTATTTTTCGCACACTGCCTGTAGCGCCCCTGCAGGGTCACCAGTGTGGTGCCTTCACGGAACACAGGGAAGTGGCTGGCATGGCCTGGCAGCATGGACAGCTGCTCGCTGCGGGTAAACTTGCCGGGGTTGTCTATATGGCAAACCGAGCAGGCAAAATTCAGCTTGCCGCGACGCTCGTAGTAATACTGCTTGCCCTTTTCATAAGCGGCGACAGCGCCCGCCCCTTGCACCTTGACGTCCACCTTGCTGCCATTGGAAAGGCTCTTGGCATGCGCGGTGAGCAAGCCCATTTCATAGCTGCCATATTTCATCTCGGGCTCGGCATTGGCTTTCAGGCAATCGTTGACGGCATTTTCAAAGGTGACAACACGGCCGGCCTTGTCATCGAAGTAGGGATAGCTTCCGGCGACATTTTTTCCATTATGAGGAAAGCACGAGGCGAAGGTCTTGCCGTTCTTGAACGGCGTTTCCCATAATTTCTGCCCCACTTCCATATCAACAGAGTACGGAGGAAACTCCATGATGCTGTCGTACTGCGCCTTGGCATCCGGGTTCATGGCCAGTGCGCCATAAATATAATCGTCAAATTTGATTTCCGGAAAAAGCTCCTTGTACATTGTGAGCAAGGCCTTGCGATCTTCTGCGGGGCCGGCAAAGGCTGTAAAACTGGTCACGAGGAACAGCCCTGCCAGCATGAATGTGAGTTTGCGTTTCATTGCGCACCTTCCCTTTTGGTTGGTAGAAACTAATGTTGTTATTCTTCAGGCCGGGTCAAGCAACGACAACTTCGTCATGAAACTTGCCACCCAGGTTGTCCACGGCGCTCACGGCAATTTTATCGCCAGCCTTGGCGCCCTTAACCTTGAACCCGATGAAAGGATTTTTCGAAATCGCATAGCCCCATTGTGCCTGCAGCACTGTCTTGCCGTTCCAGGTGGCAACCACCTCATTGATGAAGTGTGCCGGGATCAGCTTTTCTGTCTTGGGATCCTTGCGTAAGCCGGTTTCCATATCGTGGTTAATCAGTACCTTCACGTCTGCAACGTCGCCTTGCATCGTTGCGCGCATTTTCATTCCTTCAGCCATGTCCGTATCCTTTTTAAATCGTTAAGTTAAGGTATGTCAAAAACGTCCAGTCTTGCTCACCCCCTGGCGCCTGCTTAACCGCCGCAGCCGCCTATCGTCACCTTGACTTCCTTGCTTTGAGTGTAAGACTTGCCGCCAGCCTTGACCGCTATACGAACTTGTGAAGTCTTGTTCATCTTGATGCGTGTTGAAATAAATGGCTCGGCACCGTTGCTGAATTCAAAATCTGCAATCATCGGGTTCTGGTTCTGATCCACAAAAATAGCGATGTTAGTTGTACCTGGAATCTTGCTGGTCACTTCCACGGGTACAACCGCGCCGTTTTCCGCAATTTCCGGCACCTTGATCAGGATGTCCTTGCTTTCGGCAGCGCCGCCGTAAGTTGCCTCCTTCATGGCATCGGCCACATTGGTCGCAGTGAAAGCAACCTTGTTCCATGTTGCAGCAAGCAACTCACCCGGCTTGAGCAAGCCTGCGCCAATTGCAACTGCTATTGCGCCAAAACTTCCAGCACTCTTCAAAAAACCTCTACGCAATGGATTCATTTCATCCTCATTTAAAATGGTTATTATTGGTATTAAAGTTTTAGCAAATAATCGACAACCAGGTCGATTTCCTGCTCGGTCAGAATCTTGTTCCTGCCCATGGGCGGCATTGCAGTTTTTGGGTTGATCACGGTGGCATCCCAAATCTGGGCGCGCAATTTGGCACGATCTGGGTAACGATCCTTCACGCCTTCCAGGGAGGGCCCCAGATTACCCGGAGAGGTAGCCTTGGGATCATTGATCACGTGACAGGACAGGCAATTCCCCTTGTTTTTATCGAATGCCAGCTCCTGACCCGTCATCTGTGCAGGAGCAGGTGTGGCTGCAACAGCAGACGCCCCTTCGGCCGCCATGCTGAAATTCACCAGTCCCAGAGAGGCAACCAGGGAACACAAAAGCGTAATTTTAATTCGCATTACAAACTCCTCCTCTTTCGTCGGGCAAGCGCCGTGGATAATACCTACATGAAACCGATGAAATTACTTGATCAACTCTTAAACCCTTACATAGTCCCAGCCCTGAAGCAGCCGCTGCCTGATCTGCCGGGCAGCTGAAGAAACGATGCTGGCATGCGGCAACAGCTGCACATTGACCCCTTGCTCGCGTAACTTGCCTATAGTCTGGCCGCACACCACCAGATCAAGATTCGGATACTTCGCCTTCATTAAGCCAAGGCGATCGCCGTAAGATGATACATCCGCACGTAACAAGGCCGCGCCAGCACCGTTGGCAATAAGTTCAACTTGCAGTTGACGATTATCCTTGCGGTAGCTTGCCAGCAGATTTTCCGTTTCGTCCAGCGCAGACTTCAGCCTTGTCGGATTTGAACTGCTCACCTGCACGATGATTTTGCGAGGCTCATCGCCAAAATCGTCACCCTGCGTCACCTGAAACAAACGCATTGTTTCAAGTTCTCCATCCGAACCTGACCATGCATGACCAAACCAGCCTACTGCAGCGCCTACCGTCAACATCAGGCACGCAGCCAAAGCCTGGAAATAGGGAAGCCACGAACGCTGCCGCTTTACCGGAGAATGCTTGCCGAGTGGCGGCTGATGGTAGGCATGTTGCACCATCTCCTTTAATCCGCGCAGATCGCATACCCGCGCTTTCAGCGCTTCATCCTGATTGATAGCGTCGAAGGCCATGCTTTTCTCTGCCGACTCCAGCTGGTCATCGACAAAGGCATTTAGAAATTCATCAGAAACATCCTGTGTATGTTTCATTTTACCCTCCTGATTTGAGTGATTTGCGCTGGTTGCTGTGGCGCAAGCTCATTCAACAGTGCTCTCAAAGCCGCGCGTGCGCGGCACAAACGGCTCATGACTGTCCCGATCGGAATTTCGAGAATGGTGGCAACTTCTATGTAAGATAATTCCTCCAGATCCACCAGGGTCAGCACTTGGCGCTGACCCAATGGCAGTTGTGCAACTGCATTGCGCACTCGCAAAACGAGTTGCGACTGTGTATGTGTATCTTCTGGCGTAGTTTCATGCACACACTGAAAATCCTCAATCTCATCAATGTCGTCCATCTCGCGATAGTGGCGAAAATGATCGCGCCAGCAATTAGCCAGTATGCTGAACACCCAGCCATTGAATGATGCCGGATCGCGCAACTGGCCCGCATTCCTGATTGCCTTGAGCAGCGTCTCCTGCACCAGATCATCGGCCAGTGCAGCGTTATGGCTCCATGAGTAAGCTACCCGATACAACTTCGGGCGAATTGCCTCCAATTGCTCCTGACAGGCATTAGTACGGCGGAACAGGGAAAGGATTGTCATCTTTGCACAGTCACCCACAATTCAAATAAGCTATATTACGTAGGTAAGACGTAGCGGCTTGGGCGTTTATTCCATCGATCTCAAATAATTATTAAAAATCTAAAATCCGGAATAAAGCACCATATCCTGGCGTCTCAGTCAGTGTGGAGTTTTAATTGGAACTCCGCAACATCACCACTCAAGGAGCAAATATAAATGAAACATCCCCGTTCGTTACAGTATATCGCAAGCGCTTTTGCCCTCTCTATGTCACTCGCATCCTTCAATATCCAGGCTGCTGACACGCCTGCCACACCAGCTGCAGCACATGATAAAGTGGTAATTCAGGTGAGCGACGCCGATCCAAAAAAATGGAACCTGGCACTCAACAACGCAAAAAACGTGCAGGATGGCCTTGGTGCAGACAATGTCGATGTCGAAATTGTCGTGTATGGCCCCGGAATTGGAATGCTCAAATTCGACTCTGAAGTAGGCAACCGTGTCGATCAAGCAGAAAAATCCGGCGTCAAACTCGTTGCTTGTAAAGTCACCATGAAGGCCCAGAATCTCACCGAAACGGACATGCTCTCCTCTATAGGCTATGTACCAGGCGGGGTAATAGAGCTCATGAAAAAGCAAAAAGAAGGATATGCGTATATCCGTCCTTAATTGACCGGGCTATTTAGCGCTGGCGCATTCGACGCGACCTTCCAAGGGTTAGGCAGGAAAAAAATAATGAAATCGTTTGCCTATTTATTGTTATCGGTATTATTTCTGGCCAACACTGCGTGCGCCGATGAAGCCGGCATCAAATCTGAAATGGCAAAGAAATTCCCTTACCAGAAAATTATTAGTGTCAGCAAAACCCCTTACCTGGATTTATACGAAGTCGTTTTTGAAGATCAATTGGTTTATACCGACGAAAAAATGAGCTACCTGTTTTCAGGCAATGTCATTGACCTGAAAACGATGAAAAACCTCACAGAGGCAAGAGAGCGGCAAATATATACCGTCAAATTTGATACTTTGCCTCTCCATCTGGCGCTCAAGAAAGTGCTGGGAAACGGCACAAGAAGGGTAGCCGTTTTTACCGACCCCAATTGCCCGTATTGCAAGAAGCTGGAAAAAGAAATGGTAAATCTGAGCAATGCAACCGTTTACCTGTTTCCCATCGCCATCCTTCCCGGCTCTGAAGAAAAGGCCCGCGCCATATGGTGCTCGACAGACAGGCTCAAAGCCTGGGAAGACCATATGCTGTCGGGAGTAGCGCCTGTAGCTGCGGTTCCATGCGACACCAGCGTGTTGAAAGAATTTTCCAAACTTGCCAAAAGCCTGAGGGTTTACGTCACACCCACCCTGATTTTTGAAGATGGATTTAGCAAAGCCGGCTGGATGGAACTCAACCTGCTCGAACAGCAGCTCAGCGACTCCAGCGCCAAATGAGCAGGATAGATAAAGCTGCCCCGGAGTCACAGTTCATGGAGAGAAAAATGAAATTTCCCGATCATTGCAAGATTCTCGCTGCGCTTATCGCATTCTCTCTACCCTTCATATCCCTCAACGCGCTGGCCGCCGCAAAACCTGCGAAACAGGCAGCAGCTGTGCGTAACAAAATTATTTTCCAGGTCAGTGACGATGACATGCGAAAATGGAATATGGTTCTCGGCAACGCAAAAAACGTACAGCAGGATTTGGGGGAGAGCAAGGTTGTTATAGAGGTTGTCGTGTACGGGCCTGGCTTGGGGATGCTGACATTTGACTCGCCCGTAGGCAGCGAAGTGGCTGATGCGATTAACGCAGGCATCAAGTTTGTTGCCTGCGAGAGAACCATGAGGGGCTTGCATCTCAGTAAAGACGACATGCTGCCGTCGCTGGGCTACGTTAGTTCTGGCGTCGTTGAGTTGATGCTGAAACAGCAGGAAGGTTACGCTTACATCAAGCCGTAACTGCACGTGCCTGGAACACACTTTTCTTCCGCCAGCTCGAACGATTTGTTGCTCTCAACGATATAGTGCATAAATCACCTCAAGTTTAGCTGGTTAGAATAGTAGCAATTTCTAATGTAGAGGCGCGATAAGCCAAGGCCGTAATGATGACCTGCCCCCCGTAGCCCTACCACTCGTAAGTAGCAAAGTCCTAGGGTTGCGAGCTTAAACCAAATCGCCGCTCGGTTGCGTTTCTTCATCTTTGTTCTGCCTGTGCAGCGCCGCATATTTCGCGGGC
>JANYJE010000004.1 GCA_025408405.1 Nitrosomonadales bacterium | reverse complement strand
ACTTTAGACAGCTTGGCCTTCACGATGTAGTCCTGGTACGCAGGAATCGCAACAGCAGCCAGAATACCGATAATCGCAACCACGATCATCAATTCGATCAGGGTAAAACCTTGTTGAATTTTTTTCATGTTAATACTCCTTATTAATCATCCAATTGCCGTTCATTAGCTATGCACGACGCCCCGCCATGGCATTCACAATCCGCCCATTACGCAAATGACTTACAATCCAAAGCAATCGCACATTTACACGTAATTGATGATTACTTAGCAATATCCATGCCATCACCAGCACTTTCCCTGCGCGCTCACTTAGTAAAAACCACTAGAGCAAATCAGGCATACCCACCAGGGCAAATCAGGCAGCTCTAAGGGGGATAGTATTTTCTTAGACATACAGGTTTACATCGCCAGAATACATGGTGTTTGCCTATATTCGTCACACTGCGTGACAATTTGCGTCACATCGATTGTGTATAACCCGGAATACGGCTCACATCCACTTCGTCTCTCTGCTCTGGATCCAGAAACTTTTCTGCATATTGCAGATAAACTTTTTCACGCACGAATATTTCAAACAGATCCGGGTCAATATGACCGTCTTCCTTGAACTTTCCGAGAATGGCGAGGGATTCGGTCAGCGTCTTGCCGGGCTTGTAAGGGCGGTCTTTGGCAGTCAGCGCCTCGAAGATATCGGCAATGCCCATGACGCGCGCCTGCACCGACATCTGTTCGCGCGTCAGTCCCTTGGGGTAACCCTTGCCGTCCATGCGTTCGTGGTGGCCACCGGCATATTCCGGCACGCGCCGCAAGTGCCGCGGCCAGGGCAGGGATTCCAGCATCTTGATGGTGATATTGATGTGGTGGTTGATAATCTGGCGCTCGGCATCCGTCAGGGTACCGGCACGAATGATCAGGTTATCCAATTCGTCTGCGCTGAGGAAGTTAACCAGCTCCCCAGCCTCGTTGCACCAGATATACGCAGCAATACGACGCACACGCTCCTGATTGGCGGCCTCCATTTTTTCCGAGCCAATATTGCAATGGCGCAGGAATTCGCGGTCTGCATCCAGTTGCCGGGCACGCGCATCGAATTCGGCACGGTAGGTTTCAGCGCAGTTATCCCCACTCCCCGCGCCTCGATTCTCATACAGCGCCCGCAGCATAGTGATTTCGGCATCACGCTTGAGCACTTCAAAGCGCGTGTCCAGCAGGTGGATGCGATCGAAGATGGTTTCCAGCTTGGTGGACTTGTCCACCACGTGCACCGGAGTGGTGATCTTGCCGCAGTCATGCAGCAGCCCGGCAATCTTGAGCTCGTAGCGGTCACGCTCCGTCATCTCGAAATCCTTGAGCGGCCCCTGTGTAGTACGGTTAACCGCTTCGGCCAGCATCATGGTGAGCACCGGCACGCGTTCGCAGTGCCCGCCGGTATAGGGTGATTTGTCGTCAATCGCGGTGTTGATGAGGCTGACGAAAGACTCGAACAGATCCTCCATTTGCTGGATCAGGCGGCGGTTTGTCAGCGCGATGGCGGCCTGCGAAGAAAGAGATTCCAGCAGCCTTTGTTCCTCGCTTGAGAAAGCGACGATAGCTCCGCTCTGCCTATCCTGAGCGTTGATCAGCTGCAACACGCCGATGATTTCATTTTCATGGTTACGCATTGGCACTGCCAGGAAGGAGGTGGAGCGATAGCCGTTCTTCTTGTCAAAACCCTTGGTGCCGGAAAAGTCAAAGCCCGCAGCCTCGTAGGCATCGGGAATATTGACCGTTTTTCCGCTCAATGCCGCATGTGCCACCACCATGCTGTTATTGGGTTCGCCCTCTTTGTAAAGCTGGATGGGAAAGACCGATGGCGGAATTGGTTGACCCGTGGTGCCGCCCAGCGCTTTTCCCAATGAATTGGTGCGCATGATCTCGAACGTCAGCTCACGCTTGTCCGGTTCCAGCAGGTACAGGGTTCCGGCATCGGCGTTGGTAATGCGCATGGCGGCAAGCAGTATGGTTTCCAGCAGGCGATTGATGTCGCGCTCGCTGGAAAGAGCGATGCCGATCGCATTCAGCTCTTCCTGTCGGTTTAACAATGCGTCCTGTTGCGACATAGTCTGTCCTGTGTGCGCGAAACCTGCGCCTTGGCTATTTAATACACACGGCACGCACCTGGTGCATGTCAGTGATGCCGGCCAGCACTTTTTCCATACCATCCTGTTTCAGTGTACGCATGCCTTCGTCGAGGGCAATTGCAAACAGCTCGGCGACACGCGCATGGTTCTGAATGGCTTTCTTGACCGGATCGGTACCGATCAACAATTCGTGCAAACCCACGCGCCCGCGATAGCCGGTGCCGGAGCACTTCTCGCAGCCCACTTTTTCATACAGGGTAAGCTGCTTCTTGTCCCCCCCGAACAGCCTGATCCACTCCCCATACAAAGCCTGCATGGCGGCGTTCGGGTCTTTATTCCAGCTTTCGGTATTCTTCAGCTCCTCGGCATATTCGCTCAGCAGCATTTTGATCTCATCGTTAGTGGCGATGTGCGGCTTTTTGCAGTCCTTGCACAGGCGTTTGGCCAGACGTTGCGCCAGGATGCCCAGCAACGCATCCGCGAAGTTAAACGGGTCCATGCCCATATCAAGCAGGCGGATAATCGATTCCGGCGCGCTGTTGGTATGCAAGGTGGCAAACACCAAGTGGCCGGTGAGTGACGCCTCGATACCGGTGGACACGGTTTCCTTGTCACGCATCTCGCCCACCATGATCACATCCGGGTCGGCACGCAGAAAGGCGCGCATGATAATGTCAAAGGTCAGACCCGCCTTTTTGTTGATCTGCACCTGGCGCAGGCCCTTCTGGGTAATTTCCACCGGGTCTTCAGCAGTCCAGATTTTGGTATCGGGCGTATTGATGTGTTTGAGGATAGAGTGCAGCGTCGTCGTTTTACCGGAGCCGGTAGGCCCGCACACGAAAAACAGGCCGTAAGGTTTGCTCACGGTTTTCTTCACCTGATCCAGATTACGCTCGGAGAACCCCATGTTATCCAGCGGGATAGGCTCACCTGAGGCCAGAATACGCATCACCACGTCTTCCACGCCGCCCTGCGAAGGGATGGTCGCGACACGCAGCTCGATATCCAGCGGGCCGTATTTCTTGAATTTGATCTTGCCGTCCTGCGGCTTGCGCTTCTCCGAAATATCGAGGTCGCACATGATCTTGAGGCGCGTGATCAGGGCGTTGCGATAGGTGGAAGGAATCTCGATGTAATTCAGCAGCGAGCCGTCCTTGCGCAATCGAATGACCGTCTTGGCCTTGCCGGGGGCGGGTTCGATGTGAATATCGGAAGCCCCCATCTTGTAGGCATCCACAATGATCTTGTTGACCAGCTTGACCAGTTCATTGTCTGCCGCAGCACTGACGTCATCCTGGGAGGCGCCACCGCCCTCGTCTTCATCCGTGCCCATGGCGGAAAGCAGGTCGTCCATGGAACCGGTGTCTGTCTCAAACCCGCCGGTCAGATCGCCTACACCGCCGCCGCCATAGAACATGTCCAGCGTCGCCTTGAATTCGCGCTGCGGGCAAACCTTGAAGATCAATCGATGCTTGGGGAAAATGTTATTAACGACTCGCGATGCCTGGATACGCTCCGGGTCAGTCGTTAGAATCACCAGGCCTTCAGGAGTATCATCTACGGGCACCCAGTGGCTGCTCTCCACATATTCGCGCTTGAGATTGCGCAGCAACTCTGAAGGCTTGACCCGGTCAGACCTGTAAGGTTCATACGCCACGCCGAAGAACTTGGAGAGAGCTTGGCCGAGGGCGTCTGTCTTTACCTGAAATTCATCAATCAGCACATCCTCAATATCCACACCCTTGCGCCGTGCCGTGCGTGTAGCCAGCTCAAATTCGGCGGCAGACATCACTGCATCCGCGACCAGATTGTCATATTTGGTTTTAACGGCCGTGCTTTGCTGCTGGCGCTGGCGCAGCGCCACGGACAGGGTTTGCGCCAGTTCGCGCACGCCGTCCTCAACCACTGCCGGGAATGGAATACCCGCCTTGTTATTGATGACCTGCATGACGCCGATCAACTCACCGCTGTCGGCTTCAACTATAGGTGCAACCAGCATCTGTTTGGTGCGGTAGCCCGTGCGCTTGTCAACATCCGGCAGGAAGCGCAATTGCGCGCCATGTGCAGCCAGTTCGCTTTCGTCGTACACATCTTTCAGGTTAAGCAGCTTCTTATTGAAGGCGGCGTAGCCCGCAATACTCTGCTCGGCAATGGGCAGCTTCAGATCCTTGAACGAATTCAATCCTGTTTTTACTTTGGAAACCAGGGATGCCTTGTCGTCACCCACCACATAGATGGTTAGCCGGTCTGCATTGAACAACGTGCAAATGTCCTTGCTGACATCCAGCATGATTTCGTCAATATTGCTGGTGGCATGTATCTTGTTGGTAACGTGATTTAGATTTTTGGTGAATTCCAGGCGCAGCCCGACCTCATTCGGGTTGCTTCTGCGTTCCATCGGATTGGCTGTTACGTTACTCATCCACGACTCCTAATAATCAGGATTCAGAATTCAGGAGCCTGGTGGCCGCATGGCGACCGCGACTTCCCAACACCCCGACTCCCGAATCCTCAATCCTGCATCTTAAAATTCAAAAACCTGACCATTCTGCAACATCTGGGGCTGCCGCCCCTGCACACAATCCAAGACTTCCTGCATCGTCAATTCGACCTCACCAGGCTTCAAGTGCGTAATGTAGACCTCGGGGCTACCCTGCAGCTTGAGCAGCTCTTCAGCCAGCAAGTTCGGACACAGGTGTTTGGATAGCACAGCTAAATCTTTTTCTGCATTGGAGAACGCCGTTTCAATGATCAGATAGCGCATATTGTCGATGCGATTCACCACCTTCCAGAATGCATCATTGGTGGTGGTATCCCCTGTATATACCAGGCTGGCAGCCCCGCTATCCAGTTGGAATCCCACTGCCGGCACCACATGGTTGGCAGGCAAAGGGGTGATCTTGCGCCCATTCAACGTAACGGTGTTCCCCAGCGCTATGGCCTGAAAGCGCATCAAGGGCTGTTGCGGATTCGGGATATGGGTAAAATCCGGCCAGATTTTCCAGTTGAAAATGTGTTGCTGCAGGGTTTCCAGCGTGGCGGCAGTAGCATAAACGGTCAGCGGCTTATCGCGCATGAAGCTGACACTATCCACCAGCAGTGGAATACAGGCAATATGATCGAGATGCGAATGCGACACAAAAACATGGTCAATCGCACTCATCTCGGCCAGACTGAGTCCGGCCACGCCGGTGCCTGCATCAATCAGCACGTCACCGTCCAGCAGCAGCGAGGTGGTATGCAAATTACCCCCTATCCCACCACTGCAGCCGAGCACCCTAAGTTTCATCGTTTGCTATCCATGCACGTTACCAGTTTTTTCAGTTGCAGGCTGTCACTTGTTTTTAAATACAAACACACCATCCCAGTCAGGGCCAGGCGGATTGGTGCGGAAATATGCAATACGCTCAACATACACACCATAGAGTTTGGTCTGTGGTGACATGCGTCGCAAATTCATCAAATCCAGTTCTGCCTTATCCCACTCCTGCTTTCGATACGATCGCAACATCTGATGGAATACTGTTAACTCATCCAGCACTGCCTGCTCTACTTGTCCCTGCAGTCCCAGTGGTTCGAAGATCTTGATCGGCTGATCCTTTCCTTTAACCCGCACCAGATCCAGCTCGCGGTAAACAAAATCAGGCACAGCCACTTGAGTATTCTCGCCGACGATAATATCTACGCCGTACTCCTTGGTAATGCCTTCCAAACGCGATGCCAGATTAACAGCATCGCCCATCACGGTATACGCCACGCGCAACTCCGAGCCCATGTTACCCACGCTCACGCGGCCCGTATTAACGCCTACGCCCACTCTTATTTCAGGCCAGCCGCGCGCTCTGAACTGCGGTTGCAAGGCCTTCAAAGCCTGCTGCATCTCGATCCCCGCCAAAATGGCATTGCGTGCATGATTTGCTTCCGGCAGCGGCGCGCCCCAGAACGCCATAATACAGTCGCCCATGTATTTATCAATCGTGCCGCGGTGCTTGTAGATCACACGCGAAAGCGGGGTGAGAAATTCGTTCATCAACTGCGCCAGCTCTTTCGGATCCAGCCCCTCAGAGATTGTGGTAAATCCCCTCACATCCGAGAACAGGATGGTCATCTCGCGGCTATCCCCAGCCATCGAAACCTGCTCAGGGTGGTTGCTCATCTCATCCACCAATTCACCGGGCACATATTGCCCAAACAGACTGGTAATCTGCCGCTTGGTGCGCGCCTCGATAAAATAACCATATGGCATAACCAGTACAAACATGGTCAATATCATCAGCATGGTGCCAGCCATGGGCAGTGCCGTATTTCCATACTGCCAGACCAGAACATTGCTCACCACAACAGCCAGCAATGTGAGCAGCGTCATTATCGTCGCCTTGATCGGGCTGAGCAGAGGCAGCAGAAAACTCAGCGCCACACCCGTCATCAGCAGCAACACCACCTCGGCTCCCGCCACATATGGCGGCTGCTGCTTTAAATTCTGATCCAGCATCCCGCTAATCATGTTGGCATGGATCTCCACCCCCGGGAACACTTCAGACACCGGCGTAGAACGCATATCCATCAGTCCGGGCGCAGACGTGCCCACAAGGATGATCCTGTTTTTCAGGTCAGCGGGTTTAACTCTGTCGTGCAGCACATCAGCCACTGCTATGTATTTAAAACTACCCTGCGGGCCGCGGTAGGGAATCAGCGTGCTCACATCCTGATCCACCGGGATACGCAAGCTTCCCTGCGCAACATTCAATTGCAGCCATTCCAGACCACCGTAATCCTTGCTATTGCCGTTCGCATAACCCGGCAACAAGGGCGGTGAACCCAGCAATGTGCGCACCATCGCCAGCGACAGCGCTTCGTAATATGCGCCGTTATGCTCTACCACCATGGGCACGCGCCGCACCTTGCCATCCGCATCCACCATCGGATTAAAATGCCCCGCACTCAATGCACTTTTTTGCAGCTCCGGTAAATTGGCGCCATAACTATTCCAGCGCACAAACCCAATCGGGCGGCCGCCGAAAGTACCTCGCTGAAATACCGGCTCTGGCAAGGCGCCGGAAATATTGCTGGGCGTCCCGTCGGCATTATTAGTCAGATAATACCCGAGTACGACATTGCGCCCCTTAATCTTCTCCGCGAACAACTTGTCATATTCGAGCTTAGGCTTAATCTGCGCCAGTGTGGCCTGAAATTGAGGCACATTCCTGAGCTGATTGCGCCCCAGCTCCTGCAGCATATTGAGGCCAGAGCTATCATCCTTCTCTGCAAACACGACATCAAAACCAACGACTGCTACCGCATAATCATCGAATAACTTATCCAGCAGCAGGGCCAGCTTGTCTCTGCTCCACGGCCAGCGCCCCTCTTCTTTCAGGCTTTTTTCGTCAATATCGAGAATGACAATGCGCTCATCCAGCTTTTGCGGCATGGTCAGGAGCAAGCGGTAGTCATACAGCTGCGCATCCAGGGATTGAATAAATCCAATTTGAAATAACTTGGCGGCGTTCCCCAGAAAGAACAGCGCTAGCACCAAACACAGGCTGGTAAGAAGTGTGTGCTTTTTCACCGGCATCTTCCCTTGCGTGAGCAGCCTAATAAAGACCAGGCAAGCCTCTGCGCTGCAATGGCTCTAATCAGGATTTAAAATAAAACTCCATTTTTATCCCTGCCAGCTCGATGATATCGTGGTCATTCAATTGACGCGGATGCTCCCCCAATGATTCACCGTTCACCACCGGATAACTTGTACCTTCAACATGAGTAATAAAGAAACCGTGCGGGCGACGCGCCAGTACTGCGACTTGTACGCCAGGCTTGCCCAGTGTGGTAAGGTTTTTTACCAGTTCAAGTTCCTTGCCGGAATTCGGGCCGTTCAGAATTTGCACCACTGCCACATGTCCGGCCGAGCTATCTGGCGCAGAAGGAGATCCGGTCGTTTCAAATTTTCCGGTAGCTTCCGCCTGCACCGCCTTGATCGCCGGCTTGAGCCCAACCTGGGTGTTGGTGATCCCGCCCAGATCCGCATGAGCTGCAGCAGCCGGTTTTACGGGGGAGCGCAATATCATGGTGCGTTCAAAATCGGCCGCGGTAGTTTGAGTCGGCTGATCGTTCAAATATTTCAGCTTGTATTTGCCAATCTCAACCACATCGTTGTTCTGCAAGAAGTGTTTTTTGGTCGCGATGCCATTTACCGTCACACCATTCGTACTATCCATATCCTCCAGGAAGGAATCGTTCTGTATAGTCACAATCGCAGCGTGCTCGCCACTCACCGCCAGATTGTCAATCACGACATCGTTGTGCGCCTTGCGCCCTATCGTCATGCGCTCCTTGTTCAGCGCATATTCCTGCAGCACCACGCCGTCCATGCTGAGTATAAGTTTTGCCGGCATATCTTCAATCTCCGTAATTAACTCTTAAACCACGACAGTAATTTCGCGACCAAACCTCGTTTCGCAGCGAACTCACCATTAACTTTTACCAATATCACTGACACGTTATCACGCCCGCCGTTGTCATTCGCCATCTGGATCAGCTGTGAGGCGGCCAGAGGCAAGTTTGACTGGAGCATTTGCACGGTACTCCCTATATCCTCGTCCTCAACCATGTCGTTGAGTCCATCCGAACACAGCACATACACGTCTCCGCGCTGCACATCGTAAACATGCACTTCTGCCGCAACTTCCGCATCGATACCCACCGCACGCGTTACCAGATTCCGGTTCTTGGACATGCGCGCATCTTCTTGGCTGATCATGCCGCTGTCAATTTGTTCTTGCAGCAATGAATGATCGCGCGTCACGCTTTCAAAGGTATCACCGCGCAAACGGTACATGCGCGAATCACCCACATGCGCAACCGCCACGCGGTTGTCGTAAAACAGGCTGGAAACGATGGTAGTTCCCATTCCCGCATATTGCGGCTGACTCTGCGCAGCGTGGAAAATTGACGCATTGGCCTTCTGCACATTATCACGCAACAGCACTACTGCCATATCCTCACCAGTGGCCGCATCCTTGTCTTCAGGACGCACACCTTCCAGATAATGTTTGATTTCGGTCATCACCACGGAAACTGCTATCCCGCTGGCAACCTCGCCGGCATTATACCCGCCCATGCCGTCTGCCAGCACTGCCAGCCCGCACGCAGCATCATAAGACACACTGTCTTCATTGTGCGACCTCACCATCCCCGGATGAGTCAGGCTGACTATTTCCAGCGCTTCTTGAATATCCATATCCTTCCTACCCTTGCAAGCTTGCCGCACACTGGCGGATTGCATCAGCCATTTCAGCGCCAGTCTGGTAACGCTCCGTTACTTTCTTGGCCAATGCCCTGTTGATAATTTGCACCACACAAGGCGGCAAATCCGGTCTTACTGTCAAAATATCCACATGAGGTTCATTCGCAATCCTGAACATCAGTTGCGCCATGGAATCACCATTAAACGGCAGCTTACCACACACCATCAAATACAAACTCACGCCCAGTGAGAACAGATCTGAGGAACCCTCGATCTTGGTGCCTGCCAGCTGCTCTGGCGACATATAGGATGGCGTACCCAAGACCATACCCGTCTTAGTCTTGGACGAGTCGGTAATGCGGGCGATACCAAAGTCGGTCACCTTGACCGTATCGGTCTCGGCGTCATACATGATATTGGCCGGCTTGATATCGCGATGCACCACGTTCAACGTATGCGCATAGCCCAGCGCATCGGCCACGCGCGCCACGATGCTTAACACCTTGGGCAGCGGCAGCAGATTGCCCGCTTTGGTATAAGGCGCCAAGTCCTGCCCCTTGAGAAACTCCATCGCAATATAGGCAAGATCGTGCTCCTCGCCGGCGTCATACATATTCACAATATTCGGGTGATTCAGGCGTCCGGCAGTTTCAGCTTCGCGGAAAAAGCGCGCCTTCACATCTTCCAGTTCATCCGCATCAAACTCCTGTGCCAAGGCCATGGTCTTGATGGCCACCACGCGGCCAATCTTGGGATCCCTGCCCATATACACCACACCCATTGCCCCCTTGCCCAGCTCTTTCTCGATTTCATAACGCCCCAGCATCGGCTTGGATACGCCCACCCTGTCCAGCACCATGGTGCTGGCGTTGCTCTTGCCAGAATTACCACCGAGGATGACGGTTTCGGACATCGCCTTGGATTGTGCCAGACGATCTTTCAGATCGCGAAACCTGGGGTTGTATTCCGCCATGTATCTGAATACAGATTCCGCCTTGTTGAACTGGCGCTTGCGCTCGAAATCCAGCCCCAGGTTATAAAGCACTTCCATCAGGCTGTCGTCTATTGCCACCTTGCGAAATTTATCGAAAGCAATGTCCAGTTGCCCCTGCCCCTGGAACGCCAATCCCAGCATGCGGTTGCTTTCGGCAGATTCGGCATCAGACTTGATTTTGCCTTTTTCAGACATGAAGAAATATTTACTGGTCAGCAACAAGTGCCCAACCAAAAGCATGGTCGCCGGCAACATCAACGGCAGCCACATGGCTTGCGTCGTCATCAGCATAAAATGCGTCACCAGCAGGGCTATAAATATTCCGCCGGTAATCAGCGCACCCAGCAAGGCGCTCAAACGCGGCAACAACACGATCAAATACAACGCGACCAGGACAAAGACACCGATCTGCGCCCAGCTGCTCCAGTTCGGCACAATGAAATAATCCTGCTTGAGGATGCTGGATACCGAATGCGCCAGCGTCAGCACAGGTGCCATGCCGGCAGAAATCGGCGTCACCGTGGCCGTCCCGACACCCGCTGCCGTAGCCCCGATCAGCACAATCTTGTCGCGGTATTTATCTGGTGAAATTTTGCCGCTAAGCACATCGAAAAAAGAATCAACCTGGAATGCCGGCTTGCCTTCCCTGTCCCTGTAGAAATAAGTATGCATGCGCAAGGATGAATCTGTTGCGATATTCAGGTTGCCCAGCTTGACGCCCTGCCCCAGGTTCACCTGTATATCCTTGGCCTCAAGGTTCAGGCTTTTCGCCGCCAGCAACAGGGGCAGCGAAGGATACAGCTGGTCGTAATAGCCAACCACCAGTGGCTCCACGCGCACCGCCCCGTCCACATCGATCAGTGTATTCAAATGCCCGATTCCGACAGCACGCTCACCCAGCAGCGGGATTGGATACTGCACAGAAGCTGCTGGCAACGGCAGCACACCCGCCATGCCCAGGCCGGCCGGGTCGTTGATATTAGCCAGATTGTTTTTCTGCACATAATCCGGCAGGGGCTTGCTCGGCCTGCCCTGCGCATCACCCAACTCAAAAAACATGGCCAGCAGCACATCATTGGCCTGGGTCATGCTCTCGCTTAACTTCTGGTCATTGTCGAGATTCTGCACAGCCTCCAGCAACAAAGCATCTATTTGAGATGGCTCACTCTGACGCGCCGGTTCGGCATTGTTGAGCAAGGCAGATTTTCCGAGTGCATCGGCTATTTTGTTGATGTAAGCCAAACCCGGATCAACTTGCGGCTCGAAAAACAGAGCCGTATTACCCACCACCTTGGCGTGTCCCTGCGCCAGCAGATCCAGCATCTTGGCCTGGGTTGCCCGTGGCCAGGGCCAGCGCCCCAGATTGGCAATGCTCTGGTCGTCAATGGCGATCACCACCACTTTGTCGCTGGGGAGGTGCGATGAGGCCCGCACGCCTAAATCGTAGGCTTTGCGCTCCAGGCTTTGCATTAAATCGCTGCCCGCACTAAACAGGAAAAACAATGCGACCAGCAGACCGACCAACCAGTCTGCCTTCCAGATCGACATCTTTCTCATGTTTGCCATATTTGAAATCTTGTTTAATTTAGCCTGTTAACGCGGACGAATACTAAAACATTTTTCAACAGCAAGCCATAACTCACTTTATTTATTACGAATTATCCCGGCGGCCCTACTTTATCAGCAGCACCGGCACAGGCGCGAGATTAACCACTTTGCCTGCCACCGAACCGAGCAGCAAGGTCGCCAGCATGCCCTGACCGTGCGCGCTCATGACAATCTGATCCACCCGTTGCTCTTGCGCATACTGCACTATCGCCTCAGCCGGTGTGCCTACACTGATGTGGTAGGTGTAAGCCAGCCCTGCGGCATCCAGCTGCCCGCGCGCCGCCGACAAGGCTTCCAGCCCCTGCTCACGATAATAGTCGTTGATGGTTTCCTGGTTGATAAACATCTTCACGTTGCCCGAAGCCAGCTTCCACTGCACGTTAAGCAGGAACACCTGCGGCGCATCTTTCAGCCAGGCCGCGCTGGCAATGACATGCTCGACGGCACGGTTGGCGCTGGACGAGCCATCTATGGGTATTAATAATTTCATCTTGCCATCCTTTCAATGTTGGCTGTCTGGTGCGCCAGCAACCCGAGTGCCTGACACCTGTTGCGAGTTGGCCGAATTGGCTTCAGGGGGAATGCGATGCAACTCGCCCGCCCCGGCCGCAACCGTTTCATCCACCAGATCAACCACTGCGCTGACAACCCGTTTGCGTGCCGCCAGCCACTTGCCGAGCACCACCACCAGCAGCGCACACCCGGCCGGGATCAGGCTATGCAGTGCGTGCGGCAAAGCTTCCAGCGCATGGGCTACAGACACATCGCTGACCAGCATTTCTCCGGCCACGTAGCCGAGCAGCGCGCCGCCCAGAAAAATAATCGCCGGGAAACGGTCAATCAATTTCAGCACCAGCTGGCTGCTCCACGCAATCAGCGGGATGCTCACCAGCAAGCCGAATGCCAGCAGCATGACATTGCCCTTGGCCGCAGCCGCCACGCCCAACACGTTATCCAGGCTCATGATGAAGTCGGCGATGATGATGGTGCGCACCGCTCCCCACAGATTGGGGTTGGCTTTGATGTTGCTCGCATCATGCTCATCTTCCGGCACCAGCAGCTTGATGCCTATCCACAACAGCAGCAACGCCCCCACCACCTTGAGATAAGGCAGGGCCAGCAGATTCACCGCGAAGAAAGTCAACACCAGGCGCAACACAATCGCACCCAGCACGCCATACAACACGCCCTGCTTGCGCTGTACGGCAGGCAGGTTGCGGCAGGCCAGCGCAATCACCACCGCGTTGTCGCCGCTAAGCAGCACATCGATAACGATGATCTTAAAAACGTCCACCCAGAATTGGGCGGAATTCAACATTTCCAGCATCAACTACCCCTTCAAAATCTTCTGCATCGTGCGCCCCATTTCAGCCGGGTTGCGCGTGATATGTATGCCGCATTCTTCCATCACCGCGAGCTTGTCTTCCGCGCCCCCTTGCCCGCCCGAGATGATCGCACCGGCATGCCCCATGCGCTTGCCGGCAGGTGCGGTGATGCCGGCGATAAAACCCACTACCGGCTTCTGCATATTGCTCTTGATCCAGCGCGCGCATTCTTCCTCGTCGCTGCCGCCGATCTCGCCCACCATGATCACGGCATCGGTGTCCGGGTCATCGTTAAACAACTGCATCACCTCCAGGTGTTTCATGCCGTTGATCGGATCGCCGCCGATACCCACGCAGGAAGACTGTCCATAGCCCAGCTCGGAGAGCTGGCCGACGGCCTCATAGGTCAGCGTGCCCGAACGCGACACCACGCCGATGCGGCCCTTCTTGTGGATATGCCCGGGCATGATGCCGATCTTGATTTCGTCCGGAGTAATCAGGCCCGGGCAGTTAGGGCCGATCAGCCGCGTCTTCTTGCCCTGCATCTTGTAGCGCGTGCGCAGCATATCGTGCACCGGAATTCCTTCGGTGATGCAGATCACCAGATCCAGTTCAGCCTCCACCGCCTCATCGATCGCCGCCGCCGCATAGGCGGGCGGCACATAAATCACCGAAACCGTGGCACCGGTCTGCTGCCTGGCTTCCAGCACGCTGTTGTAGACAGGGATACCTTCATAGCTCTGCCCGGCCTTTCCCGGCGTCACCCCCGCGACAAAACAGTCGGCTCCATTCGCATAGTTCTTGCAGTGCAGCGTGTGAAACTGGCCGACCTTGCCGGTCATGCCCTGCGTCATCACGCGGGTGTTTTTATTGATGAGAATGCTCATTATTGTCTTCCTGTCTTTATTCTCAAAAACGCTGCGACCTTTGGGCTGCGATCAAGCTGAAGGCAAGTCCTCACCGCAAGGCTGTAAACGCAGCGCTAGCTGAGCGCTGCGTTTACAGCCTTTTGCGCCGCGTCTGCCATGTTGTTTGCGGAAATGATGGGCAGGCCCGATTCAGCCAGGATTTTCTTGCCCAGATCGACGTTGGTACCTTCCAGTCGCACCACCAGCGGCACCTTCAAATGCACCTCGCGCGCGGCAGCCACCACGCCTTCCGCAATGACATCGCACTTCATGATGCCGCCGAAGATGTTCACCAGAATCGCGCGCAGCCCGGGATTCTTCAGCATCAGCTTGAATGCCTCGGTGACTTTTTCCTTGTTCGCACCGCCGCCCACATCGAGGAAGTTGGCCGGTGATCCGCCATACAACTTGATGATATCCATGGTCGCCATCGCCAATCCTGCGCCGTTTACCAGACAACCGATATTGCCGTCGAGCGCGATGTAGCTGAGGTCGAACTTTGAGGCCTCCACCTCCGCCGGATCTTCCTCATCCAGATCGCGTAATGCCACGATTTCCGGGTGACGGTACAAGGCATTGCTGTCGAAATTTATTTTTGCATCCAGCGCGATCACGCGCTGGTCCGCGGTCAGCACCAGCGGATTGATTTCCGCCAGCATCGCATCCTTCTCCACAAAGGCGCGATACAAACCTTGCAGGCAGGCACGCGCCTGCGGCAAGGCCGCAGCAGGGATGCCAATCTGGCGCGCCACGGCATCTGCCTCGGCGTCCGTCAAACCGGCCACAGGATCTATCCACACCTTGTGGATCTTTTCCGGCGCATGCGCGGCCACCTCCTCGATCTCCATGCCGCCCTCGCTGCTTGCCATCAGCACCACGCGCTGGCGGCTGCGGTCGATCACCATGCCGACGTAATATTCCTTGGCAATATTCGCGCCCTCTTCGATCAGCAAGCGTCTGACTGCCTGCCCCGCAGCACCCGTCTGGTGGGTGACGAGCTGCATGCCCAATATCTGCCCGGCATAATCGCGCACCTCCTGCTGCGTGCGCGCAACTTTTACACCGCCGCCCTTGCCCCGCCCCCCGGCATGTATCTGCGCCTTGACCACCCACGCCGAACCGCCCAGTTCGCGCGCCGCATTTTCTGCTTCGTCCAGCGTAAAACATGCGTGACCGCGCGGCGTAGGCACGCCAAACTGGCGCAGGATTTCCTTGGCTTGATACTCGTGAATTTTCATAATAGCCCTTATTCCAATTTCACTTCATCGGGACACTGCGTTGGCCTTCATTGCCCACTGCTTGCCGTGCAATTTGCACCGGCCTTGTCGTTCGCCAGTGGCCGCCTTGTTGCACCTTCGAATTGAAATTTGAATTACATTTTGGATGCACGCAAACAGTATGCGCACTGCACAGGCGCAATGTTACCGAATAACGTGAAGGAAAGCGGAGGATTGTGTGCCAATGCCAGGCAAACACAAAAATTGAACAACAGTTCAATGCAAAATTTATTATAGCGGCTTGGTAGAAATCTGGGGGAGATGGTGCCGCCAATCGGATTCGAACTGATGACCTACCGCTTACAAGGCGGTTGCTCTACCAACTGAGCTATGGCGGCGGCAAAACAATTACGCGGTGTCCGGAACGCAACAACACGTTAAATACTGGTGGGTCGGGCGAGATTCGAACTCGCGACCAACGGATTAAAAGTCCGCTGCTCTACCGACTGAGCTACCGACCCACATTCCAAAAGGAAGCGCGCATTATACGGATTGGCCGCATGCTGTCAACGCGATAATCACTTTTGCCCTGTTGGGGAGTAGCGTGTCACGTCTTCCATACCCGCCGCAACAAAACCAGCACGGCGCAAACGGCATGAGTCACACACGCCGCATGCACGTCCGTCCGCATCTGCCTGGTAACATGAAACCGTCAGGCTGAAATCCACCCCGAGCTGCGTACCCTGGCGGATGATTTCGGCCTTGGACCAGAACTGCAGCGGCGCATGCAGGATCAGCGGCTTCCCCTCCACCGCCGCTTTTGTCGCAAGATTGGCCATGCGTTCAAATGCCGCCACATATTCCGGCCGGCAGTCCGGATAACCGGAATAATCCACCGCATTGACACCGAAGAAAATATCCTGCGCCTGTAGCACTTCAGCCCACGCCAGTGCGAGCGACAGCATAATGGTATTGCGGGCAGGCACATAGGTCAGCGGAATGCCTGGCGTTTCCTGTTCCGGCACGGCAATACGCGCATCCGTCAATGCCGACCCACCGAAACCTGTCAGATCAATATTGATCACGCGGTGTTCAATCGCACCCAGCCTGTCCGCCACATGCCGGGCCGCAGCCAGCTCAACATGGTGGCGCTGGCCATAATCGACACTTAATGCATAACATCTGAAATTCTGCTGCCTTGCCAGTGCCAGCACCGTGGCGGAATCCAGTCCGCCGGATAACAACACGACTGCATTTTTCATAGCCTAGCGCCCCGCCACATTGCCCCACAGAATTTTATGCAACTGCAACTGCATCCTCACCGGCAGCTGGTCGCGCAATATCCAGTCCGCCAAACCGGTTGCTGACAACTGCCCCTGTGCAGGCGAAAACAGCACCGCGCATTTATCTGCCAGAGCATGCTCGCTTAAGACCTGTTTCGCCCATGTGTAATCTGCCTCGTCACACAGCACAAATTTAATTTCATCATGTGCATTGAGCAGCGCCAGATTACTCCACAGGTTTTTTTCCTGCTCACCCGAGGCCGGCGTCTTGATATCCACCACTCTCATCACACGCTCGTCCACAGCACTGACATCCAGCGCACCGCCTGTTTCCAGCGACACCTGGTAGCCGGCATCGCACAAGGCTCGCAACAATGGCAGGCAGTTTTTCTGTGCCAGCGGCTCGCCCCCGGTGACCGTCACATAGCGGGTTGGATAGCGGCGCACTTCGTCCATGATGGCTTGCAGCGTCATGCTGCTCCCGCCGTTAAACGCATAGGCGGTGTCGCAATAGCTACACCGCAACGGACAGCCGGTCAGGCGTACAAATACCGTGGGCAGGCCAACGCGGCTGGTCTCGCCCTGCAATGAGTAAAATATTTCGCTGATGCGCAACGACTCGCTCGCGTGGTGAAATGACATGGGCATTGGCTATTCCGATTTCAATTCGAAGGTGAAACAAGGCGGCTGTACCCGCAAGGGATATGCCGTGCGGTGCCCGCTAACCTAGCCAGCGAGGTTAAGTCCGTGAGGGCGGCGGAAGCTACCGTGCATGCAGCACGGCTATAACCAATGACTTGCCGCTTCAGCGGCTTGGTCAGATGGCTAGTAGCCGCATCAGGAGTACCACCAGGAGTAAGCGAGGAAACCAACGCAGTGTCACCGATGAAGTGGATTGGAATTACTTGAGTGCCGCGAGACGCTTCTTGGCCTTGCCCGCGACTTTACTGTCGGGATACTTGGCAATCAGCAGCTTGAGCGTTTTGCGGGCTGCAGGAAGATCGTTGAGTTTCTGCTGGCAGCCGGCAATATTAAGCCACGCATCCGGCACTTTTGGATTTGATTCAAACTTGCTGACTACCACCTGATAACTGGCAATGCTGCGTTTGTAATCATCCAGCGCAAAATAAGAGTTCCCCATCAGATAATGTACGTTGGGAACACGTGCCGAGTCGGGAAATTTCTTCAGAAATTCGCGGAATGACACGAGCGCTTTTTCGTAGTTCGCCACCTTGTAAAAACCATAGGCTTCCTCATAGGCGGAATTTTCTTCAGCCTGAGCGTCTACTACAACGGCCTTGGCAACCGCTACCGGGGTGGGCGCAGCTTGCTGCACTGCAGCAGGCTGCGCGGCTGCTTGCGCAGTTGCCTGTTGAGCCGCACTCTCCGTCGTCTCAAAGCGGCGCACGCGCGCATCCAGGTCCACATAAAAATCTTTTTGACGCTTTTCCGCGTCCTGCAAATTGTGCACCAGCTCTTCATTCTGGCCACGCAACTTGCGCAATTCTTGGTTCAATGTCTCCACCTGCGACAACAGGTCGAGCATAGAACTGGTTTGCTGCTTGTAACCTTCTTCCAGCCTGGAAAGCCGCGCCTCCAGCTGTTCTATTTGCTTGCGTGCCTCATCGTCGCTAAACAGCCCTGCCGATGCATGGGCTGTAGCAAAGCACAATCCGGCAAATAGCCAGAGGCGCAACTTGTTCATGCTTACTTGCCGTAGTTCAGATCAGCACGACGATTCTGCGACCAGGCAGCCTCATCATGACCAATTGCCTTGGGCTTTTCTTCGCCGAAGCTCACAGTTTTAACCTGTGCTGCCTTGGCGCCGCTCAGTACCAGCATTTTCTTCACGTTATTGGCACGACGGTTACCCAGACCCAGGTTGTACTCGCTGCTGCCGCGCTCATCGCAATTGCCTTCTACAGTCACCTTGCGCTCGGCATGCTTGCCCAGGTATTCGCCATGCGCCTGCACCATAGGCTTATCTGCAGCCTGCACCACATCCACGTCAAACGGGAAATACGCGCTGCGCGCGGACAACAGGGCATTACCGGCATCGTTCAATTCGTCAGCCACTGCAGCGGCAGGAGCGACTGCAGGTGCGGCTTCCTGGGCTGCGGCAGGAGCGACTGCAGGTGCGGCAGTTGAACTGGCTGCAGGCTCAGGCGCAACCTCTTTTGGCTTTTCGCTGGCGCAGGCGGCCAGTAAATTTACCAGCAACACACTCATGATTAGTTTTTTCATCATATTCCCCTAGTCAATAATTTCACTTCAAAAAAGGTCCCCACGTTGGCTCACGAATATCCCCGTGTTGCGGAATCATCTTTTGCTTTACTCTGCCGTCGCTAGAAACGGTCGCTAATATACCACGACCCTGCGCTTCGGTGGCAAACAGAACCAGCTTCCCATTGGGGGCAAAGCTGGGTTTTTTCTCCCATCCCACATCCGTCAGGATCTGCATTTGCCGGGTTTGAAAATCCTGGGTTGCGATGAGAAATTGTTTGCCATCACTGTGCATGAACACAAAACCTTTGCCGTCCGGGCTGTAGCGCGGCGAGAAATTATTCGTTCCCTCGAAAGTAAGGCGCTCGGCGTAGCCACCGTCAACCGGCATGCGGTAAATCTGTGCGCTGCCGCCACGGTCAGAGGTAAACAGCAAAAACTGCCCGTCCGGTGAAAAGCTGGGCTCCGTATCGATCGCATCGCTGAACGTAATGCGTTTCAAGTTTGTACCATCCGGACGGATCAGATATATCTGGGAACTGCCGTCGCGCGTCAGCACAATGGCCAGCTGCTTGCCATCCGGCGACCATGCCGGCGCGCTGTTGCTCCCCGGGAACGCCGCCAGCACCATGCGCTGGCGCATCAGCAGCGATTGCACATAGGTGACCGCATGTCCCTGCTCAAATGTCACATAGGCCAGATGGCTGCCATCGGGTGACCATGCCGGCGACATGATTGAATCGTTCAGCGATAGCACCGTCTGCTCGCCATAGCCATCGCTATCCGCCACCACCAGCCGATTGGTTTTGCCCTCACGATTGATGTAGGCGATACGCGTACTGAATACACCCGCATCCCCGGTAAATTTTTCGTAGATCATGTCGGCGATGTGATGGGCAATGGCGCGGATCTGGTCGCTCTTGGCCGACACGGCCTGGCCGGTCAACTCGGTTTGTTTGAGCGTGTCAAACAAGCGGAATTTCACATCCACGCGCCCATCTTCCCCCACCACCACACTGCCTATAGCCAGCGCATCCACACCCGCCCAATCGGCAAATTTCACGTCTTGCGGTTCGTGCGGTGCGCGGCCGGCCGCATCAACCGGCCGAAACAGCCCGCTGCGTTTCAAATCACTGGCGATGACCGCGCTGATGCTCTGCGCGAGCTTGCCTTCACCGGAGAACGGCACGATGCTGATCGGGATCTGGTGCTCACCGGCACCGACAATTTCGATATTCAAAGTTGCGTGCGCAGACATCACCACGCACAACAAAATTACGGAACTCAAAAAACGCAAAATCATAAATATCTCTTCCTCAATTACCCTGGTCTGGGCTGAATTTCAGGTGCAAATCGCGAAACCGATTAAACAGCGCCGCATCGGGCGGCAACGGCAACGGCTGCGATTTTAAAATAGCGCGCTCCACCGCGCTGTCATAAGCATTGTTGCCACTGGATCTGGTCATGGTCAACTCGCTTTCCAGCACCAGCCCACCCGGCAGCAGCGTCACGTCGAACTCAGCCCTGATTTTGCTGGAAACGCCCGGTGGCGCGACAATATTGCGGCGTATCTTGGCGCTGATCTTGGCAACATACTCGTCTACCATTCGTCCCGTCGCGGCCGCCTGCGCCTGCGCTTGGGCCTGCCGCTCCGCTTCCCTTGCCTGCTGCTCACTCTCCTGCTGCAGGCGCTTGGCATACGCCGCCTTCTGCGCCGCCAGCTGCTTGGGCGTCAGCTTGGCGATTACCTCATCTTTTTCTTCTTTTTTCTTTTTCTTAACTTTTTTCTTTACCGGCACATCGATCTCAGCCCTGGCCGGCGCAGGCTTCACCTCCACCCTGGGCGGCGCGGGCTGTTCCGCGCGTGCCGGCTCCGCTGCTGCGGGTGCGGGTTCTTCGTGCTGCGGCAGGTTTTCCCAGATGTCCACCACCATGCCTTGCGGGGGCTGCATTTGCCAGCTAAAGCCAAAATACAGCAAGGTAAAAAAGACACCATGCACCAGCAGCGCCAGCGCCCCTGCAGAAATTTTATACGGTTCCGGATAGGTCAACGTGCTCATGCTTACCGGGTTCTGGCAAGCAGGCCAACTTTTTTGATGTTCTGCTGCTGCAGCATATCCATCACTTTAATGACTTCTTCATAACGCACATTCTTGTCGGCAGAAATTACCACGGCCTGCTGCGAATTTATTTCCTGCTTTTGTTTCAGCAACGCCAGCAACTCTTCGCGCGTGACCACCCGCTCCCCGCCCCCTTGGCTGCGGTCATTCAAGGCCAGTGTGGCATCTTTTTTGATAATCAGCTCCAGTGGCGCTAGCGGGGGAGCCAGCGACTTGCCCACGCTGGGCAGGTCAATCTGCCCGGGATTCATCAGCGGCGCCGTAATCATGAAGATCACCAGCAACACCAGCATCACGTCGATATAAGGCACGACGTTAATCTGGCTCATGGGCCTAAGAGCGTTGCGACGATTATGCATGATCACCACTCCAGGCCGTCACCAGCAGGATGGGGTGCAAGGCGTGCGCAACGCAGCAGATCGGCCCCGCATCAGGTTCGAAGAAGTGTTTCATGGCTGGCGTTGCAATACGTTGGAAAATTCTTCCATAAAGCTTTCGAAACGCGAAGACAGGCGCACCGTATCGTGTGCGTAGCGGTTGTATGCCACTACCGCCGGAATCGCCGCAAACAAGCCCATCGCCGTAGCCACCAGCGCTTCGGCAATGCCGGGCGCGACGTGCGCCAGGGTGGCCTGACCGACATTGGCCAAACCGCGGAAGGCATTCATAATGCCCCACACTGTGCCAAACAGCCCTACATAGGGACTCACCGAGCCCACCGTCGCCAGAAAAGACAGGTGCGACTCCAGCGCATCCATCTCGCGCTGGTAAGTGGCGCGCATGGCGCGGCGCGTGCCATCCATCACATCCGTATTATCCACGCCAGGCTTCTTCTTCAGCTTCACGAATTCGGCATAGCCGGCTGCAAATATGCGTTCCAGACTGCCTGCCGTATCGCTGTCGTTAAGATATTCCTTATACAACCTGTTGAGGTCCGGGTTCGCCCAGAACGCCTCTTCAAAGGCATCGCTCTGATTCCTGGCCTGGCGTATGGCAAACATCTTGAGAAAGATATACCACCACGACATCAGCGAAACCAGCAACAACAAACCCATCACCATCTGCACCAGAAAACTGGCGTTCTGGATCAGGGGAACAAACGATAAATCATGAGTCACTTCCATATGCGTCCTTTATTCTTTCCACTGTTCGCGCAATACTTCCGGCACGCTCACCGGCTTGAAATTTTCCAGTGTCACACACACCAGATGAATTTCAGCCTCGACCAGTTTATCTTCGCCGCGCACCACCGTCTGATGCACCGCAATGCGGCTGCGCCCCAGCTCCTTGATCTGCGCGGTCACCGTCAACATATCGTCCAGCAAGGCGGGCCGTAGATATTCCATCTTGAGCGAGCGCACCACGAACACGACACCCAGCTCTTTCATCAAGCCCGCATTGCTGTAGCCAAAGCTGCGCAACCACTCAGTCCGCGCCCGCTCCATAAAGTTCACATAGCTGGCGTGATAAACCACGCCGCCGGCATCTGTATCCTGGAAGTAAACACGTACCGGCAGCGCAAACACGTGATGGCGCTTACTCATCCCACAACTCCTTGTTGTGCACATTGCGCGGCTGTGTCAGACCGAAATGCTGGTAGGCATTGGCGGTTGCCATGCGGCCGCGCGGGGTGCGGTGCAGGTAGCCCTGCTGGATCAAATACGGTTCCAGCACGTCTTCAATCGTGTCGCGCTCCTCGCCGATGGCCGCCGCCAGGTTATCCACGCCTACCGGGCCGCCGCCGAATTTTTCGATCACCGTCAGCAGCAGCTTCCTGTCCATCACATCCAGCCCCTGTACATCCACGTCCAGCATGGTGAGTGCAGCATCCGCCACGGCGCGCGTCGCCTCGCCGTCGGCGCGCACATCGGCATAGTCACGTACGCGGCGCAACAAACGGTTGGCAATGCGCGGCGTGCCGCGCGAACGCTTGGCGATTTCCAGCGCACCGTCGGGTGAGATCGGCAGCTCCAGCAATGCGGCGGAGCGCGTCACAATACGCTGCAACTCGTCGGCGGTGTAAAACTCCAGGCGCGCCACGATGCCGAAACGGTCGCGCAGCGGGTTGGTCAGCATGCCGGCGCGCGTCGTCGCCCCCACCAGGGTGAACGGGGGCAGGTCGAGCTTGACCGAACGCGCCGCCGGCCCCTCGCCTATCATGATGTCGATCTGGTAGTCCTCCAGCGCGGGGTAGAGGATTTCCTCCACCACGGGAGAGAGGCGGTGGATCTCGTCGATAAACAGCACGTCATTGGGTTCGAGGTTAGTGAGCAGCGCCGCCAGATCGCCTGCGCGCTCCAGCACCGGCCCCGAAGTCTGGCGCAGATTGACCCCCATCTCGCGCGAGATGATGTGGGCCAAGGTGGTCTTGCCCAGACCGGGCGGCCCGAACAACAGCACGTGATCGAGCGGCTCTTTGCGCTTGCGCGCAGCCTCGATGAAAATTTCCAGCTGCCCGCGAATTTTTTCCTGGCCTACATATTCATCCAGATGTTTGGGGCGCAATGCGCGCTCCAGCGCTTCCTCCTGCGGCGAAATTGCAGCGGGGGAAATCACGCGGTTAGCGCTCAGGTTGTCGTGTTGGATCATGCTTTGGATAGTAATTTAAGTGCCTGGCGGATGCCGTCCGACACGCCGACATCGGCGGCCAATTGTTTGGCGGCCCAGTCCGCTTCCTTGTCGTTGTAGCCCAGGGCGAGCAACGCGTTGACCACATCGGCGCTGTGCGCAGATGCCGTGGTGCGAGCGCCGGCCACCACTGCAAACTTGCCTTGCAACTCCAGCAACAGCCGCTCTGCAGTTTTCTTGCCGACCCCGGGTATCTTGGTCAAACGCCCGGCATCCTTGTTCTCCACTGCGGCCGCCAGATCAGCCAGGCTCAAGCCGGACAGCACCGACAGTGCCAGCTTGGGGCCCACACCGCTGATCTTGAGCAACTGGCGGAATGCCGCGCGCTCGTCGACCGAGCCGAAGCCATACAATAGTTGCGCGTCCTCGCGCACCACCATATAGGTATGCAGCATAACCTTCTCATTCAGCCCGGGCAGATTGTAAAACGTGCTCATCGGCACATCCACCTCATAGCCCACACCCTGCACGTCGAGCAGGATTTGCGGCGGATTTTTTTCCAGCAGGATGCCGTTTAAACGACCTATCATTTTTACTTCCTCACACTAACCTGCCATTTTTTACGCGTAAGCCCTTAGTCGACATTTTTCCCAGCCCCATGCCGCCATGCGCGTGGCAGATGGCACAGGCCAAGGCGTCTGCCGCATCCGCCCCCGGCTTGCCGGACAGGGCCAACAGGCGCTGCACCATGTCCTGCACCTGCTCCTTGTCGGCGTGACCGTTGCCCACCACCGCCTGTTTCACCTGCAAGGCGGTGTATTCCGCCACCGGCAGATTGGCCAACACCGCCGCGCAAATTGCAGCCCCCCTGGCCTGTCCCAGCAACAGGGTTGATTGCGGGTTCACGTTGACGAAAACTTTCTCTACCGCCACCTGCTGTGGCTGATAGGTGGCTATCACCTCTACCAGCGAATCGAGTATCACCTTCAGGCGCGGCGGCAACTCGCCCGCCGGCGTCTTGATACAACCGCTGGCCACATAGCTGAGCTTTTGCCCCACTTTGTCTATAACTCCAAAACCCGTGACACGCAGACCGGGATCGATACCTAAAATGCGGATTGAGGATTTAGAATTCAGGATTGAGTTGGTCGGCATGGCGCATCGAAGGGGTTACCCCGCGCGCCTCAAGCCACGCCCCTCACTCCTCAATCCTCGCTCCTCAATCCTGCTCTTCACTCTTCGATCACCGCGTTGGTATACACTTCCTGCACATCATCCAGGCTTTCCAGCGCATCCAGCAGCTTTTGCATCTTCACCGCATCGTCGCCGCTAAATACCACTTCGTTGGCAGGCTTCATGGTGACCTCGGCCATCTCCGCCTTGAAGCCCGCCGCTTCCAGACGCTGCTTCACATCCATGAAATCGTGCGGCCCGGTAATTACCTCGACACTGCCGTCGTCGTTCGTGACGATGTCTTCCGCACCCGCATCCAGCGCCACTTCCATCAAGGCATCTTCATCGATGCCCGGCGCAAATATCATCTGCCCGCAATGCTTGAACATAAAGGCCACCGAGCCATCGGTGCCCAGGTTGCCGCCGAATTTGGTGAAGGCATGGCGCACATCCGCCACAGTGCGCGTCTTGTTGTCGGTCATGCAGTCCACCATCACCGCCGCACCATTGATGCCATAACCCTCATAGCGCAGCTCGATGTAATCCGCCCCTTCCAGCTCACCGCTGCCGCGCTTGATTGCGCGCTCCACGTTGTCTTTCGGCATATTTTGTTCGTAGGCCTTTTCCATCGCCAGGCGCAAACGCGGGTTACCCGCCGGGTCGCTATCCCCCAGTCGCGCAGCCACGGTAATTTCCTTGATCAGCCGCGTGAATATCTTGCCGCGCTTGGCGTCCTGCTTGCCTTTGCGATGCTGAATATTGGCCCATTTGCTATGTCCTGCCATAACGCTCTCCGTTACCATCCGCGCGCCATGCGCGACGAATTCACAATTAAAAACAGGGCGGATATTAACATTACTGGGGCAGCCAACCCAAAATACTGAATCTGCCATGCAGGCGTAAGCTCGGCCACTTGTTTGATCTATAACAATATCCGCGAACGCTAATCGCGATTAGAATCGCCCTTTAAATTTTTTATTCCGCCCATGAAAAACAAATACATCTTGGTGCTGGCAGCCTGTTTTTCCCTGGGCGGCAACGCCTTTGCCGAAGATGGTTATGCCTTGGCCCAAAAACACATGTGCACTTCATGCCATTCCCTGGACAAGAAAATCATGGGCCCTCCCTGGAGGAGCATTGCCATCATGTACCAGGACCGCCCGGACGCCGAAGCCTATTTGATCGGTGTAATTCGCAATGGTGGAAGCGGCACCTGGGGCGATGCCAAAATGCCTGCATCCGTCACCGTGGGCGACGCCGATATAAAGGCAATTGCCCGCTATATTCTGGCCCTGCCCAAGGAATAGCCCCGCGCTTGCCTGCAAGGCCAGCAGGCCTTGCTATTTTGCACCTAACCCAGAAGCCGAATATACATGCCGCCAGCTGATTACCGTAAGGCAAGCGGCTCTCACTTACGCGCGCCTGCGCTGGGTTATAATCTCGTCACTTTTGCACACCAACCCAATTCCTGCATAGGCACGCAACACTAAAGCTAAGCCTGTGCAGGACAACACGATGAATATTTTTTACGAAGAAGACGGCAGTTTCAAAGTAGGCAGCATCATGACCGACAACACTACCTCGTTGCAGGTGGAAAGTCTCCATGGCAAGCGCAGCAAGATCAAGGCCGCCAATGGCCTGCTGCGCTTCGCGCAGCCAGGTCTGGCAGAGTTCATGGCACAGGCCGAAACAATCTCTGCCGGGATTGATGTCGAGTTCCTGTGGGAATCCAGCCCCGCCGAGGAATTCGCCTTCGACACTCTTGCCACCGAATATTTCGGCCACGCGCCAACGCCGCTGGAAGCGGCCGGCACGCTGATCCGCCTGCACTCTTCACCCATGCACTTCTACAAAAAAGGCAAGGGGCACTACAAGGCGGCACCAGCGGAAGCGCTCAAGTCTGCCCTGGCCAGCGCAGAAAAGAAGCGTTTACAAGCTGCCTTGCAGACACGCTTCACCGAGCAGCTGTGTGCTTACACGCTGCCGCCCGAGTTTGCCGATAAGGTGCCGCAGCTGCTGTACCAGCCTGATCGCAACACGCTGGAAGTGAAGGCGCTGGAGGCAGCCTGTGCCGCCAGCCATTTGTCGGCCGCGCACCTGCTACAACGCTGCGGCGCCATTCCGTCCACCAGCGCCTACCACCTGAACCGTTTCCTGCTGGAGAACTTCCCGCACGGCACCGGCTTCCCCGAAGTCAGCGTAGCACCACACCCCGAATTACCTCTTGCCGAAGTGAACGCCTTCAGCATAGACGATGCCTCCACCACTGAAATTGACGATGCGTTTTCGGTCGCGCAATTGCCCAACGGCAACTGGCGTATCGGCGTGCATATTGCCGCACCGACATTGGGCATTCTGCCCAACTCCGCGGTGGATGCCATCGCCGCCCAGCGCCTGTCCACGGTGTACATGCCTGGAGACAAGATCACCATGCTGCCGGAAAATGTGGTGCAAGCATTCACCCTGTGCGCCGACAAGATATGCCCTGCATTGTCGCTGTATATGGAAGTGGATGCCGCGACACTCGCGGTGCTGAACACGGAAAGCTGCCTGGAACGCCTGCATATTTCCGCCAACCTGCGCCATGACACGCTGGAGCCGCTGTTTAACGAAACCACCCTGCGCGACTGCAAGCTGGACTACGCCTACGCCGGCGAACTCACCCTGCTGTGGAATCTGGCGCAAAAGCTGGAAGCCGCGCGCGGCAAATCCGCCGACAATAGCACGCAACAGGTCGACTACAATTTCTACGTGCACGACGATGTGGTGACTATCACCAATCGACTGCGCGGCTCGCCCATCGACAAGGTGGTTTCCGAGCTGATGATTTACGTCAACAGCAGCTGGGGCAAACTCCTGGCCGACAATGATGTGGCGGGCATCTATCGCACGCAGAACAACGGCAAGGTGAAAATGAGCACGGTGGCAGCGCCGCATCAGGGCCTGGGTGTGGCGCACTATATGTGGTCCAGCTCCCCCCTGCGGCGCTATATCGACCTGGTGAACCAGCGCCAGATCATCAAGCTGCTGGCCCATGAAGCGCCGGTGTATGCAAAAAACGACACGGTGCTGTTCGCCATACTGCGCGATTTCGACGCAGCCTATACCACCTACAATGATTTCCAGCGCCAGATGGAACGCTACTGGTGCCTGCGCTGGTTGCAGCAGGAGAAGATTGAACACATCGCAGCCATGGTGCTGCGCGAGAATCTGGTCCGGCTCTCCGGCATCCCGCTGGCAGGACGCATACCCTCGCTGCCCGAACTGCCAGCCAGCACCATGGTGGAACTGGAAATCGGTGCAATTGACCTGCTCGATCTGGATTTCAATGCACGCTTCATCTCCGCCGCGACACCTGCAGAGATGGAGGTCGCCGCCTGATGCTCGCCTGGTTCAAACAGCGACTGGCGCAGGCGCGGGCATTTTCGCCGCTGACGCTCACCCTGCCTCTGTCACTCTGCCTGCATGCTTTTGTGCTGTTCGGGATCGGCTTTGTACTTCCCGATCCAACCAAATCCAGCAATTTCCTGCAGCCGCTGGAAGTGGTGCTGGTGAACAGCCAGTCGAAATCCCGCCCGCTCAATGCAGATGCGCTGGCGCAACACAATCTGGATGGCGGAGGAAACACGGCGGCCAACAAGCGCGCAAGCAGCCCGCTGCCCACCTTGAGCGACGACAAGCAGCTGGTTCTGGAGCAGACTTCCAAGAGTGTGAAGCAACAGGAACAGGAAATTAAAAGACTGCTCACGCGACTTGCCAGCAGCCATAGCATCGATCAGGAAAAAACCGAGAAGCAACACGAGGTCAGCAGCCTGAGCGGCCAGGATCTGGTGCAGCGCTCTCTCGAGATCGCGCGCCTGGAAGCGCAGATCAACAAGGACTTCAACGCTTACCAGAAGATGCCCAAGCGCACTTTTATCGGCGCGCGCACCCAGGAATACCGCTATGCGCAATACGTGGAAGACTGGCGCATAAAAGTCGAGCGCATCGGCAACATGAATTACCCCGCCCAGGCACGGCAACAAAAGATTTTCGGGCAGCTGCGGTTGACTGTTTCCATCCGTGCCGACGGCAACGTGGAAAGCGTGGAAATCAACAAATCGTCGGGCCAGCGCATACTCGATGCCGCTGCCGTGCGTATCGTAAAACTGGCAGCACCCTACGCCCCCTTCCCGGCTGACATCCGCCGCGACACCGACATCCTGAGCATCGTGCGCACCTGGACATTCACCAGCAACGACCATCTGGAAAGCGAATAAGGTAAGATAGGCCATGCCGTTATCCCGCTTTTTTCTGCCGCTGCTGTTTGCCTTTTCCCTGCTGCTCGCCCAGCAAGGTGGTGTCGTCCATACGCTGCGCCACACCCTGGCGGAACACCAGCAGCAGGACAAGCAGGCCCCCCATTCCACCAGCTGCGAGCAGTGCGCAACCTACGCGCAATTGGGCAGCGCACTCAACAGCGCCTCCCATTCCTTCGCAGCCATCACCCTATCCGCAGCTTCGGTACGGCAACATACTTTCGCGTTCCGCTCCATCCATGTTGTAGCCGCCCCCGCGCGCGGCCCGCCTGACTCGCTCCATCTGTCTGCATAATTTATGCCCGGTTTGAACACCGGGCCCATGCGCCACATCTGGAGTTTCACCATGCATAAATACGCAATATTTTTTGTAGTACTTTGCGCTCCCCTGTCTGCCCATGCCGCAAACGACGCGGAATTGCAAACCATGCGCGAGCAAATTCGCCAACTGGAACAGCGCATGCAACAGGCTGAAGCCAGCCAGCCGGCCGAGCATGACCATGCCGGTTCCGGTGAAAACGCCTTCAATCCTGCTGTATCACTGATATTGTCCGGCAGCTATGGCCGGCTCACCCAGGACACCGCCATACCCAGCACCGGATTTGCCTTGTCGCCCAACAATCACGGTTACAGCAGAAGCTTCAGCCTGAAGGAATCGGAACTGGGCATCAGCGCAAACATAGACCCGCAGTTCCGCGGCGTGGCCACTTTCGCGCTTGCTCCCGAGGGTGGCAGCAGTGTGGAAAATGCCTTCGTGCAAACCACCTCCTTGGGCCAAGGCCTCAATCTCAAAATGGGACGCTTCTTCTCCGGTCTGGGCTACCTCAACGAGCAGCACGCCCACGCCTGGGATTTCATCGACCAGCCTCTGGTGTACCGCACGTTCTGGGACAACCAGCTGGGTGATGACGGCTTGCAGCTCAAGTGGCTGGCACCCACCGATACCTTTATTGAACTCGGCACCGAGATCGGCCGCGGCCGCGGCTATCCTGGCAGCAACTCACAGATCAGCAATGGCGCCGGGGCGACAGCGCTGTTTGCCCATGTCGGCGATGACGCAGGCGTGAGCAGCAGCTGGCGCGTGGGCATTTCCCTGCACCAGACCAGGCAATCGAACTGGGTCAGCACCAATGTGCCAAGCAAGAACGGCAGCCTGTTAAGCGACAGTTTCAGCGGCGACAGCAACACAGCCGGGCTGGATTTCGTGTGGAAATATGCGCCCGATGGCAACACCAGCGAGACCAGCTTCAAGCTGCAGGGAGAGTATTTCCAGCGCAAGCAAGATGGCGTGCTCACCTACGACTACACGCAGCCCGGCGCGGCTACTGTTGGCGCCAATCTTTCCGGCAACTACAGCGTCACCCAGTCCGGCTGGTATGTGCAAGGCGTATACCAGTTCATGCCGCTCTGGCGCGCAGGGCTGCGTTATGACCAGCTGGATCCAGGCATAGCACAGGTCGGCGCCACTATCAGCGCCAACGTCATCAGCGATTATGCCTATACCCCGACTCGCAGCACGCTGATGCTGGATTACAGCCCGAGTGAATTTTCGCGTCTGCGTCTGCAACTGGCGCAGGACAAGTCGCGCGCAGACTTGATCGACAATCAGGTCTTCCTGCAATACGTGATGAGCCTGGGTGCTCATGGCGCACACCAATTCTAGGGGCACACCATGCAAAAAATTCTCTGCATTTTCCTGTTGCTGCTGGCCAGCAACGCTCACGCGGCACTCAACATCTTCGCCTGCGAACCGGAATGGGCTGCACTGGCGCAGGAGCTGGCAGGCGACAAGGCCAACATCTATGCCGCCACCAACGCCCTGCAAGATCCGCATCATGTTGAGGCGCGCCCCAGCCTGATCGCCCGCGCACGCGGCGCGCAACTGGTGGTATGCACCGGAGCGGAACTTGAAGTAGGCTGGCTACCGGTCATCCTGCGCGAGTCGGGCAATCCGGATATTGCCGTCGGCCGTCCCGGCTATTTCGAGGCAACTCATTATGTGCACATGCTGGAAATCCCCGCCCGCCTGGACCGGGCAGAAGGGGATGTACACGCCGCAGGCAACCCGCACATCCAGCTGGATGCGCGCAACTACCCGCCCATTGCGCAGGCATTGTCAGCCAGGCTGGCCGAGCTCGATCCCGCCAACGCGGCGTTCTACAATGGCCGCCTGCAGGCATTCAGCAGCGCCTGGCAAAGCGCACTGAAACGCTGGGAAGCCAATGCCGCACCACTCAAGGGGCAGCCCGTGCTGGTGCACCACCGTGCCTATCCATACCTGGAAGCCTGGCTGGGTCTGAAACAGGTGGCAGAGCTGGAGCCCAAGCCGGGCATGGAACCCAGCGCAGCATACCTGGCGCAGGTGCTGGGCGAGCTGCAACAGCACCCCGCACGCATGGTGATACGCTCCGCTTACCAGAATGCCAAACCATCGGAATGGATTGCCCAGCACGCACATGTGAACATTGTTGCATTGCCATTCAGTGTGGGCGGCTCGCCAGGCGCCAAGGATCTGTTCGGCCTGTTTGACGACACGATCGCTCGTCTGCTGGAGGGGTTGAAATGAACAGCGTTGATCTGGGCAACAATCTGGGCATCCTTGTTCCCGCTTTCATTGCCGGCATGTTGATACTCGCCACCCATGTCCCGCTGGGCATGAAAGTGCTGGCGCGCGGCATCATTTTTGCGGACCTTGCGGTGGCGCAAATTGCCGGTTTAGGCGTCGTCAGCGCCGGGCTCGCAGGATACGCCGAGCAGCCGCTTGCCGTGCAACTCATCGCCGTCGCCAGCGCCTTGGCAGGTGCCGCGCTACTGGCGTATATCGAGCACTTCCTGCCCGAGGTGCGCGAGGCCAGCATTGGCCTGCTATTTGTGTTGGCGGCCAGTGGCAGCATCCTGCTGATGAGCCGCGACACCCATGCCGGCGAACATCTGAAAGATCTGCTGGTAGGACAGATATTATGGGTAAGCGCCCCCCAGCTGCTTGCCACCGCCCTGCTCACCGCAGCCATCCTGGTGGTCTGGCGCGTATTCAGGAGCAGCCTCAGCAGCTTCGCGTTCTATGCCTTGTTCGCGCTGGCAGTCACCGCCTCCGTGCAGCTCGTCGGCGTGTATCTGGTGTTCGCCAGCCTGATCATACCGGCGCTGGCCACGCACAAGCTGAGGCAAAAGCGCATGCTGGCTGCCTACGCCATCGGCATGCTGGGCTATGCGGCGGGCCTGTTGCTGTCAGTGTGGCTGGACCTGCCGGCGGGCGCCGCCATCGTATGGGCCATGGCGCTGCTGGGTGCTGGCGTGCTGCTGAGGCTGCGTGCCGATTAACGCTATAATCCTAAAACTGCAGTTCAAGCCACAGAGAACACAGAGAATGTGCGGTACGCAATGGTTTCCACTTTTCACTCGTTGGGTGATTTGCTGCAATTGGCGTGTCATTGTTTCCTCTCTGTGGCCAAATGTTTTTTCTAGATTAATTCGCACACTATGACTGACAAATACGCCGTGATTGGCCACCCAATTTCACACAGCAAGTCACCGCTGATCCACAAGATGTTTGCCGAACAAACCGGGCAAGACATGAGCTATGTCGCCATAGAAGCACCGCTGGACGGCTTTGTCGCCGCCGTGCAGCGCTTGCGCGCCGAAGGTTACAAGGGCTGCAACGTGACGGTTCCGTTCAAACACGAAGCCTTTCAGCTGGCCACGCAGCTCTCAGGACGCGCACGCGCAGCCCATGCAGTGAACACCCTGATATTCGAGGGTAACGCAATACTGGGCGACAACACGGACGGCGTCGGCCTGGTCGCTGATATCGAAACAAACCTGGGCTGCAAATTCCTGTTCAAGCGCGTGCTGCTGATGGGTGCGGGTGGTGCTGCACACGGGGTGATCTGGCACCTGTTCAATGCCGGCGCAGCGATCATCATCAGCAATCGCACCATGGCAAAAGCCGAGCAGCTCGCAGCCGAATTTGCAGGCTACGGTACGGTCTTTGCCAAGAGTTACGCGGAACTTGCCGGGCAGCAATTTGACATTGTTATCAACGCCACCTCCAGCAGCCTGTCGGATGAGTTGCCGCCGCTGCCAGATGGTCTTTTCACAGCAAATGCACTCGCCTACGACATGATGTATGGCAAGCACAGCCCCTTCCTGCGCTTTGCCGAACAGCAAGGTGCAGCACGGCTTGCGGACGGGCTGGGCATGCTGGTCGAGCAGGCTGCCGTTGCCTTCGAGAAATGGCGCGGCACCCACCCTGACACCGCCCCTGTGATCGCAAAGTTGCGCCAGTCCTGAGTATGGCGCAGGGCATGACGAAGAAAATATGGTCGTGGGCATGGTACATCCTTGCCCTGCTGCTGTTGCTACTGCTCGTCTATCAGGCATGGATAGCGGCGCAAATTGCCTGGTGGGTCAACCATAACCCGTCCACCAGTGCTTTTATGGAAGACCGGCTGGAAATACTGCAAAGCAAAAATCCCAAGGCACAATTGCAACACCAATGGGTGCCCTACAAAAACATCTCTACTCATCTCAAGCAGGCCCTGATCGTTTCCGAAGATGACAAATTCGTCGACCACGAAGGCTTCGACTGGGAAGGCATACAGAAGGCCTATGAAAAAAATCTGCAGAAGGGAAAGATCGTCGCTGGTGGCTCCACCATCAGCCAGCAACTGGCCAAGAATTTATTTCTCTCTACCAGGCGCACGCCGTGGCGCAAAGGCGAAGAAGCGCTCATCACGCTGATGCTGGAAGCGATAATGAGCAAGGAACGTATTTTTGAAATTTATCTCAACACCATCGAGTGGGGCAATGGCGTGTTCGGCGCGGAAGCGGCGGCACGGCATTACTACGGCGTCAGTGCGGCGCAGCTGTCATCCACCCAAGCCGCCAAACTCGCTGCCATGGTACCCAATCCGCGCTTTTATGACCGCAACCGCGAAGCCCCCGGCCTGATGCGCAAGACCGGAATTATTCTGGAGCGCATGGGAGACGCGGATATTCCGTAACTCACTATGCCTCTCGGCACTCAAACTGCGCCGTCACACTGGCGCAGGACACCAAAACTGTAAGGCATGACAGCAAAAAGCCTGGCAGCTTTTTACTGCCAGGCTCAGATAGATATTGTGCGGATGCAAAGTGATGTCACTACACTCTTGCGACCTCCGTGGCTGGTGATGCTGCATTTTGCCTGCCTGCCTGAAATTGGGCCGCTTTGTAAAGAATTTCAGAGGAACGGATAAAGCGCTTGTCCAGGGCAACGTCTATAGGCGTCTTGCCTTCATCATTCAGCGCCTCGAGGTTCGCGCCATGATTCACCAACATCCTCACAATATCCGGGTAACCTTTTGCAACTGCGAGGTGTAGCGGAGATTGGCCGTTCTCCATGAAATTGATGTCTATATCCAGGTTCAGCAACCCGAACACCGCCCCCTGATCACCTTTAGTGATGGCCTTTAGCAATTCATAACGCGTATCGGGAGCCTCGCCGGAGCTCTCCTCTACCTCTGTCGGCAATAGCTTAAATGCGTAATTCAGCAGCGAAACCGTAACCAGGAAGCCCAGCACAGCCAGCATGATCATCGGGCTGAAACCCATATTTTCAGCAAACTCCTGCGGCAGATTGGCACCCAGAGCCAAGATCACAATCGCAATAAACAACATCAGACGCAGATAGCGAAACAGCGCGATGACCACTGAGGCAGTCAACACAAACAGCACCAGCTTCTTGTCGAACATATTGTCCGCCACCTGATCAGGAAGATTCGAGGCAAAACTCATTAGCGACACGAGAACCAGGATGATGATTTCACTGGATTTTATTTGTTTTTTCATGACGATCTCCTATCAGCGATACATAGCTAAAAATCGGACTACGCTCATACCGGTACAGGAGACGGATTACAACAGAAAGACTGCAGAAAACCGCGAGAAGGGAATAACGGTTAATCTGGTGATCCCGCTGTCATAGAACCTTACAGATTCCTTAGACCGGTAACTTTGCGTCCCTGCCTTTCAGCAGGTTTGCCTTTTTCAGATTCTTGATGCCATTTCAGCACATGAAAATCATGGTTCACATCCTACGCCGAGAATTCAGCTTGTCAAGGGGGGGCTCAATTCTGTTAGCGCATCGGGTGTGTAGCGCCTGCGCTCACAAAAAACCCAGGGACCGTCTGTTATCATTGCGCCATGCTCAACATCCAGAATCTGACCTATCTGCAAGGCGGTACTCCGCTGCTGCAGAATGTAAATCTGCAGGCGTTCGCCAACCAGCGCATCGGACTGGTGGGCAAGAATGGTTGCGGGAAATCTACCCTGTTCCGCTTGATACGCGGCGAGATCAAACCCGAGAGCGGCGAAGTCTGCCTGCAATCCGGCAAGACCCTCGCCTTTGTCGAACAGGAAATCGCCACTTCAGAACAAGCCGCTGTGGACTTCGTGCTGGATGGTGATGTCGAGCTGCGCCAGCTGGAAAAAACTCTGGCACGAGAAAATCATGATGCCGCCTGGTTTGAAGCACAAAGCCGTTATGAGGCCATCAATGGTTATGTGGCACGCGCACGCGCCGCACAGTTGCTGAACGGACTGGGCTTCGCCAGCGACACGCTGGCCCGCCCGGTCAGCAGTTTCTCCGGCGGCTGGCGCATGCGCCTGAACCTGGCGCGCGCGCTGATGCACAGGGCCGACCTGCTGCTCTTGGACGAACCCACCAACCATCTGGATCTGGAAGCCATACTCTGGCTGGAACAATACCTGGCAAATTACCCGGGCAGCCTGCTCCTGGTTTCTCACGACCGCGAATTTCTCAACGCCTGCGTCAACCGCATCGCCCATGTGCATGACCACACCATAGACGTTTATGCCGGTGACTACGATGACTTCGAGCGCGCACGCGCCGAAAGAACCGCACAGCAGAATCAGGCATTCAACCGGCAGCAGGAAAAAATTGCGCACATGGAAGATTTCGTGCGTCGCTTCCGCGCCCAGGCCACCAAGGCCAAGCAGGCACAAAGCCGCATCAAGGCGCTGGAACGGCTGACGCGCATTGCACCAGCGCATATCACCGACGGCCATTTCGAGCTCGAGATTGAAGCGCCGGAGCGCAGCCCTGATCTGTTGCTGCGCGCCGAAAACATGGGCTTCGGCTACGGCGCAAAAACACTGTTTAGCAACATTAACCTGGTACTGCGCGCCGGAGCGAGAATTGCACTCCTGGGTCCGAACGGCGCGGGAAAATCCACCCTGATCAAGCTGCTGGTGGGCGAACTTACCCCCACTTCAGGCCGGCTGGAAATCACCCCCGACATCCGCATCGGCTACTTTGCCCAGCATCAGCTGGAAAATCTGGACAGTGCCGCCACGCCTCTGCAGCACCTGGAACGGCTGGCCCCCAAAGAAAAAACACTGGCTCTGCGCACCTTTCTCGGACGCTTCGGCCTAGCCGGGGACAGTGAAGACCGTCCGGTGGCCAGTTTTTCCGGCGGTGAAAAAAGCCGCCTTGCACTCGCGCTGCTGGCTTGGCAAAAGCCGCACCTGCTCCTGCTCGACGAGCCCACCAACCATCTCGACCTCGACATGCGCGATGCCCTCACCCTGGCGCTGGAGGAATATACTGGCGCAGTGGTGATAGTCTCACACGACCGCAGCCTGATTCGCGCCGTGGCGGATGAGTTATGGCTGGTGTCGGATGGCAAGGCCGGTCTGTTCGATGGCGATCTGGAAGACTACAAAAGTTGGATTGAAGCCCGTCGGCCACGCGAAACCGCCGCAACTGTCGCAAAGCCACAAGCAGCCAGCCGGCCTAACCGCAAAGCCTTGCAGTCCAAATTATCCAAGCTGAATGCCGCACTGGCTGCGGCGCAAACGGAACTGACCATCATCACCAACAAGCTGGCTGATCCTGCCACCTATGACAACCTTCCTCGTGCAGAGGTCGACAAACTGAACGTTCAGCATGCCGGCCTGGAACAGAAAGTGGCAGAGCTGGAAGAAAGCTGGCTGGAGCTGGAGATGGCGATGGAAGAAGCTAGCTAACCATTTGCACGGACTGACGTATGGCCACTGTTTATAGTCTGGTTACTTTACACTGATTGGCCTGCGTATCGGCTACTCCACATCAAACTGCTTGTGCACCTTGCTCACCACCTCGCCGCGCTTCAGCTTGTTTTCAAATCCGCTTTCCCCCTGGGCTATTACCTCGTTCAGATAGGCAATATTTTTCTCAATCGACTCGACATAATAGTTATGTTCCACCTCCAGCCATTCCTTAAAATGGTGAGGGAGTTTATCCACCATTCCACCCAGTTCATTGTCCAGTTTGAGCAAGGTATGCTCATAAAAGGTGAATGTTTTCCTCATCAGGTCGTGAATATTTATATAGTTGCCTATACTCGATTCCTTGAATTCAACATACAGGAACATCAATTTTTCCAGATACAGGCGGTCTGCCATTTGCCCTACCAGATCAGCCGTGCTGACGATCTGCCCGAGCATGCGCATGCGCTCATCGGGGAAATCAATATTGGCAAAACCTTTCATGTGATCCGTGCTTTGGAGCAGAAATTCCAGCGCAAAAGTCAAATCGTGCGGGAAATTATGCTCGACTGCATACTGCTGCATAAACTGTACGCTGCGCGTGACATGGGTTTTGGTGTATTGCGCGCCGGTGCCGGTTGCGCTGCCACTCAGTTGTGCGTAGCCGACATCGTGCAGCAGAGCCGCCATCATGATGGACGTCATTTCCAGCTGTTTCAGCGGCGTACCTGAAACATGCACACCATGCATCAGCCTGATTGCACATATGAAGACGGACAAGGTGTGCGACAGGTCATGGTAGGGTGTTGCTATGGATGCATACCCCGGGTATTCGCCACGAAACAGATGCACGACATCATCGAAGGTGGCGCGCAAATGTGCAAAATCATGCTCTGGATTGATATACCTGACTATATCAACCGCCCGTTCCCAAACATCGTCTGGATCGCTATTGCTAAAAAGCTGATGGATTTCGCTAGGCTCCGGTGCGCACTTATTGCTCATGAACATCCTCGTGTTTCAGCGGCTCGATATTAGTTAGCCGGAACCCCGGCCCGTATGCATCAAATCCTGTGGCTGGCACATTATTGCAACACGTGCCTTATTTCACAAGCCATCCAAAATTCCAGCTATCCATATGCAGGGCATGACCCGCCATATTTAAACTCTGCTCATAAACATTCCCAGTCTTCTAATGCGCCTATTTGAACGGGAAAGCGATGATCGCTTTTGCTACCCAGATATCGGCGGCATTGCTGTCACCGCGCCCCAGACCAAAGTTAACAGCAAAATCATGCTCCTCGATGTCCATCGCCGCATACAGGTAGTGAGCGCGCTCCTGGGCAGGCAGCATGTTATTGACGAATCCGTATTCACCATAGTATTCAAAACCTGCCTGCACTCCTTCAGCCATTTTTCGACCCACTTTGAGAGCAGGCTCAAAATGCGGCTGCCGGCTGAGGTTATTGGAAAGATTCATTCTCAGTATGGGGTTAGCGCTGAACAACCAGTCGTCAGCACGATAGCCGATAATAGGACGCAACTCCACCCCCCACTCGCTTTCAGACACGCGCAGGTTTGAATATCCGACCTCGGTATTAACACCCCAGAACAGGTTTGCACCCGCTTCACGTGTGTCCATGTATTTCATGCGCACACGCAAGCCATTGCCGTACAGATTGCCCCCTTCTTCGCGAGCCACTGGCAGGTAAAGCCCGGCCTCCCAGTTCTTGCTGATGCCGAAGGAAAGTTCCGGCGTAGCCTGCAGCATGTGCTGCGACGGTGAGCCCCCCTCATACGCCGGCACCTTTGCACCATCGATGACATAGTTCAGGTGCATTTCCAGGGCATATTCACCCGGTTCATCCATCTCATCGGTATACACCTGGATTTCGTCCGGTGCGGCAATAGCGCTAACACTGGAAAAACTGCTGGCGGCCACGACAAACATGAGGCTCAGGAAAACGCAGCCGTTCTTCTCACCACGCCTGGGCTGGTCGTTAACTTGCCTTGTGAGGTGTATCGCCGCCATCTTTACGCTCTCAAATAAATATCGACCCAGTCGAGCAGATTGTGGCTGAAATTTCCTCACCGTCAAACCGCGCTTTTTCTTTACAATAGCCGCGTCGCATTCGCCATTCTGCCTGCGCTCACCTAATTAGGGTACAGCTCTGTCTATGTCCCATATTCTTACACTCAACACAGCACAAGAAAAACGCCTGCTGCTGAGTTTGTCGGGCATACAATTCACCCATATTCTGGATGTGATGATTATCATGCCATTGGCGCCCATGCTGATGCGCACCTTTCAGCTGAGCACCGTGCAATTCGGCTGGCTGGTATCAGCCTATACTTTCACGGCAGCCGCGACAGCAATCCTGGCTGCGATTGTAGTAGATCGTTTTGATCGCCGCCACGTCGTACTCACCTTTTATGCCGCATTTATCATCGCCACCGCACTGTGTGCCGCGGCTCCCAGCTATTCCCTGCTGCTGATTGCACGTGGCATGGCTGGTGCTTTTGGCGGTGTGCTGGGCTCGCTGGTCCACGTTTACATCGCCGACACGATTCCCTATGAACGTCGCGGCCGTGCCACAGGGAAAATCATGGCAGCCTTTTCCCTGTCCACCGTATTGGGCGTTCCAATCAGCCTGCTGCTGGTGAATCACCTCCCCGGCATAGGCTGGCGCGCCCCCTTTATCCTGGTCGCCGTGGTCGGCACTATTGTCTGGTGGCTGGCGCGTACAGCCATCCCTTCCATACCGACACGCATGACCGACAAGCGTATCAGCCAGTCACTGGTACCCATGCTGCAAGTGCTCAAACACCCCAATCACTGGCGTGCATACATCTTCATGCTGCTGATGATGCTGGGCGGTTTCACAGTCATTCCCTACGTCACGCTGTATGTAACGCTTAACCTGGGCTACCCGGAAACCCTGCTGCCGCTGCTATATCTGGTAGGTGGCGCATTCATCTTTTTCACCTCCCGATGGTTTGGCCACTTGTCCGACCATTACGGCAAACCGCTGGTGTTCCGTGTCATCGCCATCCTTGCCATGCTGCCCATACTCGCGATGACTAACACCACGTCCATGCCGTGGTGGGGCGTGCTGTGCATCACGACACCGTTTTTTATTCTGGTCAGCGGGCGCTTCGTACCGGGAATGGCGATCATCACTGCTGCCGGGCAACCGCAACTGCGTGGCACCTTCATGAGCGTGACTTCCGCCGTGCAATCGGCCGGATCATCCATCGCCACCATCATCGCGGGCTATATCATCACACGCAACGAGCAGGGCATGCTGGAAAACTACAACATCGTCGGCTATATCGCGTGCACTGCGATTCTCATCACGCTATGGCTGGTCGGACACATCAGGGTGGGCGTGCAAAGCAACGCCTAAAATTCGTATTCGAACTGCATCCTGAACGTATTATTCGGCGCCGCCTGGCTGGTAGGCGCAAGCCAGGCGGCGTTGTATTTAATCGCTTCACGCCCGCCCAGCGGGATTTTCCCGAAGACTGCCGGGCCTGCCTTGTGTATCTGTGCTGACGAACTTGCCCAGTTATTCCACTCGCCCATTTCGCCCAAGCCTTGCGCACCGAATTCGAAGGACGGCTGCAGGCGGTACTTGATCTGCCACTGGTAGCTGAAGTTGGTTGCGAATGGCGCACCGGTTTCATCCGCCTGGCCGAAGGCACGCTCGAATAGCAGGTTTGCGTTTAATTGAATTTTCCCAATCTCGCTTTGCAGCAACGGGCCAACCCTGATTTCATTGGGTGCGTTCCCGCTGACAGGTGACTCCAGTTCGCTGATAAAACCCAGATCCAGCGGATATTTCCCGGTTTCCACAAGCTGGAATTTGTTTTCCCATTCAGCCAGGGTGATGTCTGTCGCCCCGCGTGATTCCTGCTTCAGATAAATTTCAGTAAACCAGTATTCTGTTGCGCCGTAGCCCAAGCCCAGGCTGGTGACATTGGCGCGTTGCCCATTGGGCGGCGTTTCCGTGCCGTATTTGAAATCGATTTCGCGCTCGCCATATGTAACGTTAGGAGTATAAATATAATCAGCCGGCCCAGCCTGGGCAGTTGTGGATAGCAGGCTAGCCAGCAAGAGCAGCGGCACAGACAATTTCACGGTTGATTTTTCCGACAGGTTTTTAAGCAGCATGTTTGTTAGCCCTGCCAGCCGACCGTGCACGGCCAACCCCGCGCATGGCAAGGCCGATGACGAGCAGCACGCCGACGTAGAACACCAGCTGCATGCCTGCAGGATGTGAGTCATAGCCAATCAGGCTGTGCAACAACATGCCGGTGACGGATTGTTCCGACAGCATGCCTGAACTGTCCCACACAGGGGCGCCCATACTGGGCAGCAAATCTGCCTGTATCAGGAAGCGCGCAGCCTGTGCAGCCATGCTTGCTGCCAGCAACAGCACCAGCACTCCGGTAGCAGCGAAAAACCAGCGCAGCGGCAAACGCAACAGGCCGGCATAAATCAGGTAGCCGAGTGCAATTCCTCCCAGCATCCCGATCGCGCCTCCCAGCAGCATGGCGGAGCGTGAACCGTCATCAGAGGCGGCGATGCCATACAGAAACAACACCGTTTCCGAGCCCTCGCGCAGCACCGCAATGCCGACAATCAACAGCAGGGCTGAACATTCGCTACGCCCGGCGCCGATCTCGCTTCCCAGCGCACGGGCATCGGCAGCGAGGGCGGCCCCGTGCGCTGACATCCATATGTTGTGCCATGCCAGCATCAGCACGGCGATGCCCAGCACAATGGCATTAAACAGTTCCTGGCCAATTCCATTGGCCCATGCCCCGATCACCCCGGTAGAGGCGGCAACCAGGCCTGCCCCGGACAAACCAGCCAGCACGCCGGCCAGCAACCAGCGCCGGCTGCCCGCTATGCCGCGCGTTGCCGCGGCGAGTATGCCGATAACGAGGGCCGCTTCGAGCACCTCCCTGAAAATGATGATGGCGGTAGCAAGCATGATATTTTCCTATTGAGCAGTGATCGCGCCCTGGGCGGTATCGGCATGAAATTCACCCATGAAGGTGTAGCGTCCGGCCGACAACGGGCCTATGTAAATAGTGACAGTGCCATGGCCGGCAATTATTTTTTCGCGGTTCATGCCATAGCTCTCGAATTCCTCAGGAGTCGAATCCTGATTTTCAACCGACAAGCTGATTTTTTTGCCGGCAGGAATGGTAATCTCGGCAGGCTGAAAGCGATGATCCTTGACCCGCAAGGTGAAATCCGCATCAGCGGCATGGCTCGCCCAAGGTAACAACAGCGCAAAAAGCAATGTGCGTTTCATGATTGATCCTCTGGTTAACTTGCGCAAATGATAACCATTCTCATTCGCATTTGCAACACGCACTCTCAAACAGCGAATTTTTCCTGCTTTTTTCACTTGTCTTTGCCAAACACAGGGCAATTGTCGTAATCTTCACTCCACGGCCTCAAGCACGATGATTCTTGCTGATTTGTGATCCTGGCTTGGCCGGCCTGACAGATGCGACCGCCCAATCAATTATTGACGCCCTGAAAAACCATGCACCAGCCCAAAAATCTGCAAAGCGCCGGCCTGAAATCGACCACTCCCCGCCTGAAAATATTAAGCCTGTTCGAAAACAGCAAGGAACGTCATTTGAGCGCGGAAGGCATCTACAACATTCTGCATAGCAGCGGTGAAGATGTGAGTCTAGCCACGGTATACCGCGTACTCACCCAGTTTGAACAAGCCGGCCTGCTGCTACGCCATCATTTCGAGAGCGAAAAATCAGTTTTCGAACTGAATCTCGGCAAGCATCACGACCATATTGTCTGCCTGCAATGCGACCATGTTGAAGAGTTCTACGACACTGCCATTGAGGCGCGCCAGAAGAAAATAGCGGCCGACCACGGCTTCACCATACATGAGCACTCACTGTATATCTACGCAGATTGCACCAAACGGAATTGCCCGAATAAGCGCTAGCCTCATCCAGGCACATCAACCTGACCTGCCTGTGGCAAGCGGCAGACCTGAACTGATTTTCCGGCGCCGCATCAGCCGGGCCGCAGATTTTCCTCACGCCTGCACACAACTTCTTTACAATAAGCACAATATAAAATCAGGTGTGTCATGACTGAAAATCGCGAAACGCACTACACAGAGAACGTGCAAGATCATCTGCAGCAGGTTCAGCACCTGCTGGAAAAACATGCGCTGATTGAAACGGTGGCTCACCATCAGGAAATGCCGCGTGCAGAGCGCCACGAGCTGGTGGACAAGTTGCTGCACAAGCGCCATCTGGCCGAGCTGCGCGAAAAATTAGGCAGCCTCCACCCCGCCGACGTGGCCTATATTCTGGAAGCCCTCCCCATCGATCAGCGCCTGCTGGTATGGGATCTGGTCAAGGCCGACCGCGACGGCGAAATACTGATTGAAGTTTCCGATGCGGTGCGCGAGTCGCTGATCGCCACCATGAGCCGCGACGAGTTGCGCGAGGCCGCAGAGCAGCTCGACACCGACGAAATCGCCGACCTCGCACCCGACTTGCCGCACGCGGTGATGCGTGACGTGTTCAAATCGCTGTCCATCGAAGAGCGCGAACAATTGCGCGCGGCCATGTCCTATCCGCAGGATGCGGTAGGCGCGCTGATGGATTTCGACATGGTGACCATCCGCGAGGACGTGACGCTGGAAGTGGTATCGCGCTACCTGCGCCGCTTTAACGAGCTGCCTGACCACACCGACCAGCTGTTTATCGTGGACAGGGATGATCGCTTCAAGGGGGTGCTGCCGCTGCATCGTCTGCTGGTCAACGAACCCGATCTTGAAGTCGCGCGCCTGATGATAGCCGAGACCATCACCCTGCACCCGGATGACAAGGCAGATCAGGCAGCCCAGGCATTCGAGCGCTACGACCTGGTTTCAGCACCCGTGGTGGATGAAGACGGCAAGCTGGTCGGTCGCGTCACGGTCAACACGGTGATGGACTTTATCCGCGCCGAGTCGGAAAGCGATGTGCTTAACCTGGCCGGTTTGCGCGAAGAGGAAGATATTTTTGCATCGGTATGGAAGAGCGCGCAGAACCGCTGGATGTGGTTAGCACTCAACCTGTGCACTGCCTTCTTCGCGTCGCGCGTCATCGGCAGTTTCGAGGGCACGATCGAAAAATTCGTCGCACTCGCCACCCTCATGCCCATTGTGGCGGGCATTGCGGGCAATTCGGCCAACCAGACCACCACCATCATCATCCGCTCGCTGGCGCTGGGACAGATCACCACGGCCAACGCGCGCCTGATGATCAGCAAGGAACTGGCCATAGGCGCACTCAACGGGCTGGTGTGGGGTGGCGTCGCCGGACTGTTCGCCTACTTCCTCTACCAGAACATACTGCTCGGCATCATCATGACCAGCGCCATGCTGCTTAACCTGCTGCTGGGAGCGATGGCCGGCCTCTTGATTCCGCTCGCCATGCAACGCATGGGGCGCGACCCCGCCATCGGCTCCAGCGTGATGCTCACCGCCATTACCGACAGCGGCGGCTTCTTTATATTCCTGGGCCTGGCTTCAATATTCCTGAAGCATTAACGGACGGCTAACGTAATGGAGCCCAGATACTGCGCGCTTGCGCGGAGTCCCAGCGGAGCGAACTTGACCGTAGGGTTAGCCGGCATTATTCAACACCGCTTCTGTTCTATGGACGAGCGTGGATAGATACTGATTCATGCTTTCAGCTACAGCTCTAATTTCTTCTTGCGAAAACTGACCTATTCCACCCTCGACCATTCCAGTCTTAATGTTACGCGGCACTGCACCGCTGACCTGCCTTATGAGCCTGGATGTTATCTCGCCACCAGCGTGAACGATGACGTGCCGACATGCTTGAGCAAGAATGATGTTATTTACGGTGGCGTCCTTAGCCGAATTCTTTCACGATGAATTGTTGCCTCCTGCTGATCGGCAGCAGTTCATCCAGCCCCCTTAACTTTACGGCCCAGTGGCTTTCACCGCCCTCTTCATCCGATACTTTTTCAAAGCCCTCGATCTCGCTCTTTGCAACCAGGCAGTTGCGATGAATGCGGATCATGCGCGCGGCAAATTCTTTTTCCAGTGCGCTGAGCGGCTCTTCGATGAGGTATTCGCGTTCCGCCGTGCGCACCGTGATGTATTTCAGCTCGGCGCGCAGAAACAGCACCTGCTCGACCGGGATGAGGTGTATTTTGCCGCGCTCGTGTATGGAAAGATTCCTGCGCGGTTCGGGAGTAAGCTCCTGCAGCACTTCGCTTTTCACCGGCACGGCGGCGCGCGCGCGGCTAAGCGCTTCAAACAGTCGTCCCAGGCGTATCGGCTTGAGCAGGTAGTCTATCGCGCGCTGCTCGAAGGCCTGGATCGCATAGTCGTTATAGGCCGTGGTAAAAACAATCACCGGCGGCTTATCCAGCTTGTTGAGGTGCTGTGCCAGTTCGAGGCCATCCATTTGCGGCATGCGAATATCCAGCAGCACGACGTCGGCGTGGACTGCTGCAAGCCTGTCCAGCGCTTCGCGCCCATTGGCGGCTTCGCCGACAAACTCCAGCGGCAATTGCGCCGAGCAATCGTTGAGCAGCTCCTTGAGGCGGTTGCGCGCTGGCGCTTCATCATCCACAACAAATACGGCAAGGGGTAGTTCTACGGCAAGGAGGGGGGCTATGCTGCTCATTTCGATTCCTCTGTTACGTAAGGCATTTGAATATGCACGTGGTAAAAGTCGCTGCCATTTTCTGCCGCGTATTGTGCCTCGACATCAAACTGCAGATCCAGGCGCTCGCGTATGTTTGCCAGCGCCATCCTGTTGCCGTTGTGGTGGCGGCCCTGCGCAGTACGCGGGTTGCGCACATCCACGTGCAGCTCATTGCCGTTGCGCTGCAGCTTGATGTCTATCGCCCCTCCATGCTCCAAAGGCTCGATGCCGTGATACACGGCATTTTCCAGCAGCGGTTGCAGCATCAGCGGCGGTATCAGCGCATCATCCAGTTCTGCATCGATTTGCCAGTTTACCGTCAGGCGCTCGCCCAGGCGCAATTGCTCCAAGGCAAGATACTGGCGTGACAGCTCAACTTCCTGGCGCAGCGACACCATGTCCTGGCTGCCGGTCATCGCCATGCGAAACAGGTCGGCCATGTCCTCCAGCGCTGTCTCGGCGCGCCTGGGGTCGGCACGCACTATGCTCAGCACCGCATTGATGCTGTTAAACAGAAAATGCGGGCGAATACGTGCCTGTAGCGCTTGCAGCCTGGCATTGTGCAAGGCCGGATAGAGTGACTGCGCACGCAGCCGGAAATAAGCCAGCAGCAGTGCCGCACACGCCGCGCTGAGCAAGGCATTGCGCCACGCATGGAAGTAACCCGTCTCCGTGGGTGCTGCATAGAGCTCGCCTCCCAGCAGGAAAATGGCCAGCGCGGTCAGCGCCACCAGCCACATCACAGCCACCCCGCCCTGCCAGTAGTTTAGGCGCGCGAGCAGCGGATTTAGCGCGAACAGCAGCAACAGGCCGGTCAGCAGCACCGGCTGCAAATATGCCGAGCTGTCTATAAACCGCTGTGTTGCATCCGCCCAGGAGATTGCTTGCGCGAAGCTTGCAAGCAGCGCTATGCCGTTCACCAGAAGCACGATGCGCAGGGTGGCCCCCAGGTTACGGAAGTTGGGCAACGCATCGACGGGCTGGTTTTGATTTATACTTTGCGTCTTAGGCATGGTAATTCCCTATGTGCCGCACATTCTGGACAAGACATGGCAACGATGCAAGACAATCAAACCTGGTCGGGCAGATTTAATGAACCAGTGGCAGAATTGGTGAAGCGTTTTACCGCTTCGGTAGAATTTGACCAGCGCCTGGCGCTGTTTGACATACAGGGCTCTCTCGCCCACGCGCAAATGCTGGCCGCCTGCAACATCATCGGCACCCAGGATTTGAACGACATCCGTCGCGGCATGGCGCAAATCGAAAATGAAATCCTGAGCGGCGAATTCGCCTGGCTGCTCGACCTTGAAGACGTCCACCTCAATATCGAAAAGCGCCTGACCACCTTGGTGGGCGACGCGGGCAAGCGCCTGCATACCGGGCGTTCGCGCAATGACCAGGTTGCGACCGATGTGCGCCTGTACCTGCGCCATGCCATCGATGAGCTGATTATGCTGCTGCGGGCGCTGCAAAGCGCCCTGCTCGATCTGGCCAGCCAGCACACCCATACCATCATGCCCGGTTTCACCCATTTGCAGGTGGCGCAACCCGTCAGCTTTGCGCATCATCTGATGGCGTATTTCGAGATGTGTCAGCGCGATGCCGAGCGCCTGGCAGATTGCCGCCGCCGCGTGAACCGGCTGCCGCTGGGTGCCGCCGCCTTGGCCGGCACCAGCTATCCCGTAAAGCGCGAGTATGTGGCCGAGTTGCTGGGATTTGACGGCGTATGCGAGAACTCGCTGGATGCAGTTTCCGACCGCGACTTTGCCATTGAATTTACCGCCTGCGGCGCGCTCATCATGACGCATTTGTCGCGCCTGTCGGAAGAGCTGATCTTATGGATGAGCCCGCGCTTCGGCTTCATCGATATTGCCGACCGCTTCTGCACCGGCTCTTCCATTATGCCGCAGAAAAAAAATCCCGACGTGCCCGAACTGGTGCGCGGCAAGACCGGGCGCGTGAACGGCAATCTGGTAGCGCTCTTGACCCTGATGAAAGGCCAGCCGCTGGCTTACAACAAGGATAACCAGGAAGACAAGGAACCGCTGTTTGATACGGTGGATACGCTGAACCTGACGTTGCGCATCTACGCCGACATGATGGGCGGCATTACGGTCAAGCCAGAAGCCATGCGCCGTGCTGCGCTGCAGGGCTACGCAACCGCTACTGACCTGGCCGATTACCTGGCGAAAAAGGGCCTGCCGTTCCGTGATGCGCACGAGGCGGTAGCCCTCGCGGTACGCTTCGCCGAGCAGCGCGGTTGCGATCTGGCCGAATTGAAACTGGAAGAGCTAAAGCAGTTCTCTGACCTGATCGAGCAAGACATCTACGCCGTGCTGACACTGGAAGGTTCGCTGGCTGCGCGCAACCACACCGGCGGCACCGCACCGCAGCAGGTCGAGGCGGCTATTGCGCGTGCCAGAAAATTGCTCGCCCAGTGAAGATAAAAACAGGCAAAAAAAATGGGCAACCTTGCGATTGCCCTGAGTTGGAGGAGAGTATGAAAAGAGGCGTTACACCTGTTTCCTAACACTCGGAGCGCATTGTAGTAGCACTTTCCCTGAGCTCATATATGCCAAACGGCCTAGATAATTATCTAGACCGTTTGCTTATATGGCTGCTTATCCCCCGGCTGTCTTGCTGCTCAGGCGGTTTTGCTCAACAGCGCCTTCAATTCGCCGCTCTGGTACATCTCCGTGGTGATATCGGAGCCCCCAATAAACTCGCCGTTGATGTACACCTGCGGAACCGTCGGCCAGTTTGCGTATTCGATAATCCCCTTGCGTATATCGTCGTTTTGCAAAATGTCCACGCTGAAAATATCGGTGACCCCCAGCGCATTCAGAATGCGTATTACGTTTGCCGAAAAGCCGCATTGCGGAAATTTCGGTGAGCCCTTCATATACACCACGACCGGATGGGTCGTTACCTGCTGCTTGATGACTTCTTGTATGTCCATGTCGTTCCGCTTGTCTGAGTAAATAACTCGGGTATATTAACGGCGCACGGCAGTGGCCGTCAAGGGCGTGCTAACGCCAATTTCACGCCCCGCTCCTGCCGCCGCTGACGCGCTCGATCCCGGCAAGATCGCAAGCCGAGAACACGGCGTCAAAACCCGCTTGCTGCAGCAGCGTGCGCACTTGCGCCGCCTGGTCATAGCCATGCTCCAGCAGCAGCCGGGCGCCGGGCTGGAGATGGGCGTGGGCACGGTTCACGATGTGGCGTATGTCATCCAGCCCATCTGCGCCGGAAGCCAGGGCCGAAGCCGGCTCGAAGCGTACATCACCCCGGCTTAGATGCGCATCTGCGGCCGCGATATACGGCGGGTTGGCAACAATCAGTTCAAAGCGCTGGCCAGCCAGCGCCGCAAACCAGTTGCTGCGCACAAAGTGTGCGTTAGTGAGCGCCAGCGCCTGAGCGTTCTCCTGTGCCACGCTCAATGCTGCGTCAGAAGCATCAACACCCAGCACGCAAGCACGCGGACGCGCATGGGCTATAGCCAGCGCAATCGCGCCGCTACCCGTGCCCAGATCCAGCACCCGCACTGCAGCTGCCGGGGGAATGTCCTGCAACGCCAGCTCCACCAGCAACTCGGTATCGGGACGCGGAATCAGTGTGGCAGGTGTGACTTTCAGGCTCAATCCGAAGAACTCGCGCTCACCCAGAATATAGGCGACAGGCTCACCCTGCAGACGGCGCTGCAACAGTTCCTGATAATGGGTTTGCTCCTCTGTACTCAGGCAGCGTTCGGGATGCGCCAGCAGATAGGAACGCGCAACTTGCAGCACGTGCTGCAGCAAACACTGCACTTCGATGCGCGCCGCGCTGCTATCCAGCGCAAGCGCGCTGGCCAGCTTTACCGTGTCCTGCGCGAGGAGGGTTTTAATGGATGCAAGCAAGGCATCAGCTTTCATCCGCCAGGGCCGACAGCTGCTCGGCCTGGTATTCGGCCATCAATGCATTGCACAGCTCATCTATCTCGCCGTCCATGATGTGATCCATCTTGTACAGGGTGAGGTTGATGCGGTGGTCGGTGACGCGCCCCTGCGGGAAGTTGTAGGTGCGGATGCGCTCGGAACGGTCGCCGCTGCCCACCAGCGACTTGCGTTCGGCGGCCTGCTTGGAATGCGCCTCGTGTTCCTGCTTGTTCTTGATGCGCGCCGCCAGCACGGCCAGCGCTTGCGCCTTGTTCTTGTGCTGCGAGCGCCCGTCCTGGCATTCCACCACGGTGCCGGTGGGCAGGTGGGTGACGCGCACGGCGGAATCGGTCTTGTTGATGTGCTGGCCGCCCGCACCAGAGGCGCGGAAGGTGTCGATGCGCAGGTCGGCGGGGTTCAGCACCACGTCGCTGACCTCATCCGCTTCGGGCAGGATGGCCACGGTGCAGGCGGAAGTGTGCACCCGCCCCTGCGTTTCGGTGGCGGGCACGCGCTGCACGCGATGCGCGCCGGACTCGAATTTCAGCACTGAATACGCCCCCTGGCCGATGATGCGGGCGATCACTTCCTTGTAACCGCCCTTCTCGCCGACGCTTTCGGAAATCACCTCGACCTGCCAGCGGTGGCGCTCGGCAAAGCGTACATACATGCGGAACAGGTCACCGGCAAACAGGGCGGCTTCGTCGCCGCCGGTACCGGCGCGCACTTCCAGGAATACGTTGCGGTCGTCGTTGGGATCTTTCGGCAGCAGCTGCTTCTGCAAATCCGTTTCGATCTGCTCCAGCCGCGCACGCCCTTCTTTCACCTCGGTATCGGCGAACTCGCGCATCGAAGGATCCTCGGTCATTTCCACGGCAGTGGCAATGTCAGCCTCGCAGGCCTGATAGGCGTGATACAGCTCCACCACCGGTTCGAGTTCGGCACGTTCGCGATTCAGCTTGCGAAAGCTGTCCATGTCGCGCGTAGCTTCTTCGCTACTCAGCAATGTGCTCACCTCGTCCAGGCGATCGCCCAGCTGGGCGAGTTTGGCGGCGATACTGGGCTTCATTCGGCAGCGTGCAAGTGATAGAGGCGATGTATTGTTTCGAGGAGAGCCGTGCGCTCATCGGCCTGCGCCTGATTCAGCGCCTGTGTCGGCGCATGCAGGAATTTATTGGCCAGCGCATTGCTCAGAGACTCCAGCACCTTCTCGGCTGGCTCACCTTTCGCCAGCATGCGCAGGGCTTTGTCCATTTCGTTGCGGCGCTGGCGCTCGACGTTGCCACGCAGTGCACGTATGGTGGGCACGACTTCGCGTGACTCCATCCAGTGCATGAAATCGTTTACGCCGGAGTCAATAATCACCTCGGCTTCCTTTACCGCTCCCTGACGCGCATCCAGGCCGTCACGCACCACCTCGGACAGATCGTCCACGGTGTACAGAAAGACATCGCTCAACTCGGCCACCTCGGCCTCCACGTCGCGCGGCACGGCCAGGTCAACAATAAACAGCGGTCTGTGCTTGCGCGCCTTGAGCGCGCGCTCCACCATGCCCTTGCCCATGATGGGCAGTGTGCTGGCGGTACAGGTCACGATGATGTCGTGCAGTGCCAGCTGCTCGGGCAATTCGGTCAGGGTAATGGCATGGCCGTTGATGCGCCGCGCCAGCTGCTGTGCGCGCTCCAGGGTGCGGTTTGCCACGGTGATGTGTTGGGGAGACCTGGCGGCGAAATGCACCGCATTGAGTTCTATCATCTCGCCCGCGCCGACAAACAGCACGCGCTGCTCGCTGATGCTTGGGAAGATGCGCTCGGACAGTTTGACTGCCGCTGCCGCCATGGAAACCAGGTTGGCGCCGATCTCGGTTTGCGTGCGCACATCCTTGGCGACCGAAAACGTGCGTTGAAACAGTTTGTGCAGCAAAAACCCCAGCGTACCTGCCTGCTCCGCATAACGCACCGCCTGCTTCATCTGTCCCAGAATCTGCGGCTCGCCCAGCACCATGGAATCCAGCCCGCTGGCCACACGAAAGGCATGCTTCACCGCCTCTTCCTGCTGCAGGGTGTAGACATAAGGCTCGATCTGTTGCGCTGACAGCTTGTGGTATGCCGCCAGCCAGTTGATCGCCAGCTCCGGCTCGTGCGTGCTGCAATACACCTCGGTGCGATTGCAGGTCGACAGGATCGTGGCTTCCTTGACGGCACCGTGCCCGACCAGGTCGCGCAATGCCGGCTCCATCGCATCGACATTGAACGCAATCTGCTCTCGCACCGAGAGCGGTGCAGTTTGATGGTTTATGCCAAAAGCGAATAACTGCATAGAATCCGAAGGAACCCCCCAAGGGGGAAAAGATTAAGCCGGATCGCGATTATAGTGGCTAGCCGCCTTCAATACCAGCAGCCTGTTCCAACTATGAATTGCGTTTGCAGGCGCAATGAAAAAAGGCCTGCGCTGACGCAGACCCTGTGCAGCAGCCATCCCGCCGCTATTTAGTCTGGAGCTGCGCCAGCGCCTGTTCGGCATCCTTGCGCAATGGGCTTTCCGGGTTATTTTTAACAAAATCCGAGAAGGCCGTCTGAGCCTGCTTTACATCGCCCGCTTCGGCCAGTGCCATAGCCTTCTGGAACGCGGCCAATTCCTCAGAATCTATGTTTTGCACGGCCTTTTCGCCCTTCCAGTAGGTGTCATCTGCGGTCACCTGCGCGCCACGCACACCGCCCACCGCCGTCGTTGCGCTAACATTCTTGTGCGGAGCCATCTGCTCGACCTTCATTCTCAGCCTTTCCCAGAAACCCAGGGAGCTGTCGTTCGCCTCGGCGGCATAGAGCGTCGTCGCACCGAGAAGCGTAGCCAGCAGAGCTAGCAGAGTCATTAATTTTTTCATCATCATCCTCCTCAGGTTTACTGCAACCACACCAGCAATAAGTTACAGCGAATTTAGCAGTTCCAGAGCCAAGGCCTTGTATTTCTTCCTGACCGACGGATCCAGCTTCTCGGCATGCACAAAGGCTTCTTTGGCCTTTTGGGTATTATTCACCAATTTATACGATTTAGCCAAGTTCACCCAGACATCCGGATCATTAGCGCTATATTGAGTCGCTGCAATATAGCTTTTTTGCGCATCCGCATACTTCTCATCCATCATCAGCAGGTTGCCGCGATTATTGTGCGCTGCCGCATTCCTGGGCTCGGCGGCGATCACCTTGTCAAAATATTTCATCGCCTCCTTCTTGTCCCCCAGCTTGGCCAGGATGATCCCTATCTGCATGTGCGACTCCATATCGTTGGGTTTCTGCGCGATCGCCTGCAGATAACGCCGGGTCTTGGTCTGTGAGCTGATTTTCAGCACCGACATGAACTCACCCGGGAATTTCTTTTCAATTTCTCCCGGCGTCACTTCCATCGGCTTCAACGCAACATCCGGCAAGGTCGCCGGCTTGTAAGTGCCCCAGGCGCTGTGCGCATCCAGCAGGGTCAAACCCTTGTCTTTCCATTTGTAGTAATTGCCGGCCCCCAGTTCCCACGCTTTTACAAATGAGCTGCCCACTACCGTGGTTTCCACCGGGATCCACAATTTTCCGTCATGAATGACATACATGTCGTCATTGGTGTAACCATCATCATCGGCGCTGATACCGGTAGAAAACATCATGAACATGTGGCCGGGCACCTCGACCACCAGGGTGTAGATGCCCATGCTCTCAAGCGCGGCCGAATATAATGCGGTCAGGTCGTCGCAGTCGCCGGACTTGCGTGCCAGTGTCTCGCGCGGATACTGGATGTAGTCAACCGTATCCGCTTTGCCCGAGGTCACCTGATAGGGATTGGTGGGGTCGGGAATGTAAGTCACGCCGATGGCACTCAGTGCGTCAAATACCGTTGCCGCAAGCTGGGATTCATCCTTGGTTTCCTTGAACTGCGTCACCACGGAGCGCACAAAACCCATGATAGGCGGATCTTTGGGCGTGATAAACGAGGCATAGCGCCCCCGTTCGTCCCAGGTCAAACGGTGTTTGTCGTAGATCTTGACCGTGGAATTTTTGCTGTAAACAACCCGCTTGCCATTTTCAAAATAACTGGCCTCTATCATTGCCTGCACCGAGCTGTCCTCCGAGAGGGTCAGGATGCTGTTATTGAACACGGCCATCAGGTTGACTTCTTCACTCTCGCCGGGCATGAGCCGGTCTATCTTGTCCTCTGTCGGATAATCCATCACATTCTTCAGCAGGAAGCTCACCTTGATTTTTTCTATCGGCTTGTCGGTATTGTTGGTCAGCTTGATGCGGCCAACTCCCCCGTCCTGCTCGTACAACTTATAGGTGTTGGAGAAGACGTCGCGTAATTTAACGACATCGATTTCCAGTGGTGCCTTGTTAAAACTGAGCGTGGTTGCGCTGACCGCAAATTTTTCTGATTCGACACCATCACTGCTGCGCGTTGAAATATAAAAGGTATATTTGGTATCCGGTGTCAGCGCATCTTTGGTGAATTCCGGCACCATTGACTCGCCCACCCTGGTGTAGTCATTGCCTTCTTTCTGGTAGATCAGGTAGGCACTGAGAAATTGCGGGTCAATCGGCTTCCAGCTCATCTTGATTTGCCAGGGAGTGGGAACAGCCTGGACCTGATCCGGCAGCGGAGGGATAAATTTCTCGGCAACGCCTTGCACTGCAACGCTGGTTGTCCCCTCGTAGCCGTACGCAGTCTCTGCTGCGACACGGTAGTAATAACGCCCGTCCGCCTCAAGTCCCGGGTCTGCAAACTGATTGTCCGGACTGCTGGCGATGCGCACAAACCCTGTATTTTCGCTGTTGGAGCGATAGATATTGTATTGCTTGATGTAGGGCAGAGGTAATGCCGCCCAGCGCAGCTCGACCGCATGCACCACACCGTGCGCCGCCAGTTGCGCGGGGGCTGCCGGCTTGTGCAAGGTTGCGAAAGTTTGCACGCGCTTGCCGCCGTGTTCTGCGATATAGAAAGATGCGCTGTCTTTTGCCGTAATGGCAACTGCCTCGTCAAACTCGCCGGGGCCGCTGCCTTTGGCGCCAAAGGCACGGATATATTGCCCCTTGTGCGAGTAAACCTTGACCATGTTGGAATCGACAACGAACAGCTCGTCCTGAGTTGCCATCAGTGCCACGGGCTTGACCAGCATGGCAACACCTTCCGGCGTCTTGCCAAACTCGCCGAGCGGCTCCCCCTTGGCAGAATAGGTAGAAACAACCGCACGCGCTCTATCCAGGATGTACACGTTATCCTGCGGGTCAAGCGCTACCGCAACAGGCTCATCCAGCTTGGCTACCGTGCTGCTGCGTATGGCATACAGGAACACGCCTTCGCCGCTGAATACCTGCACCCGGTCATTCCCGCTGTCGGCCACAAACAGGCTGCCCGTGCTGGAAATGGCGATATCCGTCGGATCCTTGAGTTGCCCTGTCTTGCTGCCCTCGCTGCCAATGCTGCTCAGGACATTGCCGGCATCATCCAGTTTGACGATGCGCATCTTGTTTTTATCCAGCACCCAGAGTGCGCCGCTTTTATCGACGGCGACGGACACGGGGGTAATGTCTTGCAATTTCATTTCTTCCGCCGCAGCCCCGCTGCGCGCACGGACGACGACGTTGTTGTCCGCATCTACCCCGTAGAGAGTGTCTTTGCCGTTCCATGCCATCCTGGCCATGGTTGCAGAAATGCTTGCGAGCCATTGCACAGATGTCCTGGAGGCCGGCTTGGGCAGCGCTTCAAGCACCACTCCGGCCTCGGCCAGGAAAATGTTTGCCACGCCTTTTTTGCTGTCTCCAACCAGCACCTGTTTGTCCCTGGTGGCAACCAGTCCGGCAATACTTTTCAGCTGCGCGCGGCCGTCTCCCTTCACGCCGAATGAATATGCCAGCTTGTCGTTGAAATCGTATTTCTGGATGATCAGGGAATCCCGGTCGGCCACATAGATGCCGTCCTGAGCCAGACTAAAAGTCAATGGCTTGCCGCTCTTGGGAAGATTCCTGAGGTAGGCGCCGGTGGGGCTGTACACCTTGATCAGCAAATCATCCGCGTCCAGCACGTATATCTGCCCCAGCGCGTTAATGGCGATATCGGTGGGCTCGCCCAGCTTGTAGGGCAGGCCTTTGTCTTTCGCCACCTTGTTTTCAGGCGCGCTCTCGATTTCCAGCGTCGTCAGAAACACGCCGTTGCTGCCATACAGCTGTATGCGGTGATTGCCGCTGTCAGCCACGTAGACGATGCCTTCGTGCACGGCGATGCCGCGCGGAGAACTCAACTCATTGCTGCCGCCACTGCTGAAAAAACCGCCTTTTTTTGCCCCGAAAGCTCCCTTGCGCTTTCCGTCCAGGGTGAACATGACAACCTGGTTGGCTTCGCTGTCGGCCACATAAATCGTGCCGTCCGCAATGGCTAGCGCCTCGGGTTGTTTAAGGAGTGCCGCCTTGCCATCCTTGCCCTGCAAGGTATGCAATTTGCGCCCGTCTTTGTCCACCACATCAATGGCACCACCATCCTGCTGCGCAAAATAAAAATTACCCGCATGCCAGGCGAGCAATTTTCTTGCCCCGCCCATGGGAATATCTTTTACAAAATCCACCCCCGGCAGCCCGATAGCCGGTGCCATGTCTGGTGTAGCCGCGCCGGCTGATGCAGCCAGGGTTAAGCAAAGCATTGCTGTTGTGAAGATACGCATGTGGCCACCACCTATATGTTTCGTAATTTTTTCCTGCTCAAACTGGACTGTATACAGCTCTCTATTTGTCGCGCCGGTTGGAGACGCCATCCCATTCTTGCGGAGGCGGTGTTTTCTGATAATTCTCACAACGTTCCAGATAAATCCTGCTGGGTCTGTCATCTGCAAGCTCATCGAGAATGGAGGTAAAGCAGGCTTCGGCTTCCCCCCATTTGCGCGCCCGGTACAATGCCAGTCCTGCATTAAAGCGCCGCACCAACTCGCTCTCGGGCTCTGACAGTGAGCCGCACAGTTCGTAAATTGTAACAGGCACCTGTTTGCCGACCACACGTACCTTATCGAGTTCGCGGTAACGGTAGCTATCGCAGCTTCTCTGATAGGTGCTTTCACCCGCCAGAAACTGTACCCCGTAATATTTTGCCGTGCCTTCGAGCCTGGCAGCCTGATTCACCGTATCGCCTATCACCGTGTATTCCATTTTCTTGCCGCGGAAACCGATATTGCCGGCGACCACTTCTCCCGACTGCACACCGCCGCGAATAACAAACGGCTCGACACCTTCCCGCGCCCATTTCCTGCCTAGCTCCTGCATGGTTTCTTTCATTGCCAGCATACAGGCAGCAGCCAGCTTCGCATGCTCCGGCTGCGTCAGGGGGGCGCCCCAATAGGCCATGATGCCATCGCCGATAAACTTGTCCACCGTTCCGTCAAAACGCTCGATCACCTGCACCATGGCAGCGAGGTATTCATTCAATCTGGCCACCACTTCCTGCGGCGTATGCTTCTCGCTGAAAGTGGTGAAAGCCTTGATGTCGGTGAAGAGTATCGTGACCTCCTTGTTGTCCCCCCCTATCTTGGCTGCATCCGGATCTTTTTCCAGGCGTGAAACCAGTTTGTCCGACAGGTAACTGGAAAACATCGAGCGCATCTCGCGGGCACTGCGCTCCAGCACCAGATAGCGGAAACTGCCGCCGACCAGCAGCGCTGTAATGGCAGCCAGTGGCGGGTAAATCATGCTGACCCAGTGCCCTTCCTTGAACAGCCAGTAGCTTAGCCAGATGTAGGCTGATGACAGCACAAGGGTGGCCGGGAACGCGCCATACAGGCGCAGGCGCATGGTGATGTAATAAGACAGCAGGCCCAGGATGACAATCAGCGCCATGTCGAACAGCGCCTCCAGCCCTGTCTGGCGGATGAAACGCCCGCTGATGATGTTGTCGGCTATGGTCGCATGCACCTCCACTCCGGGGGTATTGCCATGAAACGGGGTGACGCGCATATCGTAAATACCCAGCGCGGTGGCACCGAGGAAGAGCACCTTGCCTTTCAGCAACGCCGGATCTATCCGCCCATGCACAATATCGGTAAAGGAAAAGCGCGGATAGCTGCCCGTGGGACCGGTATAGTTGATCCACATCGCATACCTGCCATCCACCGGAATGGAACGCTTGCCCAGCCTGATTTCAAACGCGCCCGGCACGAACTCTTTCTCCCCCAGCGCGGCCATCGCCCCCATCAACCCGAGCGAGGGAACCTGCCTGCCGGCCGCCTCGATCAACAGCTGATTGCGGCGATTAACACCATCGTCTTCCGGCAGAAAATTGATATGGCCGGTCCCGGCCGCAGCGCGTTCAATTTCAGGAAGCGTGCGCGTACTTCCCACCACATGCAGCTCTTTATCAAAATCGAAGGTGACCGCCAGAACAACGTTACCGGCCTTTTTGACAGCCGCCGCAAAGGCGCGGTCTACCGCCTCACTTTCGCGCTCGGGAAAGAAGGCATCAAACAACACCGCCTTCGCTCCTGCCGCAGAGAGCTGCTGCAAAAGGCGCACATACTGGCTTCGGGTCCACGGAAACCGTCCCAGCTCGGCAATGCTCTTGTCGTCAATCGCCACGATGCCGATTTCCGGGCTGGGCGGAATGGCACCGCGCAAGCGCTTGAACCTTAAATCGTAGGTCTTGGCCTCGAAGGCTTCCAGAAATGAGTTCTGATTGTAATAAAGCGCGGTAACGCTGAACACGGAAATGAAAGCGAGCATGAATGAGGTGGCTTTTGTACCTTTTCCCCCAAATGCTTTAGCCAGGAACGACTGGATCATTTTTTCACTTCCATGTGCGTGGATCGGACTACCGGATAAGCGGCTTCAATATACCTTCTGGGTAATCATGACAATGAAGTGACTTAATGACAAGCCCGATGCACACGATAGCGCAATGAGCGATTCGCCAGATCGAAACAAGGCGACGGAAAGTCGCCTGGAGGAATGAGCCGGCAAACCTATTCCGTCGCCGGGCTCCACTTGCGCAACTCCACGCGGCACTTGGCGTAATCCGCACACGCCCCCTCCACCACGCGCCAGAACGCCGCCGAGTGGTTCATCTCCACGAGATGGGCGAGCTCGTGCACGACGACATAATCGATCAGGTGCAAGGGCATGGTGACCAGCTGCCAGTTGAGCCGCACCACGCCCTGCGTGGTGCAGCTCCCCCACTGTGTTTTGGCAGAAGTCAGCTTGATTTCCCTGGGTGCAACATTCATCAAGGGGGCAAAATGCGCCACGCACTCCTCGAACACGCGCTCGGCTTCGCGTTTATACCACTGCGTTATTTTCTTGCGCACCACCTGTTCATTGCTCGTGTCGTACACGGGGATGATGAGCTCTGATGCGTTGAGTTGCGGTGCGGCACGCACCAGGCCGGAAACAATGCGCAGGGTAAAGGTCTCGCCGCGAAATAAAATCGGCGCGCCATCTTCCCATTTTGGTACTGGCGTTTGCTTGCTTTGCCAGTTGTCGAGTTTGTCCACCACCCAGCCTGCCTTGTCCTGCAGCACGCTGTGCAGCCACTTCTCCGAGGCGCGTAGCGGCATGCTCACGGTGAGGCCGGAGTCATCGATGCGCAGCCCGATGCTGCGGCGTTTGGGGCTGCGCCTCAAGGTGTAGCTGATGAGCTTGTCGGCAAGCTGGATGCTGCGCTGCTCTGCGGCGGGGGGATGGGTCTGTAACAGCTTGTTCAACATAAATTAAGGTACCTCTAACAACTTAGAGTTCGCCGCGCGCATATGGATAATATGTAGGCAAGCAATTTTTTCCGCAACGCAGCAGTTGGGATAAGACGGTGCAAGCAGGCAAGCCGCAAAGCGGGGCTCGCAAATCCGGATTTTGCGAGGCGCCTTTTTAATTCAGGCGCGCAACTTCGGCTTCTATCCACTCTTCCGCGCGCTGGTTGATCTCCTCAGGCTTGAGTCCTGCGGGATCTATCGCAGCGCCTATGCTCATGGTGATCACGCCCGGATGCTTGAGGAAAGAATTGCGCCCCCACAGCTTGCCCGCGTTGTGCGCCACCGGCACCACCGGAGCAGAGGTGGAGGCCGCCAGCAGGGCGCCGCCGATCTTGTATTTGCCGCGCTGGCCGTATGGGATGCGCGTGCCTTCCGGGAAAATCACCACGCAAAAACCCATGTCCAGGCGCTCCTTGCCCTGGCGCAGCAGCTGCTTCACCGCGCCCTTGCCGTCGCTGCGCTTGATCGCGATGGGGCTGGTCATGGCCAGGCCCCAGCCGAAGAAAGGCAGCCACAGCAGCTCGCGCTTCAACACCCACACCTGCGGCGGAAAAACTTTTTGCAGGGCGATGGTCTCCCACGCCGACTGGTGCTTGCACAGCAGAATGCACGGCTGCTTTGGAATATTTTCCGCGCCGCGCACCTGCATACGGATGCCGCACAGCACGCGCAACAGCCACATCATGGCGAGCGCCCAGCCGGAGATGATGCGGTAACGCGTGAGCGGGTGGAAGGGAAAAGTCAGTATGGCAATCAGCGCGTACACCGGAGTGATGACGAGTTGCAGCACAAAGAAAATTAGCGAACGAATAAAGATCATATCAGACCAGTGTAGCTACGGCGGCGGCCAGGTCGGGATAAATCAGCGTGCCATGTGGCAGACCGCCCTTGGCCTGGGTCTTGCTGCCCTTGCCGGTCAGCACCAGTATCGGCTGCGCCCCCAGCCTTACCGAGGCTTCCAGGTCGCGCAGAGAATCGCCCACGGAAGGTACGCCGGCAAGGCTCACGTTATAGCGCGCGGCAATTTCTTCGATCATGCCGCTCTTGGGCTTGCGGCACTGGCAATCGGCATCGGCCGCATGCGGGCAGAAAAACACCGCGTCGATGCGGCCACCGGCTTGCGCGCAGGCCTTGTGCATCTTGTCGTGGATGGCGTTCAGCGTCGGCATGTCGAACAGGCCGCGCCCTATGCCGGACTGGTTGGTCGCCACCACCACGCGATAGCCCGCCTGGCACAGGCGCGCAATGGCCTCGATGCTGCCGGGCAGCGGCTTCCACTCTTGCGGGCTTTTGATGAATTGATCGGAGTCGTAATTGATGACGCCGTCGCGGTCCAGAATAATAAGTTTCATAACTTCAGTTACGAGTCGTTAGTCGATAGTCGATAGTCATTAGTTGGCGGTCGCTGCGCGATTTCTGCATCCAGCAAAAAACTAACGACTAATGCCTAATGACTGTTTTTAAACTGCCAGCTTGGAAATGTCGGCCACCTGGTTCATCAGGATACCCAGTTGTTGCAACAGCGCCGCACGATTCACGCGCAATGCGCGGTCTTCCGCCATCACCATCACCTGGTTGAAGAAATCATCGATAAACGGCTTCAGCGTCACCAGCGCCTTCAGGTTCTGCCCGTACTCGCCGCGATCGAGATAGCTCTGCGCAAACGGCGTGATGTCCAGCATCGCCTGATGCAGATTGCGCTCTGCCTCCTCCACCAGCATCAGCGGCTTCACCACCGCGTGGTGCATGGCAGCGCCCAGCTCTTCATGGTTTTTGCGCATGATGTTGCGCACACGCTTGTTCGCAGCCGACAGGTCTTTGGACGCTTCCAGCCCGGCGAACATGCGCACGCCTTCGATGCGTGGCAGGGTTTCATGCAGGCGGCCGTGCAGCATGTGCAGCACCGCTTCGATGTGAGAAACCTCGAAGCCGCGCTCGCGCAGATACCCGCGCAGGCGGTCCAGCATGAAGCCTTCCACGTCAGCCGCCACCGTGGCACTCAGCGTGCCTGCCGGGAAATTGTCCGCGGCCGTCTTGAGCAGGGCGGGCAGAGGCAGGTTAAGCGGCGTTTCGATCAGGATGCGCAAGATGCCCAAGGCGTGGCGGCGCAGCCCGAACGGGTCCTTGTCGCCGGTGGGAACCTGGCCTATGCCATAAATTCCGACCAGGGTTTCCAGCTTGTCGGCCAGCGCCACGCTGCACGCCAGCGCGCCATGCGGCAGGGTGTCGCCGGCAAAACGCGGATGGTAATGCGCCTCGATCGCTGCCGCCACGGCAGGTTGCTCGCCATCGTGCAGCGCGTAGTAATGTCCCATCACCCCCTGCAACTCGGGAAATTCGCCCACCATGTCGGTGAGCAGGTCTGCCTTGCACAGGCGCGCGGCCAGCTCAGCCTGCGCCTTGTCCGCATCCAGCAGGCGCGCGATGGTGCCCGACAGGGTGGTGATGCGCTCCACGCGCTGCAGCTGCGAACCCAGCTTGTTGTGGTACACCACGTCACTCAGCTTGGCCACGCGCGACTCCAGCTTGTGCTTGCGATCCTGATTGTAGAAGAAGCGCGCATCGGAAAGACGCGGGCGCACCACGCGCTGGTTGCCGCCGACAATATGCCTGGGCTCATCCACCTGCATGTTGGAAACGATCAGGAACTTGTTGAGCAGCTTGCCCCTGGCATCCAGCAAGGGGAAGTACTTCTGGTTCTGCTGCATGGTGAGGATCAGACACTCCTGCGGCACTTCGAGGAATTCCGGCTCGAATTCACCCACGTACACCACCGGCCATTCCACCAGCGCCGCCACCTCGTCCAGCAGTGTGCTGAGCACGCTGCGCTCGCCGTTGGACATGACCAGCAGCTCTTTCATCGACTGCGTGCCATGGCCTATCCATATCGCGCGCAGCTTGTCGGCAGCCTCGTCCAGCTGCCTGGCGATCGTATCGCGGCGTCTGGCGAAACCCGGCACCACGCAGCCCGCGCTCTCCATGGTGTCGGCATAGAATTCGGCGTTGTGCAGCGTGATGGTGCCGCTGGACATGAAGCGATGGCCGCGCGTAACGTTGCCGCTGCTCACCCCCAGCACCTCGCCCATGACAATGCGTTCGCCATGCAGCATGACCAGCCCTTTCACCGGGCGCACAAACTGGTGCTCGGTATCGCCCCAGCGCATCAGCTTGGGGATGGGCAGTTTTTTCAGCGCCTGCGTCACCATGTCGGTCAGGTATTCGTCCAGCGGTTTGCCCTTCTGCTCGACGCGTGCGACGAAATATTCCGCCTTGCCGTCCTGCACCATCTGCAGCTGCTCAAAGGTCACGTTATTCGCACGCATGAAACCTTCCAGGGCACGGCTGATCTTGCCGTCTGCATCCTTGCCCGCCGCGACTGCCGGGCCTTTGCGCTCTATCGTGCGGTCGGGCTGTTGCGCCAGCACATGCGTTACCGTGAATGCCATGCGGCGCGGTGTGGCAAAGATGGTGCGCACACTGTCCACCCCTGCCAGCCCCTGCTCGTGCAAGGCCGCCACCACGTCTTCTGCGAAGCTGATCGACAGGCGCTCCAGCGCCTTGGGCGGCAGCTCTTCGGTCAGCAGTTCCACCAGCAGTGTCTGTTTCATTTCCTGTGCCATGTTATTTTCCTCCCTTCACTGCGCTTTTACCCGGGACTGCACCCTTGCACATGGGGAAGCCGAGTTTTTCGCGGGAGTCGTAATAGGCCTGCGCCACGGCACGCGACAGGGTGCGCACGCGGCCGATGTAACCGGCACGCTCGGTCACCGAAATCGCACCGCGCGCATCCAGCATGTTGAAACTGTGCGAGCACTTCATCACCATCTCGAAGGCAGGCAGCACCAGCTCCGCCTCGATCAGGCGACTGGCCTCGGCTTCGTATTCGTTGAAGTGGCGGAAGAACATCTCCACATTGGAATGCTCGAAGTTGTAGCGCGACTGCTCCACCTCGTTCTGGTGGAACACATCGCCGTAAGTGATGACGGTGTCGCCTTTCTTCGCCCACACCAGGTCATACACACTGTCCACACCCTGCAAATACATGGCCAGGCGCTCCAGGCCATAGGTGATCTCGCCCAGCACGGGTTTACAGCTGAGCGAACCCACTTCCTGAAAATAAGTGAACTGGGTCACCTCCATGCCGTCCAGCCACACCTCCCAGCCCAGCCCCCAGGCACCCAGCGTGGGCGACTCCCAGTCGTCCTCGACAAAGCGGATGTCGTGTTCGCTGGTGTTGATGCCGAGCTCGCGCAGGCTGTCGAGATACAGCTCCTGGATATTTTCCGGCGAGGGCTTCAGCACCACCTGGTACTGGTAATAATGCTGCAAGCGGTTGGGATTCTCGCCGTAGCGCCCGTCCTTAGGGCGGCGCGAAGGCTGCACATAGGCGGCGCGCCAGGGCTCGGGGCCGATGGCGCGCAGAAAGGTCGCCGTGTGGAAAGTGCCCGCACCCACTTCGATATCGTAAGGCTGCAGCAATGCACAGCCCTGCTTGTCCCAGAAGTTCTGCAGGTTGAGGATGATTTGCTGAAAAGTAAGCATTGCAAAGACCGGGGTAATTTGCGAAAGGAGGCATTTTACGGGTTTTAGGGCGGTTGCGTCACCCTACATAACAGCTTAGCTGAACGCATGGCTTGCCGGAGCAAGAAAGCAACAGGCATGAGCGGAGCTTTGTTTCTCAATTTTCCCATCCAACAAAAAGCCCGGCGCAAAAGTGCCGGGCTCTTTATCAAAGCAGGGGTATGTCAAGGAGCCTGGATGTTGGATGCCTGCTTGCCCTTGGGGCCTTGAGTCACGTCAAAAGTAACCTTTTGGCCTTCTTTGAGTGTCTTGAAGCCGTTCATATTGATGGCGGAAAAGTGCGCGAACAAATCATCGCTGCCGTCATCGGGGGTAACAAAACCAAAACCCTTTGCATCGTTGAACCATTTAACTGTACCTGTTGCCATTTGCTGACTCCTTGTTTAAAAATGGTGTGAAGATTTTCCGAAAAACATCTTAAGCCTGAATCGTTACCGTTTTAAGTTGGGCTTGCCATCTTCGGGTTCGGTCGATTTCTGCTTGATTTTTACTTCCAACCTGTCCTGCAGCTCCTGCATTTTTGGCGATGACCGGGTAAATGATCTACCTAACGATTCGCCGTTTGCATCGATTATGGCGGGGTCGACAGGAGCCGTTTTCTTTGCAACTGGCTTGTTTTGTAACACGGCTATATCCTTAAAAAATTTGCGACTTACGCAAATTACGAAGCCACGATTAACTTTAAATTAAAGGGCAGGTTATGAATATAAGGATATCGGTCTAGACCAAAGTATATAGACCAGCTGTGGTTAGGCGCATAGCTCGTCGGGAGCAGCGCCGGTAAAGGGCACGCCACAACAAGCAGCGACTGGCCAGCGTTTTTTGCTGGATTAGTCAGATGGCCAGGAGTTTCATGGGACACTCGCCCATGCGGGCGGTCTTTAACTCTGCCCGAAGACGTCCTCCCTGCCGTGCCCTTGATGCAGAATTTCCATCCACTCCCTGTTACACTTTGTCGCCCATCACCAAGGAGTATCCAGAACATGAAAGTTTTATTGGCGACCTGCTTGTTAGTTTTCTCGTCATTTATTTGGGCAGCCGAAAACCCCGCCCCTGCGTCACCACCAACAGCCATCGTCAAGGGTGAGGTGCTTGAGGTCAAGGATGTCGAGAGTTATACCTATTTGCTTCTCAAGACCCGGGAGGGAGAAACATGGGCTGCGGTCGACAAGGCCACGGTCAAGAAAGGGGATGAAGTTACGCTGGAGAACGTGACAGTGATGAATAATTTCGAGAGCAAGTCGCTGAAGAAAACTTTCCCGACGATCCTGTTTGGCACCCTGGGGGGCGCGGGAACAGTCGCGCCGGCTGGCCATGTGCCGGGCTCGTCTTACCCCGCCACTGCTGCCAGTAAGCCGGAAGCTGTAAAAGATGAGCATATCGACAAGGCCAGCGGCGCAAACTCGCAGACCGTCGCGGATGTCATGACCAGGAGCGCCAAGCTCAAACACAAGCCTGTGCTGGTGCGCGGCAAGGTGGTGAAGTACAACCCGGGCATCATGGGCAAGAACTGGGTGCATCTGCGCGATGGTTCCGGTTCCGCTGCGGACGGATCGAATGATCTTCTGGTGACGACCATGAGCACAACCAAGGTTGGGGATGTCGTGACCGCCAAGGGTATCGTCAGCACCGACCGTGATTTCGGCGCGGGCTATGCATACAAGGTGGTGGTCGAAGAGGCGACGCTGCAGTAATGCAAAAAGATTTTTGGCTGGAGCGCTGGGAGCGGGCAGAAATCGGTTTTCACCAGGACGAGGTCAATCCTTATTTGCTGCAATACTGGCGGGAACTGCAGCCGGCCCCGGGCAGCGAGGTGTTCGTGCCGCTGTGCGGCAAGAGCATCGATATGGCGTGGCTGCGCAAGCAGGGACATGGGGTGCTGGGGGTTGAGCTGAGCCCTATCGCGGTGCAGGATTTCTTCACGGAGCACGGCCAAACTCCGCGCCACGCAAGCAGCGGAAAATTCGCTTGCTGTGAAGCGGATGGCATTCGCATCTTGTGCGGTGATTTTTTCGACTTGGGCCGCGACGATCTGGCAAAAGTGGGCGCAGTGTACGACCGCGCATCACTGGTCGCGTTACCGCCGGAAATGCGCGAACAATACGTGCGTCATCTGCTCGGCATCCTGCCGCCTGCAACACCAATCCTGCTGCTTACCTTCGACTATCCACAGGCGGAAATGTCGGGGCCGCCGTTTGCTGTTTCCGCGAGCGATGTAGCAGCGCTCTACCGTGACCATGCCGAGATACGCCTGCTGGCGCAACACGATGTGCTGGCGCAAAACCCGCGCTTTCAGCAACGCGGCCTGAGCCGTTTGCAGGAAAATATCTTCCTCTTGACGCTGCGCCAGCCAACCAAAAAAAACGGCACTCAACTAAAGTGAGTGCCAATCAGGGTGAGGTACGATTGGAACTCTATCAAAAATCGTTTCATCAGCCCAAGCCCATACATCGGCCTCAATCGATTGGTGATGAGTGGCAAGGAATGCAGATGAACGGCGTTCTTTCACCGACGAAAGGAACCGCTTCTTCATGATGACTCGCGATCGCCTGGTGACGCAGGCGTAGTCAACACCGCCGCCGGGCGTTATCCTGTCAATGATCGGCGGCTACGCGCCTGCATTTTTTCGATGCATTGAAGTTCGCTACAGGCAATTTTGTTTCCGGCTTCGATCTCAAGCGATTTGTTGGATGCACGATCGGGGGTAAATTGGGGTGAGCATCCCATGCGCATCGATGTCGTGTCGTCATATCGGGGCCAGGCCTTGCATACGAGACAGCCTGTGGTATTTCACTTCACACCACACAAAGCCAGCTTGTCGCCACGCGGCATGCGCTTTATTTTCAGCTCGCGCTTCAGCGCCGCAGATTTGTCGGCGCAGGGCTCCGCGTACACCAGCTGCAATGGCGTGCGCCCGCGCGTGTACTTGGCACCCTCACCGGCGTTGTGCGCGGCCAGGCGTTTGCCGAGGTCATTGCTGATGCCGCAATACAGCGTGTCATCGGCGCAGCGCAACAGATAGCACACCCAGCTCATCGGCGGCGCAACCGCCACGCGGCCGCCAGCATCACCGCCAGCAGGCCGAGCATTGCCGCATTGCCCCAGCGCACATACGGCGTACTGCCGCTATAGCCCTGCACCTCGGCGCTGAGCACGCCTTCCACATGCTGCGGCAACATCTTCACGATGCGGCCATCGCGGCCGATCACCGAGGTGACTCCAGTATTGGTGGCGCGCAGCATCATGCGCCCTGTTTCCAGCGCGCGCATCTGCGAGATCTGGTTGTGCTGCATGGCGGCGTGCGACGCGCCGTACCAGGCATCGTTGGTGACATTCACCAGCAGAGTGGCTTCGGGCAGGTAGTGGATGATTTCTTCTCCGAACACGTCCTCGTAGCAGATGTCCACCGCCACGCGCTGCCCCGCCACATGCAGTACCTGCTGGCGCTGGTCGCCGCGCGCGAGATCACCCATAGGGATGTGCAGCACATCGTTGATCAGCCAGCCCAGCAGCGGGCGCAGCGGGATGAACTCTCCGAACGGCACCAGATGATTCTTGCGGTAGCTCTGGCTGTCGGCGCTGCCGAGCGTAAACACGCTGTTGTAATACAGCCCCTGGTCGCGTTCGAATGCGCCTATCAGTATGTCGCCGGCGTTCTGCCGCGCATGGTTGCGCAGCAGCTCCTCAAAGCGCGGCGGCAATTCGTGGCGCAGCAGCGGAAGAGCGGTCTCCGGCAGCACGATCAGGCGAGCATCGCTGCCCTCTGCCAGGCGGCGATAGGTCTCCATGGTGCCGACCAGTTGCCCCTCCTCGAACTTTTCATCCTGCGCGATGTTACCTTGCAGCAGGCTTACCTTGAGCGGCTCGCCTTGTGCCTGCGTCCACTCCACATTACGCAGCGCCACGCCGCCCAGCCACAGCAGCAGCAAAGCCGCGCAGGCCAGCTTGCCCGGCCTGCTCCAGCGCACTGTCCACAGCAAAGCCAGCAGGCCCGCGCTGAGCGCCACCGTCAGCGACACGCCGTACACTCCGAACAGCGGCGCGAAGCCCACCAAGGGGCTTTCTGCCGCCTGCGCATAGCCCAGTGCCAGCCACGGGAAGCCGGTGAAGAGCAGGCCGCGCAGCCACTCCAGCAGCACCCACAGCGCGGGCATCACCAGCAACAGCGCCACATAGGCAGGCAAGCCGGCACGACTGCCCAGCCTGAAGCGCAGCCGTGCCTGCGCATATCCCACGCCCGCCGGAAACAGGGCGAGCAAGGCGGCGAACACGGCAATGGCGGGGGCGGCCAGCAACATCGGCATGTCGCCAAACTCATGCAGCGCAACATACAGCCAGCCTATGCCCGCGCTGAACAGGCCCAGGCCAAAGGCGAAGCCCAGCCGCGCCGCCTGCCATTTGCCAGGCGCATGCTGCCATTGCACAAACAGCAGTGCCAACGCCAGCGCCACCAGCGGATACAGCGAGAATGGCGCGAAGCCCGGCACGGCCAGCAGGCCGCCACAGAAAACCAGCAGATATTTATTCAGGCGAGCAAGAGTCACGGCAGGCATTCATGAATTGATGGGCGCGATTATACGGGGAAGTCGCGCTTACGCAGAACGCGGCTGCAATGTCATTATTTGTTACAAGGATTAGGCCTGAACAGATAATTGTCTAGGCATTCTTGCCTATTGCGGCACAGATAGTAAGCGCGGATGCTTCGCAGCAGCTTTCCTGCAAGTAACAACCCCGGGGTGCGAGATTATGAATGTTCTGCTGGTTGAAGACGACGCGGAAATGCGTGCATTGCTCAAGAGCGTCCTGGAAATACGCGGCCACAGCGTGGCCGAATTTGGCGATGGCGAGAGTGCCTGGCAGGCATGCCAGACACAGCACTTCCCCTTGCTTATTTTGGACTGCCTCGCGCCCGGCATGGCTGGGCTGGAGCTGTGCCGCAGAATCCGCAGCAGCCAGACAACCGCTGCAAGCCTGATCCTGGTGATTACGGCACGCACCCAGGCGGGTGATCTGGAACAGGTACTCGCCGCCGGTGCGGACGATTACCTGGCCAAACCCGTCGACCCGCAGTTGCTGAATGTCAGGCTGACCATCGCCGAACAACGCGTCACTGTGTTGCAAGCGCAGGCAGCCACACTCAACGCACTGCGCGCCAGCGACGTGCATCTTAACGAAGCGCAGCACATCGCCCATGTCGGCAGCTGGCATCTGGATCTGGCCTGCGACAAGCTGACCTGGTCGGACGAAATATTCCGCATCTTCGAGCTTGATCCGGCAAAATTCGACGCCAACTACGCAACGTTCCTGAACACGGTACATCCTGAAGATCGCGACCTGGTCGACCTGGCCTATTTCAGGTCGATAGAGCACCGCACACCGTACGAAATTGCGCATCGCCTGTGCATGCCGGACGGCCGCATCAAATGGGTGAACGAGCGCGGCTTGGCCGTTTACGATGACGCAGGCAAGGCGCTTTTCTCCACAGGCACAGTGCAGGACATTACCGCATACAAGAAAACACAGGAGGAACTGCAATTCGCAGCGCTGGTGTATCAGGCCGTCGGCGAAGCAGTGATGATCACCGACAGCAACAATCTCATCGTTGCCGTGAATCCGGCATTCACCTGTCTCACCGGCTACACGGCCGCAGAAGCCATCGGCAAGAATCCGAAGTTTCAGAGCTCGGGGCGGCAGGGCAAGTCCTTCTACAAGGCCATGTGGCACCAGCTCAACACCACCGGCATCTGGGAAGGCGAGATCTGGAACCGCCACAAGGATGGGCACGAAATCGCCGTATGGCAACTCATCCACACCACCTATGACGACAATGGGAATGTGCTGAGGCGGGTCACACTGTTATCGGATGTCACCGACCAGAAACGTGCCGAGGAAACCATACGGCGTCACGCCTATTACGATCCCCTTACCGGGGTGCCCAACCGCCGCCTGTTCAATGATCGCCTGGGCATGGAGATCAAGAAATCGCACCGCTCTGGCTTGCCGATGGCGCTGATGTTTATCGACCTCGACCGCTTCAAGGAAGTGAACGACACGCTCGGGCACAGTCAGGGCGATACGCTGCTGAGCGAAGCCGTGCACCGCATCATTGAATGCGTGCGCAAAATTGACACGGTATCGCGGCTGGGCGGCGATGAATTCACCGTCATCCTGTCCGAACTGGACAGCACCCGCAGCGTGGAGCGTATTGCACAGGACATCATCAGCAAGCTGTCGGCCCCTTTTCATCTGAACAATGAAACCGCACGCATTTCCGCCAGCATAGGCATCACCCTGTACCCAAGTGACGCAACAGAAAGCGAAGCTCTGTTAAAGAACGCCGATCAGGCCATGTACGCGGCCAAGCGTTCGGGGCGCAATTGCTTCAGCCATTTCAAGCACACGGCATAACAAGGCGCAGACACGAGATGATCTGCAAGACCAGCGGATTTGAGCGGGTTGCCCGATGAGTCAAGCAGGATTCGAGCGCAGCGGCAAATGCTCTGTCCAGGCGGCGGTAAAGTAGCTAAAGCGGTTGCGCCCCAGATTTTTTGCGGCGTACATGGCCTGATCGGCGTTCTTTAACAGAGCTTCGCTTTCTGTTGCGTCACTTGGGTACAGGGTGATGCCTATGCTGGCTGATACCAGGACTGTTCCATCAGGCAATTGAAAGGGCAGTGCCAGCTTGTCGATGATGTTTTGGGCGACACGCTTAACGCTGTCGACGTCGTCAAGTTCGGACAGGATGACGGTGAATTCATCGCCGCCCATGCGGGCAACGGTATCGGATCCGCGCACACACTCGACAATACGCCGCGCCGCCGCGCTCAGCAGGATGTCGCCCTGTGCGTGCCCGAGCGTGTCGTTCACCTCCTTGAAACGGTCGAGGTCGATAAACATCAGCGCCATCGTGTGGCCGTCACGATGGGATTTCCTGATCTCCTGTTCCAGGCGGTCATGAAACAGGCGGCGGTTGGGAAGCTGGGTCAGCGGATCGAAATTGGCGTATTTCCAGATCAATTCATCTGATTCTTTTTTACGGGTGATGTCATAGAAAATCGCCACACGCCGATGCACCGAACCATTTGCATTGAAGACCGTGTTGATGGAAATCCATTCGCAATACAATTCACCGCCCTTGCGCCTGTTCCACAACTCCCCCTGCCATTGCCCGGCTGTGGTTAGCGCCCGCCACATCTGTTGGTAAAAAGCCCGCTCCTGGCGTCCTGAACTCAGCATTTTCGGGTTATTGCCGATAGCTTCATCCTGCGTGTAACCTGTCAGGCGCGTAAATGCCGGATTGATGGCGATGATGCGGTCGTCTGCATCGGCAATCATCATCGCTTCGCTGCTGTTCTGGTAAACCAGCACCGCAAGGCGCTGCGCCTTTTCGGCCTCCTTGCGGTCACTGATGTCGCGCCCGGTCCCTTGTATCCCGGCGGGCTTGCCATCCTTATGGATAAGTCTGCTATTTAACTCGACCGGTATCGTGCCCCCATCTTTGGAGAGGATTTCCAGTTCATATTGGGTGGCATCCACTTCCCCGCTAAGCTTCCTGACTGTCATCTGCTGGGCGATGGCAAAATTTTCCGGCGACAGAATTTTGCTGATGTGTTCGCCGATTATTTCTTCACGGCTGTAACCCAGCGTACTGATTAGCGACCTGTTGGCCGAGGTGAAAATCCCGTTCGCATCCGTGCTGTAAACAAAGTCGCTCGCGTTATCAAAAAGCTCGCGGTATTTTTCTTCGCTTTCCCGCAGCGATTCCTCCACGCGCTTGCGCTCGCTGGATTTGAACATCAGTTTGATTCGGCTTATGAGAGACATCAGATGATTTTAACTTATTGCCTTGCTACTTCAATGGAGAAATATTTTTGCGCTGCGCCAGGCAGCATGGCGGCGCTCAGCTATATGATGGGTGCGCAATCTATCATTAAATTATCTCCTTCACCATCTGGCCGCAGCGACAGCTCATCGCACAGGTGATAACGACTCAGGCTTAACCATGCCAATGCGTGCCACTTGAAGCATGCCTGCCAGCAGCGCACGCGCAAAAAAAAACGCCGACTGGGAAGAGTCGGCGCTGCTTGTTCAAAGTGCTGCAAGCTTGCTTTGCGATTTTACCGGGCGTTGTCTGGTTGCGATTTCTTTTCAGCCTTGGCCGGCTTCGGCTTCTTCACAGTCTTGGCGGGCTTCGATTTGTTTCCAGTCTCGGCTGCTGCTGGCTTCTTTTGCAATTTGGCTGGTGCCGCTGCTGCCTCAGGCTTGATTTTAGGTTTGGCAGACATCGCTGCTGCCTCATTAGCCACATTCTTGTTTACGCAATCGGCTTCGTATCTGGCTTTTTCAGCTCCCGTCAGCGCCTTGTTTTTTGCATTCTGCTCGCAGACCGTTTTTTTCCGCTGCTCGGCACGCTTTTTAACATTGGCCGGAGAACCCGCTTCGGCCAGGCATTGCTTGGTATAAGCGGTACGCTGAGCGGTGGTGAGTGTGGGGTCTTTAGGCTCGCAGTTGATCGCACCCAGTGCCAGCACAGGAGTCAAAATGGACAGGGCCAGGAAAGACGACAACAGGGTAATGAGTTTCATTTTGTATACCTTTCTATAAAAAACAGCAGGTGTTACTCTAAAAATGCGCTAATTGCACTGCCACGCAAATCAATGAATATTATAATTAGGACATTAATGGAATATTAACGGCCAACTGATGCAATGCAGCACCCGGGAGGACGCATACCCGCAAAGCGGTTAACCGCCCGATAACAGCACGCAGACCAGCGAACGTAACCACCTGAACCCATGACCACACCCTTACGAATCCACGCTCCCAACCCCGTTCTGGCAACCATCAAGCTTACCGCGCTGGCCCTGCACAAGCACGCCTACGGCCGTGTCGCGCTGATTGTCGTTGCCTGCCTGTTGCCGTTCAGCCTGGCGCGGCTCGCCTTGTATCTGGTTTACCACGAAGATTTCCAGAGCCTGGGCTTGCTGGAAGTGCTGTCGGCGTTTGCGGTCGGCCTGCGCTTTGATATTTCGATTGCCGTGATGGGTATTTTCCTGCCGCTGCTGTTCATGATGCTGCCGTTCCGCTGGGCACATCATGCCTACTGGCAGCGCCTGTGGGGATGGTTGATCTACCTGGTCGTGCTGCTGCTGGTGTTCATGCTGGCAGCCGACACCATTTATTTCGGCGTGGTGCATAGACACGTGGGTTCCGAAATCGGCGCCATGTCCGAGGACATCGGCCCGATGGTGGCGCTGGCATTTGGCCAGTATGGCGTCATGCTGCTGCTGTTTACCCTGGGCGCCGCCTTCGGCGCACTGCTGTGGCGCCGTCTGGTGCACCCGGTACCGGCTGCGCCCAGGCGCGTATGGCCGCGCCTCGTCAGCATCGTGCTGGCACTGCTGCTGTTTGTCATTCTCGGCCGCGGCGGATGGTCTGGAAAACCGATCAGCGTGGGCGACGCGTTCTTCTCCAATTCTGTCGCCCAGGGCTACCTTGCACTCAACGGCGCCTTTGCGGTGACGCGCGCCCTCAACGACAGCGCCCCCCCCCTCCGCGATTTCATGCCGCAGGACGAGGCCATCTCCAGAACCCAGCACACCCTGGCCGGCTCAAGCACGCCATTCCACGACGCCAATTTCCCCATTTATCAGCAGGCCAGGTTCAGCGGCCACGGATCGAAACCCAATGTCGTCGTGCTGATGCTGGAGAGCTGGGGTGCGCTGCATATAGATGCGCTCAGGGAACAGATGCACCTGCCGCCGCTCGGGGTAACACCCAACTTCGACAGCCTTGCCAAACAGGGGCGCTTGTATACGCATTTTTACGGCAATGGCCAGCGCTCCATTCAGGGTGCGGAGGCGATACTGGCCAGCCTGCCCACCTTGCCCGGCATGCCTTTCCTGGGCGAGGGCATAGAGCAGAACAGGCAGAGCTTCCTGGGTGAACTGGCACAGGCGCAAGGCTACAAGACCTTCTTTCTGCAAAGCAGCGACCGCGGCTCGTTCCGTTTCGATTCCATCGCTGCACGCGCCGGCTTCTCCACCTACAAGGGCGCGGAGGACATGCCCGAATTGCACGAGCACAAAAAGGCGGCCTCGACCTGGGGCACCTGGGATCACAACACTTTCCAGGAAGCACACCAGCTGTTTGCCAAGGCGCGCCAACCTTTCCTCGGCTATATATTCACCTCCACCACGCACGTGCCCTGGCTCATCCCGGATCAGCGCTGGCGCAAATACACCAGCGACAGTGACCGCGACAAGTTTCTCAATTCGCTGCTCTATGCCGACTGGGCGCTGGGAGAATTCATTGCGGCGGCAAAGAAAGCCGGGTATTACGACAACACGATTTTCGTGCTGACTGCGGATCACGCCAACGAATTTGTGGAGCATGCGGAAATCACGCCCAACCTTTATCACATACCGCTCCTGATCGTGGGACCGGGAGTCAAGCCGGGGATAGACGAGCGCATCGGCAGCCAGTTCGACATCACGCCCACCATCGCCGATCTGGGCAACTGGTCGACGGGCTATGCCGGCCTGGGGCGCTCGCTGCTGGACGAAAGCGCGGGCAATGAGCGCGTGTCGTTCGGCATACGCGGCAATGTGTTTGACCTGATTTCTTCGCGCGGCTGGGTCTCGCATGATCTCACGCACCGCCTGGGCAACGCTCCCGGCATGAGTCCGCACGCAACGGATGAAATGGAGCGCAACCTGCTGGCGGAGTATCAGACCATCAGCAGGCTGCTGGTGGAAAACCGCGTTGTGCCGTCCGGCAACGCCGGCAAGTGACCCTGTGCATGTCCAATTCCAGCCTTCCGTTTCAATTTCAAGAGACCCGCAACATGCCATACACACGGCTGCTACTCATTTCACTTTTGCTCATTACTCCGTTCATGGCTGCGGCCGAAGATGCGCCCCCCGTCACCACCTTGCTGGGTGCCGGCGTATGGTCGCGCCCGGCCTATGACGGCGCAGATACCAGCCATACGGTACCGATCCCGGTCGTGCGCTATTACGGCCAGCCATGGTTCGCGCGCACCACTTTCGGCATGCTGGAAGGCGGCGCCAGGGCCGAACTGCTCAGCGGCTTTACGCTGGGCGCGCAGCTGGCCTACGAGGGCGGGCGCGACAGCACGGAATCTGCATTTCTTGCCAGCCATAATTTTTCCACTATTGCCCCCAGCTTGTCTGTGGGTGTGCATGCAGAGCTGGAAAAGAACATTGGCCCCATGCCCATCATCGCGCTTTTGCGCTATCGCCAGGACATCGATGGCGATCGCGGTGCACAGACCGACCTGCGCCTGACCGCAGGGATTTACGGCGGCGCACGCCTGAATGCAGGCCTCTTTGCACAGACCACCTGGGCCAATGCAAATGCCGCGCAGTACTACTACGGCATCTCGCCACCACAGGCCGCCGCTTCAGGTTTGGCTGTGTTCAATGCGCAGAGCGGAGCGCTGTTCAATGCCGAAGGTCTGCTGTGGTCGTTTGATCTAGACCCCAAGTGGATGCTGCTGGGAAGCTTTGAAATCCGCCAGGTGCGTGGTGACGCGCTCAACAGCCCTTTGCTGCAAACCAGCTCCAGCCACTATGCCAGCCTCGGGATTGCTTACCAATTCTGACACTATGTTTTCCTGCGTTGGCGCTATTGCTTCGCACTGTTGAAGCGTGTAATTTGCGCCCACCCGTTCCCGCCTTGCGCTGACACGACACCATGCTGGATTTCACCGAATACACCAAGATTTTTATCAGCCTGTTCGCGATTCTCGATCCGATCGGGATGATTCCCGTCATCATCCTGTTTACTGCCAGGCTGAGCGAACAAAAACGCGCCCATGTCGGCCGCCTTGCATCGCTGACGGTCTGTACCATCTTGATGGTTGCACTGCTGGTAGGAGAACCGCTGCTGGCCTTCTTCGGCATCAGCATCAGTTCTTTCCGTGTGGCTGGCGGCATCCTGTTAATGCTGATGGCCATCACCATGCTGCAGGGCAACGTCTACAAGCCGCTCCCCAGCGTTGAAGACAGCATGGATGTGGAAGCCACCGCTTCCCACGCCATCGTACCTTTGTCCACGCCTTTGCTGGCAGGCCCCGGCTCCATCAGCGCGGTAATTGTGGAAGCGCACAAGGTGCACGGCGTCGAACACTATCTGATCATGAGCCTGGAAATTGTCCTGCTCAGCGTGACGGTGTGGCTCACCTTTCTGATTGCCCCGTGGGTGGCACAACGCCTGGGCAAGGTTGGCATAGACGTGTTTACACGGCTGATGGGCTTGGTACTCGCCGCAATTGCCGTAGAATTCATCGCCAGCGGCGCGCGGGGTTTATTCCCGGCGCTGGGCTAGTCATTCATCAACAACCAGGCCACAGAGATCAGAGTACACAGAGAATGTCGCTTCACCCTGCATGCAGCGAATTTCTCTGTGTGCTCTGTGGCTAATATTTATATTTAACTACACTATGGAAAAAATCCGTCTCTCCAAACTCATGTCTGAACAGGGGCTGTGCTCGCGCCGCGAGGCGGACAGCTATATCGAACGCGGCTGGGTGCTGGTGGACGGCGCACCGGTCAGCGAGCTCGGCACCAAGATCTACCCCACGCAGCGCATCACGCTAAACCGCAGCGCACAGACCCAGCAAAACACCCAGGTAACCATCCTGCTCAACAAGCCGATTGCCTATGTTTCCGGCCAGGCCGAAGATGGCTACCAGCCTGCCATTACGCTGGTCAATGCCCAATCGCGCTGGTCCGGCGATGCCGCGGCAGTGCGCTTCAACCCTGCACACTTGAAGGGCATCGCCCCGGCAGGCCGCCTGGATATTGACTCCCAGGGTTTGCTGGTATTCACCCAGGACGGCCGCATCGCCAAGCAGCTGATCGGGGAGAACTCCGAGGTCGACAAGGAATATCTGGTGCGCGTGACCGGCAAGCTGGTCGGCAATGGCCTCAACATGCTCAATCACGGCCTGTCGCTGGACGGCCAGAAGCTCAAACCCGCCAAGGTCACCTGGCAGAACGAGGAGCAATTGCGCTTTGTGTTGCGAGAAGGCAAGAAGCGTCAGATTCGCCGCATGTGCGAACTGGTCGGGCTTAAGGTGACGGGGTTGAAACGCGTGCGCATAGGTCGTGTGAAACTGGGAGATTTGCCGGTAGGGCAGTGGCGTTATCTGCGCGAGGACGAAAAGTTTTAGTACCGGGGAGCCAGGATTCAGGAGCCCAAACCAAGTCCTCAGTCCTCAGTCCTCAATCCCGAGTCCTCAGCCTTGGGCTCAACCGCTTTGCGCTCTACCATCAGGGCGTACAGGCGGCGGCTATCCACACGCAGCACGGTAAAAATCATGCCGCCGATTGCGATGCGTTCCCCGCGCTTGGGCAGCCTGCCTGCGGCCTTGAGCACCAGGCCGCCCACAGTATCGATTTCTTCATCGCTGAATGCGGTTCCCAGGATCTCGTTGAAGTCCGCAATCTCGGTGGCAGACTTGACGCGCCAATGGTTCTTGCTGACCTGGATGATATTGTCTTCATCCTCATCGAAATCGTATTCATCCTCGATCTCGCCGACGATCTGCTCCAGCACATCCTCAATCGTCACCATACCGCACACGCCGCCGTACTCATCCACCACCAGCGCAATATGATTGCGGTTGCTGCGGAAGTCGCGCAGCAGCACATTCAGGCGCTTGGATTCGGGCACGAATACCGCAGGGCGCAGCATGTCGCGCATGTCGAACTCTTCGCCCGCGTAGTAACGCAGCAGATCTTTGGCAAGCAGGATGCCGATAATGTTGTCCTTGTTGCCGTCAGTGACAGGGAAGCGCGAATGCGCGGTCTTGATGACGAAAGGAATGAATTTTTCCGGAGGCTCGCTGATGTCGATGACATCCATCTGCGAGCGCGGCAGCATGATTTCGCGCACCTGCCGCTCGGATACCTGAATCACCCCTTCCATCATGGACAGGGCTTCGGCATCCAGCAGGTTGCGTTCGTACGCGGAGTGCAGCAGGGTGATAAGTTGTTCGCGGTCTTCCGGTTCGCGCAGCAGCATCGCGGAAATGCGTTCCAACAGACTGGGTTTGTTAATGGCTGAGTCGTCCATCGTTACTTCATGTGTTAACTACATAGGGAGCAGGATACCCTAATTTGATCATTAACGCAGTTTCCAGCGCCTCCATCGCGGCGGCCTCTGTTTCGGCTTCATGCTCATACCCCTGCAAATGCAGCACGGCATGCAGGGTCAGGTGCGCGTAATGCACGAGCTGGGCCTTGCCCTGCTCCGCGGCTTCGCGCGCCACCACCGGCGCGCAGATGACGATGTCGCCAGACAGGGGGAGCGGCTCATCATCGTAAACGAATGTCAGCACGTTGGTTGCATAGTCTTTGCCGCGAAAATCACGGTTCAGCGCACGCCCTTCTTCCTCATCGACAATGCGTAGGGTGACATGCAAATCGCATTGCATGGCAGCCTGCACCCAGCGGCGAAATTGCGCACGCGCAGGCAGCCCTGCGACGGCGCTGGCATACTGTACGGAGAGCGAGAGTTTATGGGCGTTGCGCATAATTGGGCTTGGTGCTGCTCTTGGCGTTGGCAGGCCTTTCATGTCACTGTCAGCATTTCACCGCGCAGGGTGTGATGCTCCAGAGCCGTGATTTTAACATCAACAAAACGTCCCAGCATGCCGCTGGAGCCAACGAAATTGACCGTGCGGTTATTGTCCAGCCGCCCTGCCAGCTCACCGGCATCGCGGCGCGACAACTTCTCCACCAGCACGCGCTGCACACTGCCCACCACGCCCTGCGCCACCGCCTGGGATTGCCTGTTAACCAGATCCTGCAGACGCTTCAGGCGCACGGCCTTGGTTTCCGGCGTCACTTCATCCGCCATCTCGGCGGCTGGTGTGCCGGGGCGCGGGCTGTACACAAAGCTGAAGCTCATATCGAAACCCACATCCTCGATCAGCTTGATGGTCGCCTCGAAGTCCTGCTCTGTCTCGCCCGGAAAACCCACGATGAAATCGGAAGTCAGCACCAGATCAGGGCGCACGGCACGCAGTTTGCGGATGACGGATTTGTATTCCAGCGCAGTATAGCCGCGCTTCATTGCCGCCAGAATGCGGTCAGAGCCGGACTGCACAGGCAGATGCAGGTGGCTGACCAGCTTGGGCGTGCTGGCATACACATCGATCAGGCGCGGCGTCATCTCTTTCGGATGCGAGGTGGTGAAGCGCAGGCGCTGCACGCCATCCAGCGCTGCTATCGCCTGCAGCAGGAAGGCAAAATCCACGCTGTCACCATCCGCGTGCTCGCCCATGTAGGCATTCACATTCTGCCCCAGCAGGGTGATTTCCCCCACGCCCTGCGCCACCAGCTCCGTTACATCATGCATCACATCGGCAAACGGGCGCGACACCTCATCCCCGCGGGTATAGGGCACCACGCAAAAAGTACAGTATTTGCTGCACCCTTCCATAATGGCGACATACGCGCTGCCGGCTAGCGTTTGCGTTGCCGGCAGGTGATCAAATTTCTCAATCTCGGGAAAACTGATATCGACTTGCGCCTGGCCGCTGGCCCTGCGCGCCGCTATCAGCTCAGGCAGGCGATGCAAGGTCTGCGGGCCGAACACCACATCCACATAGGGTGCGCGCTTGATAAGCAGCGCCCCCTCCTGGCTCGCCACGCAGCCGCCCACACCGATAATCAGATCGGGACGCGCCTGCTTTAACGGGCGCATCCTGCCCAGGTCGGAGAACACCTTCTCCTGCGCTTTTTCGCGCACCGAACAGGTATTGAGCAGAATGATATCCGCCTGTTCAGGATGCTCGGTCAGCTCGATGCGCTCGCCTGCGCGCAGCACATCCACCATCTTGTCGGTGTCATATTCATTCATCTGACAGCCGTAGGTCTTGATGTAAAGCCTGGCAACCTTATCCATGCGCACTCCTCAAATATTCCGGCATCTCAAATCTAGCGACATAAATCCAGCACGCGAATTGCTGCACTACTGCTCTCACTGGCTGGAAGGACTGTTCGCCGGCAAACAGGAAATTATCGTATCGAAATAAAAAACTCCAATCCGTGCGGATTGGAGTTTTTTATTTCAGCCAGCATCTAATTCCGTTCAAACACGGTGCATCAGAAACAAAAAAGGCTAGCAACCAGGCTAACCATTTGATTGGTGGTGATAGGTGCCCTTGAATTTGCCTTAAACAAAGGATTTCAAAGGGATTCGATCACAAAATACTCACACCAATACTCACACAACGAAGACCAACGCCTAATCCTTAGTTCTCATTATATTCGAACTCGGCAACTCATATAGCCCAAAGTCACTTTCCACCCCTAGCGATGAGTCGGCCCTACACCAGGAAAGCCGACTTCATTCGGTCGATTTCGGCACTCGACAACCCCATGGCTTTGGCCTGCCCCGCCCAACCAGAGACGACTTCAACAACCTCCTCCAGTATGTCCAAAGCTTGGCTATTCGTCAGTCGGTAGAACTCAGCCGTGGATATAGCGACCTCTATGTCCGGCTCCGGGTTGGCATCATCCAGCGCGAGCGCGTGTGTCGCTTTGCTTAGATTCGGATTCATATCGAATGCATCAGACAACCTCCATCCGTCTACAACTCGGATAAATCCGTGGTTGCGCAGGTGATCGTCCCGATTGCTAACTAGCACGTTAAAAAGAACACGCCGAAATAGTTGAGCCAAGTCGGCTTCAATAGATCCGCTTGCGCCTTGATTGCTGATGAAGTCGGCCATCTCCAGATAGCTGCCAAATTCGCCGTCCTTCTTCTCAAGCAGAGTCATTGCTGACGCATACATTCGCCGAGAGGTCTCTGTTCGGTCAAATCGCTTTACGCAAAAGGTGTGATATTTAGATGCGAGCTGGGTCGCACGAGAGGGAGGTACCAGAATTTTTGCTTTTTCTGCTAGACGATGTATCACGAGTTCCCACGCACCAACGTCGTAAATATCATTCTTTGCAGGAAACTTCGCGATCCAGAGGCCTCCACCCAACTCCTCGAAGTTGGCCTTCGGTCGAGCACCACCAAGAGATGAACCAGGAGCTATCAGCAAGGAAAGCCACTTCTCATATTCGGGAAGTTCCTCAACCCCCTCTTCCTCCAAGCGGATACAGATTGAAGCTAACTCGTTAAGATCGGTTACGGATGGGGTAGGTAGTTCGCTGTTGTCTAGGAATGGGCCCCCTGGACGACGAAAACGCAGAGCGCCTTGTCGAGTATGATCATTCACCCCGAGCAGAAAATCCATTTCCTGAAGCGTTCTACGAGTGCGCCCCTCTTTCTTGGCTTGGATAGCTTCACGCCGTTCCATGAGTACGCGCCCCCAACGGTCAGGAGCCGAGTCCAAAAAGACTCCGAAGGAAAATGAGTCTCCAACAGGGTGTTGCTCCCCAGCGTACAACTCCAGCCTGGGATCTAGCATGAAAGGTTTTTTGGCAATCCATTCCTCGGTGTACTCGAAGGATGGCGGCAGCGCAGTGCGCACCTTGTCACGATAGAGCGTGCCAACTTGGCCGGAATAACCTAACTCTTCAGCGTCGATGAAAACCTCGAAGTCCTCTCGCGTTGGATTAGCTGTCGCCATCGCCCCCCCCTTTGCGTCGACCCTTCAGCAAGCGAGAAAGGGTTTCCTGATTTCGCTCCCGAAGATTTTCACTCTCTGGCCGGGTAACAGCCTTTAATGCCGGGCTCGCTGCCTTAACATTCCGGCGGGGAGGCAACGCACGATCTTGCAGCTTGCGGCCAATAGCATCATCCTTAGCCACTTCGTCGATATCTTGATCCAAACCTAACACCCGCAAGGCTTTCATATAAGTGCCAATGGCAATATTTGGATCCCCCTTCTCCAAACGGTTCAGCGTATCTCGAGATACACCAAGCCGTTCGGCGAAAAGCACGGTTGTCAGCTCGCGCCGCAGGCGAGCATCTCGTAACCGTTCGCCAAGAGCAGCCAGCTGCTTCGTGATCGATGGAAAAGGGGAATGGAAAGTTCTAGCCATGTCCGATACTTTAGGCAATTCTCAACAAATTGTCAAAAGTATCGGACATATCTATCTTGTTAGCATTTTGAGCCACCCAACCTAAATACAGCAAAAACCAATATCAGCCGATGGCCTTGCTGAGTTTTTCGGAAAATGCAGAATCGCGATCACAGCTCATTACAAGCTTTGAAGTAGCTCGCGTCATTGCAACATAGAGCAACCGGGCTTCATCCTCTACATCGACATCTTTGCCTGGCATCATCCCGATCCCCGGTATCGCAACCAATGGGAATTCGAGCCCCTTAGACGAGTGCATCGTAATTAGTCGAACTGTATCTTGGTCAGTAGAAAATTTAACGTCCTTCTGCCAAGTAACCGGGATCCCTGCCGCCTTCAGCCTATTCCACATGAGCTTTCCAGTGGGCTCATAGTGGCGGTATATCACCGCCATATCGTGCCAAGGCAACCCACCCTTATTGGCCTCTTTCAACTGATTGATGACCCACTGGGATTCTTCATCCAATGTTGGCAATTTCACGATACAAGGGCGCGGACCGTGGCGACCAGCGCTCATTGGATGCACAACTGGAACATGATCCTCATCGGCATCTTTTGCCGATAACAAATCATAGGCAAAGGTCATAGCAACACTCAGAACCTCTTGAGTGTTGCGATAGTTGATCTTAAGAATATTGGTCCGACCTTGAGCCAGAATTCCAACGCTCTTAAAGCTAAATTTCTGCTTCTTTGCTCGCTCGTAAATAGATTGAGCGTCGTCATATAACACCAGCAATGAGTTGCTCGATGGGTCAACCATTTGCACGACCAACTTGAACCATTCTGGACGGAAGTCGTGCCCCTCATCAATCAGCACCGCGTCATACTGCCCAGAAGGAATTAGCTTGCGGTCTACCGAATGGATCACCGACTCAACCATGCCATCGAAAAACGCTTCACCCTCCAACTTTGGGAGAGCAATATCATAAGCAGTTAGCTGTGCGCGGCACCACGCATGAAAGTTATACACCGACACTTTCTCGGACAAACTCTTGTCTTCAATCAGCTGATGCAGCTTTGCTGCCAATGCCTTGTTATAGCAAAGCACCAAAATCGGCTTCTTGCAGGTTTGAGCCAGATGCATAGCACGATAACCAAGAATGAGCGTTTTGCCAGAACCTGCCACGCCATGGATTACACGGTGCCCCTCTCCCAAACTGCGCGCCAGCTGCTCTTGTTGAATATCCATTACGCGTAGCAAGTCCGGGATTTCGGCCTCATCGACTCCCGACTCGTCTCCAAATAAATCACCCGTGGCCGCGGTGGAAACTCGAACTTCAGGGAACATATGCCAGCGAACTCGATCAAGTTGTGGCAAGGACAAAGCGCCTTTGAACTTGAAGGGAAACATATTCCAGAGCCGTTGCTGGAATTCTTCTGCATCCACTGACTCCAGCATCTCGTCTTGACAGATCACCCGGCTAGACTCGATTACTTCATTGAATTGCCCATCCTCAAACTGCTTCCGAGAAATATTTGGCAACACCACCCCATAGCTCCAGGGGAACAACAAGTGTCCGGCAAGTTTGCCTGACAAGATGGTGAGTTGGGGGTCTTTCTGGAGAACATTCGTTACCGCTTGAGCATACTGTCTTGCTTGTTCCAATGGATTGCTAACATGTTTAATTCCTGAGCTCGTCAGAATCTCAATCGAATGCTTGTCCGCTCCGCGAATAGTGTCACGCTTCCAGTCTTTGACTTCCAGAATTAGCAGTCCGCGCTGCGGATGCAAGACAATGAAGTCCGGATGTTTGACTGCTTGTCCGATGGCAACGTCATACCAGAGAAGATAGTCGCTTTCCAATTTTGCTTCGAGACGTTGGGCTAGACGCCTCTCGCCGCCAGTCATTCTTGAAACGCAGGCACTCAAACTTGGAATAAGTGTTGCCAAGACATTCCCTTTGACCTGCTCCCCATAGACCGTACCATCTAAAAGTTAGTAAAGTCCGCTTTTGAAGAGAGGCGGAAATGAAGAAGAGTCGATTCAGCGAAGAACAGATCATCGGGTTCATCAAGGAGGCGGAAGCCGGGATGCCGGTTGCG
>JANYJE010000003.1 GCA_025408405.1 Nitrosomonadales bacterium | reverse complement strand
GCGACAAGACCGCCTCGCGTCCATCGATGATGCGGTGATCGTATGACAAAGCAAGATAGTTGATCGGCCGAATCACGACCTGGCCATTCTCAACCACCGCGCGTTCTTTCGTCGCGTGCACGCCGAGAATGGCGCTCTGCGGCGGATTGATGATCGGCGTCGACAGCATAGAGCCGAACACGCCGCCGTTTGAAATAGAAAACGTGCCACCCGAGAGTTCTTCGATGGTGAGTTTGCCATCCCTGGCGCGCTTGCCAAACTCGGCGATGGCTTTTTCGATATCGGCTATCGACATCTGGTCCGCATTGCGAAGGATAGGCACGACGAGGCCGCGCTCTGTGCCAACTGCGATGCCGATGTCGTAATAGCCGTGATAGACGATGTCGGTACCGTCCACTGAAGCATTCACCACCGGGAACTTCTGCAGCGCCAGTACCGCCGCCTTGACGAAGAAGGACATGAAGCCCAGCTTCACGCCGTGCTTCTTCTCGAACACATCCTTGTATTTGTTGCGCAGCTCGATCACCGGCTGCATGTTGACCTCATTGAAGGTGGTGAGGATGGCGGCGTTCTGTTGCGATTGCAGCAGGCGCTCGGCAATGCGCTGGCGGATGCGCGTCATCGGCACGCGTTGCTCGATGCGGCCGCCTGAAGCAGCTTGCGGGATAGTTGCGACGGGCGCTGCGGGTTTTGCCAGCGCGGCCAGCACATCTTCTTTCAGTACCCGGCCAGCGCGGCCGCTACCTTGAACAGCCGCCGTAGCGACGCCCTTTTCCGCCGCGATCTTCTGCGCAGCGGGCATCACCGCCGCCTGTGCCTTGCCTGAGGGCGCTGCCGCAGGTTTGCCTGCGCTGGCTTTGGCCTCTGTATCCAGCATGGCAATCACTTCACCGCTGGTGACCTTCTCGCCGCTCTGCTTGAGAATTTTAGTCAGCACGCCGGACTTGATCGCGGGCAGCTCCAGCACCACCTTGTCCGTCTCTACGTCGATCAGGCTCTCGCCTTCGTTCACCGCCTCGCCCACCTGCTTGTTCCAGGTCAACAGGGAAGCCTCTGAAACAGACTCGGACAGTTGCGGCACTTTCACTTCAATTAGCATGGCTTTTTGCTCCTGGCTTGGATTTGATCGTAAGGTCATCACGGAAAGCGGCATTGATCACGGCCTTTTGCTGCTCGTTATGCACCGACAGGTAGCCGGCGGCGGGCGCTGCCGCAGAAGGCCTGAGCGCATAACCGAGCATCATGCCGGCACGCATGTGGCGCAACAGGTAATGCTGGATACGGTGCCACGCCCCCTGGTTGCCCGGCTCTTCCTGGCACCACAGCACCTCAGTGGCATTCGGGTAGGCGGCGACCTGCGCCTCGAACAGCTGGTGCGGAAAAGGATAGAGCTGCTCCAGACGGATGATGGCCACCTCCTGCGAAGGCAAGGATCCCTGCGGGGTATCCTGTACGGCGCGCTCGCGCCTTGCCGCAACCAGGTCGTAATACACCTTGCCGCTGCACACGATAATGCGTCTCACCTTTTTCGCATCGAGCTTGTCGGCCTCGCCCAGCACCGGCTGGAATCCACCTTCTGCCAGCCACTTCAAGGGGGATGCAGCATCCTTGCTGCGCAGCAGACTCTTGGGGGTAAACACGATGAGCGGCTTGCGATAAGGGCGCAGCATCTGGCGACGCAACAGATGGAACATCTGCGCCGGTGTGGAAGGAACACACACCTGAATGTTGTAGTCGGCACACAGCTGCAAATAGCGCTCGATGCGCCCGGAAGAGTGCTCCGCGCCCTGGCCTTCGTAGCCGTGCGGCAACAGCATGGTGAGGCCGCACAAGCGCCCCCACTTGGCCTCGCCGGAGGTGATGAACTGGTCGATTACCACCTGTGCGCCATTGGCAAAGTCACCAAATTGCGCTTCCCACAGCACCAGCGAATCCGGTTCGGCAGTGGCGTAGCCATATTCATACGCCAGCACCGCTTCCTCGGACAGGATGGAGTCGATCACCACGAAATCTCCCTGCTCATCGGACAGATTTTGCAACGGCACATACGCGCCCTGGTGCCATACCACACGGTTCTGGTCATGCAGGGTGGCGTGACGGTGGAAGAAGGTACCGCGCCCGACATCCTGCCCGGAAAGGCGCACCGGATAGCCCTCGGTAAGCAGGCTGGCATAGGCCAGATTTTCTGCCATGCCCCAGTCCAGCGACAACTCGCCGCGCCCCATGGCACGCCGGTCTTCGATAATTTTTTCCACGCGCGGATGCAGCTTGAAATTGTCGGGGATGCTGGTCAGGCGCTCGGCCAGAAACTGCAGGCGCTCGCGCGACATGGCAGTATTCACCGGGGTATCCCAGGGGATGTCTTTCACGTATTTTTCCCAGCGCTCTGCATGATGGCGCTTAGCATCGATGCGCACCGTTTCAACCGGGCTGCGCCCTTCATCCATTGCGCGCCGGTAGGCCGCAATCATGGCCTCGGGTTCATCCGCGGCAATCACTTTCGCCTCCACCAGATGCTTGGCATACAAGGCGCGTGTGCCAGGATGCTGGTTGATATAGCGATACATGAAAGGTTGCGTAACCAGCGGCTCATCCTGCTCGTTATGTCCCAACTTGCGGAAGCACACCAGGTCGATCACCACATCGCGTTTGAAAGTCATGCGGTAATCCAGCGCAATTTCCGTCACCAGCAATACTGCTTCCGGATCATCGGCATTAACGTGGAAGATGGGCGCTTCAATCATCTTGGCCACGTCGCTGCAATAGGTTGATGAGCGCGTGTCACGCGCATCCGAGGTGGTGAAGCCGATCTGGTTGTTGATGATGATGTGCACGCTGCCGCCCGTGCGGTAGCCGCGCGTCTGCGACAGATTCAGCGTTTCCATCACCACGCCCTGGCCGGAAAACGCGGCATCGCCATGCAGCAGCACCGGCATCACCTGGCTGCCGTCGTGATCGCCGCGCGTGTGCTGGCGCGCACGCACGGAGCCCTCCACCACCGGATTGACGATCTCCAGATGCGACGGGTTGAACGCCAGAGTCACATGCATGGAGCCGCCCGGCAATACGATTTCCGACGAGAAGCCGTTATGGTATTTCACGTCACCCGAAGTCAGGTGCTCGGCATGTTTGCCCTCAAACTCGGCAAACAGCATGGACGGCATCTTGCCCAGGATATTCACCAGCACGTTCAGGCGGCCACGGTGCGCCATGCCGATCACCGTTTCCTTTACCCCGCTGCTGCCGGCACGCTGCAACAGATGATCCAGCAGTGGCACCAGCGTTTCTCCGCCTTCCAGCGAGAAGCGCTTTTGCCCCACAAATTTCGTGTGCAGGTAACGTTCCAGCGTTTCCGCTGCGGTGAGACGTTGCAGAATGGTGCGTTTCTTTTCCGCTGCGTAATTCGCCGCGCCGCGCGCCCCCTCGATGCGCTGCTGTATCCAGCGCTTCTGCGCGACCTCGCTGATATACATATACTCCGCACCTATGCTGCTGCAATAGGTCTGCCGCAGCAGCTGCACTATTTCGCGCAGCGTCATGCGCGCAGCCCCCACCAGCGAGCCGGTCTCGAAAGTGGTGTCCATGTCCGCATCGGTGAAGCCGTAGTGAGCAGGCGTAAGCTCGGGCACTTCCGGTTTGGCATGGCGGCTGAGCGGGTCGAGGCTGGCAATGCGCGCCCCCAGGAAGCGGTGCGCATTAATCATCTGCAGCACCGCAACCTGCTTGCGCTCCAGGCTCACATCTACCACAGCCACCTCTGGCGCACGCCTGGGCAAGGCCGCAAAGGCCCGCTGTATCGGGCTGTGCGCCACATCGCGGGCAGGATTGCCAGCCTGCAGCGCATCAAAATACTGGCACCACTCAGCTTCGACCGAATCCGGATTGGCTAAATAGGCCTCATATATTTCTTCAACAAACGCGGCATTCGCACCGTACAACAGCGAATTGGCCTGCATGCTTTCCATCAGTGACGCCATGTAAATTTCTCCATCTATGCCGCACCGTCATTGCGCTTAACCGCCTTGTAAAAATTCGTCACCCGGCTCACACACAGCAAGCGGCCGCTTTCCACGTGCATAATCTCCACCTCATGCACAATCAGCGAGCGCGATTTGCGCAGCACTTTGGCCACTGCCCGCACCGTGCCGCTATCCGCAGAGTTCAGGTGAGAGCCGTTGATCTCTATGCCGACCGGGACCAATTCATTCAAATCTATCCCCCAGCATGCATGCAGGCTGGCCGCCGATTCCGCCAGTACCATGCTCACACCGCCGTGCAGGATGCCATAGGGCTGACGCGATGCATCCGTGATCGGCATGGTCAGCACGATGCTGGTCTCATCAAACTCCAGCACAGTGATGTCCAGCACCTCATGTATGGTATGGGGCCGCAACGCGCGAATATCCTCCAGCGTCCATATTTTTTTCGCGCGCTGCATCATCTCCTCCGGCTCACCGACGCTTGTTCACCGCCATATAGTTGCGCTTGGTCTCACCCAGATAAAGCTGGCGCGGCCTGCCTATCTTGCGCTCGCTGTCCGACATCATTTCATTCCATTGCGATATCCAGCCTATGGTGCGGCCCACCGCAAAAATTACGGTAAACATGCTGGTCGGAATGCCCAGGGCACGCAGCACAATTCCGGAATAGAAATCCACATTGGGATACAGCTTGCGCTCGATGAAATAGGGATCTTTCAGGGCAATCTGTTCCAGAGCAATTGCCATCTTGAACATCGGGTCATCTTCCAGACGCAGTTCTTTCAGCACCTCGTAACAGGTGTCGCGCATCACCGAGGCGCGCGGATCCATATTCTTGTAGACGCGGTGACCGAAACCCATCAGGCGATATTTCTTGTCTTTCACGCCCTTCATGAACTCTTCCACGCGCGACACGTCGCCTATCTCTTCCAGCATTTTCAGCACCGCCTCGTTGGCGCCGCCATGTGCCGGCCCCCATAACGCTGCAATACCAGAGGCAACGCACGCGAACGGATTGGCACCACTGGAGCCAGCCAGACGCACGGTAGAGGTCGAGGCATTCTGCTCGTGGTCAGCGTGCAGGATGAAGATGCGCTCCAGCGCGCGCACCAGCTTGGGGTTGGGCACGTATTCTTCGGCAGGCGTGGCAAACATCATGCACATGAAGTTTTCCACATAGCTGAACTTGTTTTTGGGGTAGATAAATGGTTCGCCTATGCTGTATTTGTAAGTCATTGCGGCGATGGTCGGCAGTTTGGCGATCAGGCGCAAGGCCGATATTTCGCGGTGTTCCGAATTGTTGATGTCGAGCGAATCGTGGTAAAAAGCCGACAACGCACCGACCACACCCACCATCACCGCCATCGGATGTGCATCGCGGCGGAATCCGTTAAAGAAACGCGCCAGCTGGTCATGCACCATGGTGTGGTGTTTCACCCTGTAGTTAAAATCAGCGCTCTGTTCGGCAGTTGGCAGCTCACCGTGCAACAGCAGATAGCACACCTCCAGAAAATCCGATTTCTCGGCCAGCTGCTCGATCGGGTAGCCGCGGTAATACAAAAGGCCTGCATCGCCATCGATAAAAGTGATTTTCGAAGAGCAGCTGGCCGTGGAGAAAAATGCGGGGTCGTAAGTGAACAGCCCCAGCTTGGAGAGGTTGTGCAAATCCAGCACATCCGGCCCCAGAGTGCCCGCGAGAATCGGCAACTCCACGCTGCGGCCATCATCCAGGGTCAGTGTTGCAACTCGTTTATTTTTCATTCTTAGTCCCCCTATTTTCTCAAACACTTGAAGTTGCCGGTCAGTCCGCGTTAATTATTGCCAGCAGCGCACGCTGATCGTCTTGCAATGCCGGCGTCTTGCCGCTAATCATATCCCACAGCGTGGTGTCCGGCAGATCCAGCAGCTCATCGAACAACTCTTTCTGTCGCTCATCCAACCCGGCATAGCGCTCAACAAAGCGCCCCAGCACGATATCCAGCTCCAGCAAACCGCGCCGGCAGCGCCAGCGCAAACGCCTTAAATCGGGGTTCAGGAGCAAGGAGCCCGCTAAATTTTGCATCCTGCATCCTCGCTCTTCATACGATTCTCTTCACCATCATATCTTTAATTTTCGCGATGGCCCTGGTCGGATTCAACTCTTTGGGACACACATCCACGCAATTCATGATCGAGTGACAGCGGAACAGCCGATATGGATCTTCCAGATTGTCCAGACGCTCGGCCGTTGCCTGATCGCGCGTATCGGCCAGGAACCGATAGGCCTGCAGCAATCCGGCCGGGCCGACAAATTTGTCCGGGTTCCACCAGAACGACGGACATGCCGTGGTACAGCAACCGCACAAAATGCACTCATACAAGCCATCCAGCTCGGCACGTGCCGTGACCGATTGCAGACGCTCGGTTTCGGGTGGCGGATCGTTGTTGACCAGATACGGCTTGATCGAATGGTACTGCTTGAAAAACTGCGTCATATCCACCACCAGATCGCGTATCACCGGCAACCCCGGCAGCGGACGCAATTCGATCGGCTGCTTCAACTCAGACAATTGTGTGATGCAGGCCAGGCCGTTGCGGCCGTTGATATTCATCGCATCCGATCCGCATACTCCCTCTCGGCATGACTTGCGCAGACTAAGGCTGTCGTCCTGCTCCTTGATCAGCAGGATCGCATCCAGCAGCATTTTATCGCCCGCATCGATGCTCAGGTCGTAGTCCTGCATGTAGGGAGCATCGTCCGTTTCAGGGTTGTAGCGGTAGATTCTGAATTTCATATTGAGCCCATTCTCCAGTGCATCATCCGCACTTAGTAAACCCGCGCCTTGAGCGGAAATGATTCTACGGTGAGCGGTTTCAGGCGCACCGGTTTGTAATCGAGCCTTTCTCCCGCGCTGAAATACAGCGAGTGTTTCAGCCATTTCACATCGTCGCGCAGCGGGAAGTCGTCACGCGCATGGCCGCCGCGGCTTTCTTCACGGGCGGCGGCCGAGTGCATGGTGGCTTGGGCAACTTCGATCAGGTTGTCGAGCTCAAGCGCTTCCACCCGTGCCGTGTTGAATATCCTGCTCTTGTCCTTGATCACGGTATTGCGCGCGCGCACTGCCACCTCGCCTATCTGCTTCACCCCTTCGGCCAGAAGATCGGGGAAGCGGAACACGCCGCAATGCGCCTGCATCACGTGGCGCATTGCGTCTCCCACTTCGGCCACGCTCTCCCCCTCCTTCTGCGTGTCCAGCCGCGCCAGGCGTGCCAAGGGGCGCTCAGCCGCATCGGGTGGCAGCGGTTTGGGATGCGGGTTGCGCGCCAGATCTTCGATAATCTGCCGCGCTGCTTCGCGGCCAAATACCAACAGGTCGAGCAGCGAATTGCAGCCCAGGCGGTTGGCACCGTGTACCGACACGCAGGCACATTCGCCCACCGCATAAAACCCCTGCACCACTTCTTCCGGGCCGGTCTTGTAGGGCGCCACCACCTGGCCGTGATAGTTGGTGGGGATGCCGCCCATCATGTAATGCGCGGTGGGAACCACGGGGATAGGGGCCTGTGCCGGATCGACATGGGCAAACTTGAGCGAAATTTCGCGTATGCCGGGCAGGCGATGGCGGATGACATCATCGCCAAGATGATCCAGCTTGAGCAACACATGATCACCGCGCGGCCCACAACCGCGACCTTCCTTGATCTCCGTGGCCATCGCGCGCGACACCACGTCGCGGCTGGCAAGATCCTTTGCATTCGGCGCATAACGCTGCATGAAGCGCTCGCCGTCACGGTTGACCAGATAGCCGCCCTCGCCGCGCACGCCTTCGGTAATCAACACCCCGGCGCCATACACACCCGTCGGATGAAACTGAAAAAACTCCATGTCTTCCAGCGGAATGCCTGCGCGCGCCGCCATTCCCAGCCCGTCGCCGGTGTTGATATAAGCATTGGTGCTGGCCGAAAAAATGCGCCCGGCACCGCCGGTGGCAAACAGCGTGGCACGCGCATGCAGGATCATCACCTCGCCGGTTTCGATCTCCATGGCGGTTACACCCAGCACATCGCCATCTTCATCGCGGATCAGGTCGAGCGCCATCCACTCCACAAAAAAGTTGGTGTTGGCCTTCACATTCTGCTGATACAGGGTGTGCAGCAGTGCATGACCTGTGCGATCCGCAGCCGCACAGGCACGCTGCACCGGGTTCTTGCCGTAGTCCTGCATATGCCCGCCGAAAGGGCGCTGATAGATCTTGCCGTTGTCCAGACGGTCGAAAGGCATGCCGAAATGTTCCAGCTCATACACCACCTCGGGTGCCGCGCGACACATGAATTCGATGGCATCCTGGTCGCCCAGGTAGTCGGAGCCCTTCACCGTGTCGTACATATGCCAGTGCCAGTTGTCCTCGGTGACGTTGCCCAAAGAGGCTGCGATGCCGCCCTGCGCCGCCACGGTGTGCGAGCGCGTGGGAAACACCTTGGACAGCACCGCCACTTTCAGCCCCGCCTCAGACATGGCCAGCGCAGCGCGCATCCCGGAACCACCCGCCCCCACCACCACCACGTCGAATGTACGTTTCGAGATTGTCATCTGCAGGCCTTAGTCAATTTGTTTATGGGGATGATGCGCACGATAATAAAACGGGTTGTGGTATTCATCACATCCCCCATAAAATCTGTACCGACCAGATCACATACATCAGCAGCGCCAGAATCACCGCGACGTGTATAGCCAAGCGCATCCCTGCGGGCCTGACGTAATCCATCACGATGTCGCGCATGCCTATCCAGGCGTGGTAAAACACACTGAGCAGAAACAGCAGTGTGAACGAGCGCACGACATTGTTGGAAAACAATGCCGTCCAGGTGTCGTAATCCAGCCGGCGTTGCCACAACAGATAAGCCGCAATAAACAGTGCATATAGTGCCATCACCACTGCAGTAATGCGCTGAATCAGCCAGTCGCGCAGGCCGTAATGGGCATTGGTCACAATCCGGTCTAGCATAGCTTGACTCCTATCAAAATCGTCAGCGACAAGCTCACTCCCAGTGCCCACCAGCTGCTGGCACGCGCTTGCGCCAAGCTGGAACCGATATGCAGATCCAGTGCCAGGTATCGAATACCCGCACAAAAATGATGCAAAAAAGCCCACAACAGCCCCAGCAAAACCAGCTTGCTGAGCGGGTGGGCAATCAATGCGAGTAATTGCGTGTAAGTCTCGATAGAGAGCAGGCTAGCCTGCAGCAACCAAAGCAAAAATGGCAGCAATATGAACAACAGGACTCCGCTAATGCGGTGAAGGATGGAAACGAAACCTGGCAATGGGAGCTTGATTTTGTGCAGCGCTAGATGTTTTGGGCGTTTTTTATTCATCATGACGGCTCGCATAAAAGATGATGCCATATTACACCGGAAAAATAATATTGCGTATTACTAGCAGGCAACGCAATAAAACCAATGGGAACCTATCAGGCGCTACACCCGTGCCACCACCCGATGTGCATTATGGCGAAGCCAAACTATCAATTCGGGAAACGTCAAAGATCACCGGGAAAGAAAAAAAGAAGGCCGGGAATACTGCCGGGAAAAAAGGCGCTGCTGAGACAGCTCCTGACGCGGAGGCTGGCGAATTACAGGACAAGGATTAATATTGAGCAGCGCAGACTGCCTGTGCGGTTTGGAGCTGCCTTGACCTGCAATTTTGCTTCGGCCGATCCGGGGCTGCGATAAGCCGGCCTAGATTGGCGCCAACTCTTGCGGCTCTATAGCCAGCAGCTGTGTGGCGTCTTCCTTCTCCCTGGCGGAAAGGGTCAGGTTTAGTGCGTCTGCAATGGCCTGCTCGGCCAATCGCGCCAGTTCGCGCCGGGTTTTGCCGTGTGCATTTATCGGCGCCATGAATACCAATTCGGCATACATTTCAGGCTGGCCAAGTATCTGCGCCAGGGACTCACCGAAGGATACTTCGCCCACATAGGTGGCCGCCAGGTTGAGTGAGCCATCTGCATGAAGATAGCGTATGGCTGCCGGCCATATCTTGCTCTCGCTTTGCACGGCGGGCTGCAGCAGTGAAGCATGGAATGGCAGCAATTTGTCTCCATGCGAGGTGGTTCCCTCGGGAAAGACCGCAACGCATCCTCCATGGTTCAGTGCGGCTGACATTTCATGGTTTACGCGGGCCGTGTCGTGACGTCTGGCGCGATCAATAAAAAACGTCCCTACCTTATAGGCCAGCCAGCCTACCACCGGCCAGGCACGCACATCCGACTTGGAAACAAATCGTGCCGGGCGCACAGTGCAAAGCAGGTAAATGTCCAGCCAGGACACATGGTTGGCAATCAGCATGATGTTGCGTGCGGTCAAGTCGGGCGGCGTGCCCTGCACATGGATGCGGATGTTCATGATGCGCATCAAGCCGGCAGACCAGCGGCGTTCCAGGCGCAGGCGTATCTTTTCCGCGATCCATGGAAAGATCAGCCCTGCCATTGCCACGGCATACAGCACATGCACTGCCAGGCGAATGATGCGGTAGGTACGGGTGAAATAGCCGTTAGTCTTCAAATCTTGTTACCTAAAAAATGTTTTGCACAGCGAATCCACCATTCCAGCGGAGACATACCGCGCTGCCTCGCCTTATTATAGTTACTGATGGCGTTATGTCCAACATCCGCCATGCCGAACCCCTTTGACTTGGCATGGAACACTGGCAGAATGCAACTATCGTTCACCGCACAGGAGATTGCCATGAAAGCCCCGATCCGTATTGCAATTACTGGTGCCGCCGGCCAGATTGGCTACAGCCTGCTGTTCCGCATTGCCAATGGCGACATGCTGGGAGCCGAACAGCCCATCATCCTGCAGTTGCTGGACATTCCCCAGGCGCAGCAAACCCTGCGCGGAGTGGCGATGGAGCTGGAAGACTGCGTTTTTCCCATGCTGCAGCAGGTGATTACGACTGACGACCCGCGCGTTGCCTTTCGCGATGCCGAAGTGGTGCTGCTGGTGGGTGCGCGCCCGCGCAGCAAGGGCATGGAGCGCAAGGACCTGCTCGAAGCCAACGGCGCGATCTTTTCCGAGCAGGGAAAAATCCTCAATGAGGTGGCCGCACGCCATGTGAAGGTGCTAGTGGTGGGCAACCCGGCCAATACCAACGCGCTGATCGCGATGAAGAATGCGCCCGACCTCGACCCGCGCAATTTCAGCGCGATGATGCGCCTGGACCACAATCGCGCCATCGAGCAAATTGCGCTCAAGCTGTTCCAGCCTATCCGCGACATCAAGAAAATGGTGGTGTGGGGCAACCATTCCGGCACGCAATATCCCGACCTGTCGCATGCCGAGATTCGCGGCCGCAAAGTCCTCGATCTCTTGCCTGACCTCAATTGGATAGAAAATGAGTTTATCCCCACCGTGCAGAAACGCGGCGCGGCGGTAATCGAGACGCGCGGCCTGTCGAGTGCTGCCAGCGCGGCCAATGCCGCGATTGCTCATGTGCACGACTGGCTGCTGCACTCGCACCACAACGACTGGGTCACCATGAGCGTGCCTTCAGACGGCAGCTACGGCATCTCCGAAGGAGTCATCTACGGCTTCCCGGTGACCTGCCGCAACGGCCACTACCACATCGTGCAAGACCTGCCCATCAGCGCACTGGGACGCAAACACATGCTGGACAGCCTGAAAGAATTGCAGGACGAGCGCGAGCACGTGAAGCACCTGCTCGGCAAATAAGTAAATTCGGCCTGTTTCTTCCCCCTATTCCCTGAATCAGTTGCAAGTTACGCAGCTATAGTTCAGGGAATGTCATTCCGCGTGCAAGCTGACGCAGGACTATTATAACAACCACTCTCCAGCACGGAGGCTCACATGTTCACAGTAATCACCCGCAGTATTCGCAACAAGCTTCTGATAGCGGTGCTCAGTGCCAGCCTGCTGGTCGCCATTGCACTAGGCGTTGCGCTATCCAATCTGTCTGGTGTCAGCAACAGCTTCGCATCATTTGTGGAACACGACCAGGCAACACTGCAGGCTTTCACCAATATGTACGTGCAAGGATTGCAGGGTGGGCAGGCGCTGCGCAACGTGGTACTCAACCCTGCCAACCAGAAGGGTCACGACAACCTGACGCAATCCCTCAACAAATTTGATGAAGCCTTCCAGGCCGCATCCAGCCTCACCCAAGAAAATCCTGCTCTCGGCATGATGGTTAAGGACATCGGAGAGAAATGGCAGATCACTCTGGCGGCAAGACACAGGGTGCAGTCTGCGGCAGGTTCCAACCAGTCGGAAGCAACCAGAATACTGAATGAGGAAGAAACTCCCGCATGGCGCAACACCAGAGAACTGCTGCTCAAAGAAATTGATGATCTCGACAAGGCAACACAAACCACCAAACTCAGCATCACAGCGCGTGCTCATCAAGCGCTGATTGTCAGCCTGATCATCGGAGTCGTCGCACTCGTGTTCGGCTGCGCGGCCGTTATTCTGGTGGCGGAAAGCATCAAGTATTCGCTAGACTCAGTGTCAAAATCCATGGATAGCCTGGCTAGCGGCGGGGGTGATCTGACCCGGCGCATGTCGGTCAACTCGCAAGACGAAGTCGGCCGCATGGCGCTGGCATTCAATCGCTTTATGGAGCAGCTGCAAGGCATTATCAAACAGATACGCAACAACGGTGATGAACTCTCCAGTGCCGCCACAGAACTTTCCGCCACCGCTGCACAAGTTGCCGATTCATCCCACAATCAGAGCGATGCGGCCTCATCAACAGCCGCAGCAGTGGAACAAATGACCGTCAGCATCACCTCCATTGCAGACGCTGCCGAAGCGATGCGCAAGCTTTCGCATAACAGTCTGGAGCACACCCATGAAGGCAACGAACGCCTGGCTCAGCTGATAGGAGAAATCGACAGGGTCGAATCTGCGGTCAGCGAAATCGCAGCAGCGGTGAATAAATTCGTGCACAGCACCACCCTGATTACCGGCATGACGATGCAAGTCAAGGAGATCGCGGATCAGACCAACCTGCTTGCGCTCAATGCCGCGATTGAAGCCGCTCGCGCGGGTGAGCAAGGCCGCGGCTTTGCTGTAGTCGCCGATGAAGTGCGCAAACTGGCTGAAAAATCTTCCAAGTCTGCCGGAGAGATTGATGCTGTTACCCAGAGTCTGAGCCAGCAATCAGAGGCGGTTGAGAAGGCCATTGAACAGGGGCGGCAATCCTTGAACAACAGCCAGGATTTCATGGAAAATCTGGCGATCGGGCTGTCTGAGGCCAACAACAGCGTCACCCAGTCCAACCAGAGTGTGGATGAAATAGCCCATTCTGTTCAGGAGCAGAAGAGTGCAAGCACCGATATTGCCCAGAATATCGAGCGCATCGCGCGCATGACCGAGGACAGCAGCCATGCCGTGTCCGAAACCTCCAGCGCTGCAAGCCGCCTGGAGGGACTCGCCTCCGAATTGCAGTCCCTGGTTTCAAAATTCAAGATCGACTAAGCTTGGTGCAAGCGTAAAACCCAAGGCATAATACGTCACTTTCATAGTGACGCGCCCCAGGGCGCAAGCTCATTAGCGCACTTACCTTAACCACCCGCCACCAATCCCCTGTCGTGAAAAAACTCAAACGTCTGCTGCTCACCCCGCTCATCTGGCTGGCTGCGTCCGTATTTCTGCTTGAGGAATTCATCTGGGACAGTACCGCGCGGTTGATGGCACGCCTGGGCGCCTTGCGCTATATCCAGGCTCTGGAAAAACGCATCGCCGCGCTTCCCCCGCGTTGGGCAGTGCTGGCATTCCTGCTGCCAAGCAGCATCCTGATTCCAGCCAAACTCATCGGCTTGCATGCCATGGCAAACGGCCACTGGCTGCTCGGCAGCACCACTTTTGTGCTCGCCAAGATCGCCGGAATGGCTTTATTCTCGCGCATCTTCAACCTCACCCGTGCAGCGCTGCTGCAAGTACACTGGTTTGCGCGGCTGTATCAATGGGTGATGTTTTACCGCAACCGCATCCATGCCTATCTGGACCAGTGGCCAGCCTACCAGAGGGTCAAGCGCCATCTGGCAAGGCTTGTCTTCATGCTGAAAGGCCGCAGACGCATGCTGCGATTTTTGCGGCGGGTGCGCAGACTCAGCAGATCCAGAAGCACTCAGCAATAAACCACGTTAGTCAGCCACCCGTACCAGAGCAAACCCGCCGCCAGGCGTCCTGAAGTTGGTCGTCTGCCCCTGATACAGGCGTGCCGCGATAAGCTGAACCGTGCCGTCGTAGACATAGCAGCGCACATCGAACTTGAGCGCCTGCGCTGGAGCCTCTCCCACGCACACCACACGTTCACCGGGTTGCGCGATGCGCTGTGCGACATAGTCTGATTGCAGAATCTGCTGGAACACGCCCCGGGTAAGCTTGTCGCCGCGATACGCGCCCTTGCTGCCAAAGCCGCTCACCGGCTTGAAGAACCACTGCTTGCGCTCCTTCCACAACTCCTCTTCCAGTTCTGGATGCACCGCGAGGGTATGTGGCACGCCCGCTTGCAGCGTCAGGATGTCTTCCGCACGCGCACCGAGCTGGCGCAGCGTTTGTGCATCGCTCAAGCGCACCAGATTGCGCTTGTCGGCATAACGCGCGTAGTGGCGCGGATTCGGCGTCAACACCACCCTGCCGGCCAGGTCGGCCTGCTGCAAAACCTGCGTTTTCTGCAAGGAAAAATCGGTCAGGCGGTTGTAGATCAGGTCGATTTTCTGCGTGCCCAGATAGACCCCGTCATCGCGCAGTTGCAGCGTCGCTGGATCGACAATGAGTGCCGTGATGCCGGCGCGTGCAAACAGGCGTTGCGCCAGCAGGAACTCGGGGGACAAATATTGCGTTTCCGGTGCCTCGTCCACGATGGCGAGCGTTTTAAGCGGCGCCGCGCCGCGCAGCAGCCGCCACTCGTTCTGGAACATCGCGAGCATATCCTGCTCAATATTCCCCTGCGTCACTGCGCTGCCGCCGATTTTCGCAGCACCCTGGCTTGCCGCCAATTGCGCGTTGAGGAAAGCGCCACCCGCGTTGCTATTAATCTCGATGAGGTGCGCACCTTGCGCGTTGAGATGAAAATCGTAACCGTAGAACACGCCGAGACAATCCTTCTGACCTGGTGCATCCAGCCAGCCCGGCAACGCCACCACGCGTTCCACGGCATTGATCACGGCACACATCTGCTGCAATTGCGCCGCCGAAATAAACACGGCCACATTCGCAAACAGATGTGGTCTTTCTGCATTCACCAAGCGAAAAAAATCGTCCCCCACGCCATGCAGCGTTTCATCAAGCAACGCGCGCTCAATGACAGCTGAATGACAATCGGCATTCAGGCTGGCCGCAAGTTCAGCCACCGAGCAAGCTCTTCTTCAGATCGTCCTGCACTGGCTTGCTACCCAGCCATATTTTCAGCAGGCCGCGATAGAAATCGAACCCCTCCACGCGCCACCGCTCCTTGCCATCCACGCCCACCACCGTACCCACTCCCGGTAAATAATCGAGCGTGATCACGGACCCCTCTTCCACCTTCCCAACAGAGGTGAAAACTTTGGTGAACTGCAAGAAGCGTATCGATAGCGGAACAAATTCTTCCGCAGTCAGGTTGGCCGTTATCCCCTTGCGGAACGCCTCCATAAACTCACCCGCATCCACATGCCGCAACATGTGCAGCTCCACACGCTTGGGCTTCCCGTCTGCCAGCACATCTTCGGCAGTCCCTTTCTTCTCCCCCAGGTACAAGGCGGCAACGTAGACCTTGAACACTAATTTGGTGCGGGTGCCGGCGCCATTCAGCACCAAGTCGCTGGACTCGACACGCACTTTTTCAGGCACTTCCACCCCGGATACTTTCAGTGCAAATGCCTGCATGGGCAGGCATAGCATTATTATTGCGATCAAATTTTTCATGTTTTTCCCGTATTGGCGCGCCATCATGGCACCGAATTTACAACGCCTCGAACACCCCTGCCGCCCCCATGCCCGTCCCTATGCACATGGTGACCATACCGTATTTCTGCTTGCAACGGCGCAGACCGTGCAGCAGCGTCGCGGTGCGGATCGCCCCCGTCGCGCCGAGCGGATGGCCCAGTGCGATCGCACCGCCGAGTGGATTGACGATTGCCGGATCGAGCCCGACATCCTGGATCACCGCCAGCGATTGCGCGGCGAAAGCTTCGTTGAGTTCGATCCAGCCCATGTCTTGCAAACTCAGCCCCACTTGCTTCAAAGCGCGCGGGATGGCTTCTTTCGGGCCGATCCCCATAATCTCCGGCGCCACCCCCGCCACGCTGAAACCAAGGAACTTGCCGATGGGCGTGAGGTTGTAACGCTTCAATGCCGCCTCGCTGCACAGCAACACCGCGCCCGCACCGTCCGACATCTGCGAACTATTGCCCGCCGTCACCGAACCTTTTTGCATGAACACCGTTTTGAGTTTGGACAATGCCGCAATGGAAGTATCCGCGCGCGGGCCTTCGTCCTGCTTCACCTCGCGCTCTTTCACCTTCACCTCGCGCGTGTTCATGTCCGGCACCTGGTCGGTAATGTGGTACGGCGTGATCTCGTCCTCGAATTCGCCGTTGTTGATCCCGGCGATGGCGCGCAGATGGCTCTGCAACGCAAACTCGTCCTGCGCTTCACGGCTTATCTTCCAGCGCTCCGCCACCTTCTCCGCCGTCAGCCCCATACCGTAAGCGATGCCGTAATGTTCGTTGTGCTCGAAGATGGCCGGGTTGAACGCGATCTTGTTGCCCATCATCGGCAC
>JANYJE010000002.1 GCA_025408405.1 Nitrosomonadales bacterium | reverse complement strand
CAAGCATTGAACGAAGCCGAACACGCCAAGAACAACCTGCCCGATGTGTTGGTGCGGTGGAAGCAACGCGAGGGTGAAGAACTGCAGCGCCCTCGCACTGCGCAGAGCTTTTGCGTACCCAAATCAGAGATTGCTGCCAATGGCTACGACCTATCGCTGAACCGCTACAAGGAAGTGGTGTATGACGTGGTGGAACACGAATCGCCCGAAGTGATTATGGCAAAGCTCGACAAGTTGGAAGCGGAGATTGCGGCGGGCATGAAAGAGCTTGAGGAGATGCTAGGGTGAGCATCTCGACCATTAGGCTCGGCGATGTAGTTGAAGTGGTAATGGGGCAAGCGCCGCCCGGAGATGCATGCAATAAGGATGGTGATGGAACCGTCTTTATTAAAGCGGGGGAATTTCAGGAGCGGTTTCCCATTGTGCGCGAATGGACAACAACACCACTAAAGTTATCTCGCCCAGATGATGTGCTGGTTTGCGTTGTTGGAGCGACAGCAGGAAAAGTTAATCAATCAACTTTTGATTGTGCGATTGGTCGGTCGGTAGCTGCTGTGCGCGCAATTTATGGAAAGCTTAACTCTGATTTTTTGTTTCATTTTCTTAAGACCAAAGTCATACAGTTAAGAAACGGGGCACAAGGCGCGGCGCAGGGGGTTATCACTAGAGAAATGATTCATTCATTGCCTCTCATGTTGCCTGCGCTCTCCGAACAAGTCCGCATAGCCGCAATCCTCGACCAAGCCGATGCTATCCGCGCCAAGCGCAGGGAATCCTTGGCACAACTGGACAACCTCACTCAGTCGATTTTCATTGAGATGTTTGGGAGAAACAAGGCTGAAAAAAGTATTGGGAAGATGCTGGATGATAAGGTTTTGCTATTACATAAAGATGGCAACCACGGAAGTATGTATCCACGAGCTGATGATTTTGGCACATCCGGTATTTCATTTTTGTCTGCCAAATGTATCACCGAGGAAGGCTTAATTGATGACGAACTGATAGAGCGTCTCCGTGATGAAATAGCGAACAAATTGAAAATAGGATGGATTCAGAAAGGTGATGTGCTTCTTTCACACAATGCATCCGTCGGTAAGGTTGCCTTGTATGACGGGCGGTTTAGCAAAGCACTTATCGGAACCTCCTTAACAGCCTTTCGTCCTAACCCCGTTTTTCTCAATTCTCAATTTCTAGCAGCATCGCTTCAGTCTTCAGGATTTCAACGGCAGTTGCAGAAAAATATGGGGCAAACCACTCGCAATCAAGTACCTATTACAGCACAGCGCGAATTAAAGATTCCGCTACCCCCAATTGAGGCACAACTCAAATTTGCCCAGAAGCTCTCTGTCATTAATAAACAAAAGGAACTGAATCAAGCTGCATTGGTTGAGCAAAATTATCTGTTCGCCTCCCTCCAGCACCGCGCTTTCCGTGGAGAACTCTGAATGAGCAACTTCGCTTTCCTTCAATCCGAGTGGCCGCTGCTGTTTGAAGCAGCAACCCAAGCCGAAGGAATGGCGAACACCGATGCCCGCGCATCCTGCTTTTATTCCCGCCGCGCGCTGGAGCTGACGGTGGCATGGCTGTACACCTACGACAAGACGCTCAAGCTTCCGTACCAGGATCACCTGAGTGCGCTGATCCACGAGCCCACTTTCCGCAAGGCAACGGGCGAGGCGGTGTTCACCAAGACCAAGCTCATCAAAGACCTTGGCAATCTGGCGGTACACAGCACGCGCAAAATTTTGCCTGCCGATGCCCTGACGGCGACGCGTGAACTGTTCCATGTGTGCTATTGGCTGGCGCGCACCTATGGCAAGAAGTCGCGCCCAGACCCCGGCCTGGTTTTTTCTGCGGCATTGCTGCCGCAGCCTTCCGCTGCGCCGACGCAGTCACTAGGCCAATTGCAGAAGCTGGAAGCGCAACTGCACGAGCGCGACGAAAAGCTCACCACGCTGCTGGCGGACAAGACGGCACTGGATGCGGAGCTGAAAAAGCTGCGAGAGGAAATCGCCACTGCCAAGAAAACCAACTCCGCGCAACTCGATACCCACGATTATTCCGAAGCGCAAACCCGCGACTACTTCATCGACCTGTTGTTGAAAGAAGCGGGCTGGCCGCTGGACAAGCCGCAAGACCGCGAGTTTGAAGTGAGCGGCATGCCCAGCGATTCCGGCATCGGCTTTGTCGATTATGTGTTGTGGGCAGATGACGGCAAACCGCTGGCCGTGATTGAAGCCAAGCGCACCAAGCGCGATGCCAAGGTGGGGCAGCAGCAAGCCAAGCTGTATGCCGATTGCCTGGAAGCGAAGTATGGTCAGCGCCCAGTGATTTTTTACACCAATGGCTATGAGCATTGGCTATGGGACGATGCCAGCTACCCGCCGCGTGCGGTGCAGGGCTTTTTCAAAAAGGCCGAGCTGGAGTTGATGATTCAGCGCAGAGCCACGCGCAAATCGCTGGCAGCCGCGACTATCAACGAGGCTATCGTCGAGCGCTATTACCAGACGCGCGCGATCCGCCGCATTGGCGAAGCCATTGAAACCGACCGCCAGCGCAAGGCCTTGGTGGTGATGGCGACCGGGGCGGGCAAGACGCGCACGGTGATTGCGCTGGCCGATGTGTTGATGCGCTGCAACTGGGCCAAGCGCGTGCTGTTTTTGGCCGACCGTGTGGCTTTGGTGCGGCAGGCGGTCAACGCCTTCAAGACGCACTTGCCGGATTCTTCGCCGGTGAATCTGGTTACCGAAAAAGATACCGAGGGGCGCGTTTACCTTTCCACCTATCCCACCATGATGGGGCTGATTGATGATGCCAAGGACGGCCAGCGCCGCTTTGGCGTGGGGCACTTCGACCTTATCGTGATCGACGAAGCGCACCGCTCGGTGTATCAAAAATACCGCGCCATTTTTGAGTATTTCGACAGCTTGCTGGTGGGGCTGACCGCGACGCCCAAGGATGAAATCGACCACAATACCTATGGCCTGTTCGACCTGGAAAGCGGCGTGCCGACCGATGCCTATTCGCTGGATGATGCGGTATCCGACAAGTTTCTGGTTCCGCCCGAGGCGGTTTCGGTGCCGCTCAAGTTTCAGCGCGAGGGCATCAAGTACGACGAGCTTTCGGAAGACGAGCAGGAGCAGTGGGATGCGCTGGAGTGGAGCGAGGACGGCACTGCGCCCGATGAAGTGGGTGCCGAAGCGCTCAACAAATGGCTGTTCAATACCGACACCGTGGACAAGGTGCTGGCGCATGTGATGACGCGCGGGCAGAAGGTGGCGGGCGGCGACCGGCT
>JANYJE010000001.1 GCA_025408405.1 Nitrosomonadales bacterium | reverse complement strand
ACCGCGGGTGATCACATCCCCCATGCGCACCAGCGGACGCTGGTTGATATTGGTGTTCTGGTTGGAACGCGTGTACTTGGTCAGGTTGTAGATATCCACACCGACTTCGCCGTGCGTGGTTTCATCGTCATTGACGCGCACCACGATACGGCCGGCATCCACGTAATCCACGCGACCACCGCGCCATGCCTGCACCGCCGTACCCGAGTCCACCGCAACAGTGCGCTCGATGCCGGTACCGACCAGGGCTTTTTCCGCACGCAGACAAGGCACAGCCTGGCGCTGCATGTTGGCGCCCATCAATGCGCGGTTGGCGTCGTCATGCTCCAGGAACGGAATCAGCGAAGCGGCTACCGACACTACCTGCGCTGGCGCCACGTCCATATATTCAATCCGGTCCGGAGTAGCCAGCACGAACTCGTTGTGCTGACGCGAAGACACGATGTCATTGGTAAACTTGCCTTTGCTGTCCAGCTCGGCATTAGCCTGCGCAATGGTGAACTTGCCTTCTTCAATCGCAGACAGGTAATCCACGTCATCGCTTGCACGGCCCTTGAGCACGCGGCGATACGGCGTCTCAATAAAGCCGTATTCATTGGTGCGCGCATACAGTGCAAGCGAGTTGATCAGGCCGATGTTCGGACCTTCCGGTGTTTCGATCGGGCACACACGACCATAGTGGGTCGGATGCACGTCACGCACCTCGAAGCCGGCGCGCTCGCGCGTCAAGCCGCCAGGTCCCAGAGCCGAAATACGCCGTTTGTGCGTCACTTCCGACAAGGGGTTGGTTTGATCCATAAATTGCGACAGCTGGCTGGAGCCGAAAAACTCCTTGACCGCAGCAGAAATTGGTTTCGCATTGATCAGGTCATGCGGCATCAGGTTGTCGGTCTCGGCCTGGCCCAGACGCTCCTTCACCGCACGCTCGACACGAGCCAGGCCGGTACGGAACTGGTTCTCGGCCAGCTCGCCCACGGCGCGCACACGACGGTTACCCAGGTGATCGATGTCGTCGATTTCGCCACGGCCGTTGCGCAACTCAACCAGGATTTTGATTACGGCAACGATGTCGTCATTGGACAGGGTTACCGCACCTGTCAGCTCTTCACGGCCAACGCGGCGGTTGAATTTCATGCGCCCGACCACCGAGAGATCGTAGCGTTCCTCGGAGAAAAACAGGCCGTTGAACAGCCCTTCCACAGCATCTTCTGTAGGCGGCTCGCCAGGACGCATCATGCGATAGATCGCCACGCGTGCAGTCCACAGATCGGTGGTTTCGTCAGTGCGCAGCGTCTGCGATATAAAACCGCCCTGATCCAGATCATTGATGTACAGCGTGTTGATCTTGCTTACGCCAGCCTCTTGCAGCTTGGCCAGCAATGTTTCGGTGATTTCGTCGTTGGCATTGGCGATTACCTCGCCGCTGTCCTTGTCCACCAGGTTATGCGCCAGCACTCGGCCCAACAGGAAATCATCGCCCACCGTCAGCTTGGTGATGCCATCTTCGGCAATTTCACGTATATGGCGCGCGGTAATGCGCTTGTCTTTGGCCACAATGAGCTTGCCGGCCTTGGTAGTAATGTCAAAGCGTGCCATCTCACCGCGCAAGCGCTCAGGCACCACTTCAAACTGGATGCCTTTCTTGCCCAGATGGAAAGCGTCAAAGGCAAAGAAAGCAGCCAGAATCTGCTCCGGCGTATAGCCAAGCGATTTCAGCAGGATCGTGACCGGCAATTTGCGGCGACGGTCGATGCGGAAGTACACATAGTCTTTCGCGTCAAATTCGAAATCCAGCCAGGAACCACGGTAAGGAATCACGCGTGCGGAGAACAACAGCTTGCCGGATGAATGGGTCTTGCCGCGGTCATGCTCGAAAAACACGCCGGGCGAACGATGCAATTGCGACACGATCACGCGCTCGGTGCCGTTAATCACGAAAGAACCCGTGTGCGTCATCAGCGGAATCTCGCCCATGTACACTTCCTGCTCTTTCACTTCCTTGACGGTAGGCTTGGACGCTTCCTTGTCTAGCAAAGTCAGGCGCACGCGTGCGCGCAACGGCGAAGCATAGGTCAAGCCGCGCTGCTGACATTCCCTCACGTCAAACGGCGGCGTTCCCAGCACATAGCTGACAAAGTCCAGACGCGCGAACTTGTTATGGCTTTCAATCGGGAAGATCGAATTAAAGGCAGCCTGCAATCCCTGGTTATTGCGCTTTTCCGGGGCAGAATCTGCCTGCAGGAATGCGCTATAGGATTCCAATTGTGTGGACAGCAAAAAAGGCACCGGCAAAGCGCCGATCCGTTTTGCAAAACTTTTACGGATACGTTTTTTTTCAGTAAAAGAATAACTCATTGACATCTCCACGGCAGAGGGAAAAAGGTAAGGGACAAAAAGCGCAACTCACGCTCGTTAACCGTTAGCTTCTCAGCATTACAAAACCACCATTTCGGGCGGCGCTCAAGAAACGGCAAAAGGCTGACGGCATACCGTCAGCCTTTATGCATAGACAGCTATTACTTGATTTCAGCTGTAGCGCCAGCTTCAATCAGTTGCTTGGCAATAGCGTCAGCATCGGCCTTGGAGACACCTTCCTTAACGGCCTTAGGTGCGCCATCAACCAGATCCTTGGCTTCTTTCAAGCCCAGGCCGGTAATTGCGCGCACTACCTTGATCACGTTAACCTTGCTGTCACCAGCAGCCATCAGGTTTACAGTGAACTCGGTTTGCTCGACGGCAGCAGCGCCACCAGCAGCGCCAGCTGGAGCGGCAACAGCAACAGCAGCAGCGGATACGCCAAATTTCTCTTCCATTTCCTTGATCAGTGAGGACAATTCCAGCACAGTCATTTGTGCAATTGCGTCCAGAATGTCAGCTTTATTAACAGCCATGTAATTCTCCTAAATGTTTAATTCAAAAATATGCAGTTGACGTTAAGCGGCAGCCGTTTCGGCTTCCTTCTTGTCGCGGATCGCAGCCAGGCCGCGCACAAATGTGCTGGTTGCAGCATTCATGGTCGCCATCAACATCGCGATCAACTCGTCGCGGCTTGGTGTTGCTGCCAGCACTTTAACTTCGTCCGCAGACATCACGGCACCCGCCATAGAACCCGCTTTAATCACCAGCTTATCGTTAGTCTTGGCAAAGTCATGCACCACTTTTGCAGCGGCAACGGCGTCGGTACTGATGCTGTACACCAGTGGGCCAACCATTTTTTCCGCCAACGCTTCAAAAGGAGTGCCTTGTACAGCGCGGCGTGCCAGCGTGTTTTTCAACACGTGGAAATACACACCAGCGTTACGGGCATTAGCACGCAACTTGGTAATATCCGCCACCGCGATACCACGGTACTCTGCCAGAACAATAGTCTGGGCCTGTGCAACTTGCGCACTGACTTCAGCCACTACTGCCTGTTTTTCTTGCAGATTAAGACTCAAAGTCTTCCTCCATCAACCAGAATACAAACCCGGGGGTTCCGTATTCCATTATTAATAACCGCGTCCTCAAGCTGGAGAACAAAAACTGTTCAGACTTCACTTGCGGGCACACCATCTACGTGGGTCAACGATCTTCATCGTCAATTAAATCATTGGCCAGAACAGCCGCCGATACCTACGGTCTTTGACAATCTGCCTATCCTGCCAGCAGTCCAAAGCCTTCTAGCGACACGGGCTTCACGCACCATGCCGCAAATTCATTTAATACTTAAACTGCCAAACTCGCCTGTTCGACGCGAATTCCCACACCCATGGTGCTGGAAAGCGCCACTTTTTTCAGGTAAACACCCTTGGAACCGGCTGGCTTGGCCTTATTCAGCGCATCAATCAGCGCCATCATGTTTTCACGCAACGCAGCCGCATCGAAAGACGCACGGCCGATAGTGCACTGCACGATGCCGTTCTTGTCGGTACGATATTGCACCTGACCGGCCTTGGCATTGCGCACGGCACCAGCCACGTCAGCAGACACCGTACCCACCTTGGGGTTAGGCATCAGGCCGCGCGGACCCAGAATCTGTCCAAGCTGACCCACGATACGCATTGCATCCGGAGACGCGATCACCACGTCAAAATCCATCTTGCCCGCCTTGATACTCTCGGCCAGATCTTCAAAACCGACAATATCCGCACCAGCCGCACGCGCCTCTTCAGCCTTGGCGCCCTGCGCAAATACCGCCACGCGCATCACTTTACCCGTACCCTTGGGCAGCACCACGGAACCGCGCACCAGCTGGTCCGATTTACGAGCATCGATACCGAGATTCACGGCTACGTCGATGGACTCGTCAAATTTCGCCTTGGCGGTCTCTTTAACCAGGTTCAGCGCCTCATCCAGCGCGTACAGCTTGTTGCGATCGACCTTGGCAGCCAGGGCTTTATAACGCTTGGAAACATTCGCCATGTTATACACCCTCCACTGTAATACCCATACTGCGTGCACTACCGGCAATAGTACGCACCGCCGCGTCCATGTCGGCCGCAGTCAGATCAGGCATCTTTGTTTTTGCAATATCTTCCGCTTGCTTGCGGGTCAGCTTGCCAACCTTGTCGGTATGCGGCGTCTTGCTGCCCTTCTGTATGCCAGCGGCCTTCTTGATCAGAATGGTCGCAGGCGGCGTCTTCATAATGAAGGTGAAGCTCTTGTCCGCATAGGCGGTAATCACCACCGGGATCGGCAAGCCTGGCTCTACACCCTGGGTCTGCGCGTTAAACGCCTTGCAGAACTCCATGATATTGAGGCCGCGCTGACCCAGAGCTGGACCGATGGGAGGGCTGGGATTTGCTTTCCCAGCAGGAACTTGCAGCTTGATAAAGCCGACAATTTTCTTTGCCATTTTAATACTCCTGTTAGTGGGTTAAACGCATGCCGCTGTTGCTCCGACACGCTCCCCGTTAAAAACAACTACACTTTTACTGCTCAATCCAAAACCCTGAATCCCGAGTCCTGTTATCAGGCTTTTTCTACCTGCCCGAAATCCAGCTCGACTGGCGTTGAGCGGCCAAAAATGGTCACAGCCACGCGCAACTTGCTCTTGTCGTAATTAACCGTTTCCACCGATCCGTTAAAGTCTGTGAACGGCCCCTCTTTAACGCGGACCGACTCGCCAATCTCAAACAGCACCTTGGGACGCGGCTTCTCAACACCCGCCTGCATCTGCTGCATGATGTTGTCGACTTCCTTTTGGCTAATCGGCGTCGGCTTCATCGCCGTCCCACCTATGAATCCGGAAACCTTGGGAATACTCTTGACCAGATGCCAGGTCTCGTCGGTCATTTCCATTTCGACCAGCACATAACCCGGGAAAAACTTGCGCTCGCTGATGCTCTTCTGGCCGGATTTAAGCTCCACAACCTCTTCCACCGGAACCAGAATTTGCCCGAACAAATCCTGCATGCCCGCACGCGCAATGCGCTCTACCAGAGCACGATGCACACTCTTTTCAAATTGGGAGTACGTATGCACAACATACCAGCGCTTAGACATTACTCGACCCGTCCCATCAGTTTGTTAACCACCAACAACAGGCTCGCATCCACCGCCCACAGGAACAGCGCCATGATCACAGCAAACAAAACCACCACGCCGGTCGTCTGCAAGGTTTCCTTGCGAGTCGGCCAAACCACACGCTTGGCTTCCGCCACCGAGTCTTTGGCAAAGCCGAAAAAGCGCTTGCCCGGCTCCGATGTCCAGACAACCGCCGCCGCCAGCAACAAACCAAGCAGCACCGACACGATGCGCAACACTGCCGCGCTTTCATGCAAATAGTAGAAGCCGACTATGCCAGCAACAACCAGCAGGAATGCCACGCTTAATTTGATTTTATCTGCCATGCGTGATCTGCCTTTTACTTTCAGTCTATTTTTAACTTTTAACTGGCAGGCCAGGAGGGTCTCGAACCCCCAACCCTCGGTTTTGGAGACCGATACTCTACCAATTGAGCTACTGGCCTATTAATAACCTTTTACAAAAACAACACACAGCAGAGCGATCAACTCGCCCCGCTGTGTGCTTTATTTATTTACGCAATAATCTTGGCAACCACACCCGCGCCCACGGTACGACCGCCTTCGCGAATCGCGAAGCGCAGACCTTCTTCCATCGCAATCGGGGCGATCAGGTTGACGGTAACGGATACGTTGTCGCCCGGCATCACCATCTC